>CBHYLN010000209.1:0-6838 GCA_966128725.1 uncultured bacterium | reverse complement strand
ATCCGCGAAGTTGCTAAGCAACTCCGTGCGCACGGTAGCCCGTGGAAGCACAAGGGTTACCCGGTGTCCAACGGTAAACTGATAGCCGATTTCAGCGATAAGGCCCAACGAGAAGGTGCGGGGGATGGGATCCGGTGCGGGATCCAGAATGGGCTTGCCACGTTCGCCGTCGGCAAAACTCTGGTCGGGGCCGATCACGCTGTCGGTACGGCGGTTCACCGTTCGTACACGGATGCCGGCCGTGGCACCCGCGCTCAGCCATAGATTGAATCCAAACTCGTACCGCATCTGTGCAGCAAGCTGTACGCGTTGTGTTTCCGAGGTAAGGTGGTACTGATGTTCGATAAAGACAGGCTGGCCCGATGTTGGATCGGGAAACACGGGATCGCGCGATGGCGTGGCGGCAAAATGTGATCGGCTGGAGAACCAGCCCAGCCGGGCGCTTGCGCCCCAGCCCGAGCCGATGAACGCGAGCAGCGAAGGCGCCTGGATTTCCGCCGCAAGGCCGGTTTGTGTAACTGCCGCATCGGAAAACGTACCGCAGCCGACGCCGCCTGGAAAAATTGGCAACTCGGCACCATTACGGCCGAAAAGGCCAACGTCTGCCGCCAGACCGACCCGGATATTGCCGTCGGTTGTGTCCTGTTGCGCGGCCGAGCGCTCAGGCGCCAGCATTGCAACACACATCAGCACCCACGGCAGTAGAAGATGCATGGTAACGCGGCTGCCAAGCGGGGTATAACGCCGCAACCATCGTGCCTTGCCGGGCGCGATGGTTGAGCATTCGGGATCGTGGGCCTCGAACAGAAAGCAACCTATTTCCATACGACAACCCAATGTACCAGCGAGCAAGGGCTTGCGCAAACAAAGAGAGGGGCGGCTCGCATTGAGCCGCCCCTCCCGAAGATGTATCAGGCATCGGCATCTCGGCCGACGCTGTACTGTTGGCACTGCCGCGGATCAGAATCGGAACAGACGCTCCCAGATTCCGATCTGCTCACGGTTGAGGTGCGAGCGGACGCAATGATCGAATTCGACATAGCATTCGTGCTGGGCACGGTTGAAGCCGTCGGTCAGGTGCTGAGCTGCCTCGCGGTAGGCTGCAACCTTCTGGTTGTACAGGCGGCGACCTTCCTCGGCCGTAATGCGGCCATTCTCAACGGCGGCACGGATTTCGCGGAGGTCCGCCTGCAGTGCGTCGCGGAGATCCTTCATCGCATTGCGATAGCGCTCTTCGCTGGAGTGCAGGCAATCGTTCAGATCGCGGATACAACCCTTGATCTGTGAATCCTGCGCTGGGCTCAGGTGAAGCTGTGGGATAATCGCACGCAGATTGGGCGGTGCAGGGCGGCGCTGGTTGGAATCCGGACGGCGATGCGTAGTGTCCGGGCGGCGCTGATTGGTGTCCGGACGGCGATGCGCCGTATCGTTACCACGGCGTCCACCGCGATGCAGCGAGTCATCGCCACCACGATGCAGTGTATCGTCGCCGCCGCGGTGCAGCGTATCACCGCCACCACGGTGCAGTGTGTCATCGCCACCATGGTGCAGCGTGTCGTCGCCACCTCGGCCGCCACGGCCCGGATCACCCGGAGGCGGGGCCAACAGCGACGGATCGTTCATGATCTCGTCGAACGAGCGAACGTCGCTGAGGTCGCCCAGGCTGGCGACATCCGTGTTGTAAACTGCATAAGGATCCGCAGTGGTCGTTGTTGTGCTCGACGACTGCGGGCTGATGGGCTGGGAGTCCTGGCATCCCGTCACCAGGCCGCCGAGCGCGAGCACGAATGCACCGGCGAATGGAAGAAATCTTGTGAGCATGACATCCTCTCGGATAATGACGCCGACCTCGAAGGCAGTGCTGGAGTGCGTCGTTGTGAATCAGTCGGCTTTCGATTCACAAGCCACCCGACGGCTTTCCGAAGGAGCGCCCGTGGGGTTTACCACCGGTGCTGGACCCCCATGTGCTGCTCCGTTGAGCGGGCGTCCCTTCCAACTTGCCGTCTGGAAGTAATGATCCACGATGTGTCGGCTGGGTAACGCTTGAGAAGCGTCACTGCATCTTTTTTTCAAGCTTCGGCGATTCCGCACCGTCGGCCCGTCACGAAGCAGGGCGGGAACCCGGGATGTTGCCCCAAGTTCCCGCCCTGTGTTGTTGCTGCCAGGCTGCACATCCGGATCGGTTCCCAGTGTGCGTGCCCATTCAGACATTCCAGTCCATTCAAGGGAGAAAGGTCCCTGAATGCCCGGATTAGAAGTTGTAGCCCACTCCCAGCGCAAATGTGCCCGGAATCTTGGCGTCGGTTGCGTCGTCGATCATCGTCCAATCCATCTTCACACACGTGTTGAACGTCGGCTTGTAGGTCAGGCCGGCCACGATATTCGAGCGATCGAATGCCTTGCTTGCGGTGAGCCCGGTGGGCATCGAGGCATTCGTGTTGAAGTGTTCGTAGCGAACGAAGGGGGTGAGCTGATGCGTCGTGTTCTTCACAAGCAACGGCGCTACGTTATAGCCAACCTCAACATACCCGCCGCCGATTGCCGAGCCGATCGGATCATCGTAGCCCACAATCGTTCCGCTGGCGGAATCACGGATTGCATGGTATGCATCGTTGATCTTGCCGGCTTCAGCAACGCTGGCGCCAACAAGCACGCCGCGAAGCGAAAGCTCCCCAACCGTGTATTGGGCGTCAAGACCGTACATCAGTACCGGAGCGCCGAACAGTCCCTCGGCGATTCCGTCGTTGCCGAACGAGCTTCCGCCGTAATACAACCAGCCGCCCGCGCGAAGCCCGTCGGTGAGGTATTCCAGGCGGCCGGATACGGCCAGACTCTGCATCTCAGCCTCTGCGCCTTCCAATCGACCGTCGCGAATGCCGCTGCTGCCGGAGAATCCAGCGGCGTTCAGTCCGGACGTAACGTAGGCGCGATACTGCAACCCCTCAACGGCATTGATGTGCCCCACGGCGCCAAAACCAATCTCACGCCATGTGGTAGGGATTACCACGCGGTCGAACGCCGGGCGTTGCACGCCGTTGAAGGAAGGGGGCTCGTGGAATTCGTTGACAATCCCGGTGGGCAGCACCAGCAAACCGGCACGGATGTTCAAGGCATCGCTCACATGGTACTGGAGATACGCCTGTTCCAGCGCAACTTCACCGCCTTCTTCCTCGCCTTCGACGCGCACGTGTTCAACTTCCAGTTCCGAGAACAGGCTGATGTCGTCGTTGAACGAGTGCTCGAGGAAAAGGATGAAGCGGGGCACATCCACGTGGCCCTTGCCGGTACCTTCCGGTTCGATGTAGACAATCTCTCCGTACCCGCCCACGGCGGTTGCCGCCGAGCTTTCGTCGGCCGTGCGGCTATCGGGCGCACCCGTACGGTCTGCGGCGGTCTGGGCGGCGGAGTGTGAAGCCGAGATCGCGAACAATGCGAGAGGGAGGACGAACAAACTGCCCAATCGGCGGGCGCCGAAGCGTTGCGAGGTCATATGCGCTTGATTCACGTTGAGTGAGCTGTCGGAATTGATTGATGTTCGATTACGGGCTTGAAGCCACCGCAGCGGTATAACGTTGATCGAACGGCCGCAAACATATCGTTATTTGAACTTTGTCCAAATAAGTTTTTTGTTGTAAACCGTATTTGAATCAATCCTACAGGGATGTAGCTTTGTCGTCCCTCTATTATGCATACATCCAGAGCTTTCCACGTTGCTACCGTTGTAGCCTGCCTGATGTTCGTCGCAGCCGTGACCGGCTTGCCTGCACAGACCATCGGCGAGAAGATGAATGCCGGCCTGCTGCGGGTGTTTGGTGCATCGGCCACGATAAGCGTTGGCACGGCATCATTAACCGATGCGCAGATCGCGACAGTGCGCGCGGCCTCAGGCCTTGCATGCGCTCGTACGATAACCTACTACACGGTGTCGGTTTCCGGTCGTCGTGTTGGCTTCGGATTGATCGACGAGGTGAAAGGCAAGGTAAAGATGATCACCTACGCCGTAATGGTGGACAACTCGCTCAACATCAAGGATCTCGAAGTACTGGCCTACCGCGAGCCATATGGTGGTGAGATTCAGTTCGAGGCATTTCGCAAGCAGTTCCGCGGCAAGGGCACGCGCGATGCGTACAAGGTTGGCGCGGACATTCGCAACATATCCGGGGCCACGATCAGCTCGAACGCTGTTGCGGCCGGTACACGCAAGGTGATGGCCATTTTCAACGAATTGAAAACCGCCGGAGCGCTGCGCTGATCATGCAATCACACCGCCAGCTTACGCTCGCAACCCTTCCTCCGCAGTTTCGGCTGATCGCACTCTGGTTTGTGATCGTGCTCACCGTGGGGTACTCCACAGGGCTGCTGTACGTTGCCAACACAACATCGCTTACCCCCAAAGGAGTGCAGGAGCGTTATCGTGGCAACCAGCCGGATTCGGCTGCCGAGGCAGTCACGGCAACGCCGACTGCGGTAGATACCGCTGCCGTGGCTATCGATACATCAGCATCGGTTTCGGCGCCTTCGGCCACGGCCGGTGAGGCCGCCACCGACGAGCTGAAGTTCGAGAAGTCCTATCCCGAGATGTTGAACATCACCCACACGCACATGTTGGCGATGGTCAGCTTCCTTGTGCCCATCGCATGCGTGTTCGCGCTTGGTACGCGGGGATCGCGCCGCTTGCGCACCGTGCTGATCGTTGAACCATTTGTCGCGCTGTTGGTCTCGTTTGCCTCGATGTGGCTTATGCGGTATGTGCATCCGGCGTTCAGCTACCTGCTCACACTCAGCTCGGCGTCGTTTGCGCTCTGCCTGTATGCCATGCTCGGGATGTCGTTTATCGAACTTGTGAAGAAGCCACGCGTTTCCGAGCACACGCCGGTATAATTCCAGCATTCCATGAAGCGTTCAACCGATTCATCCATGTTTTCCGTTACGCGCCGCTCCTTTGCGAAGGCGCTGGGGTTGGCTGCGCTTGGCGGCATAGTGCCCGGCAGGTCAGCGTGGGCCGCGCCGTTGCGCGACAACCGCCTGGAGCTTGTTCAGCACTCCACGTGGGTGATGGGGCAGGTGGCAAACGTCACGATGGCGCATCCCGATGCAGTGCATGCCCGTGCAGTTGTTACCCAGATATTTGCCGAGCTGCGCAGGCTGGAGGCAATGCTCAGCGTGTTCGATCCGCACAGCGAGCTGAGCGCCGTTAATGCCGCGGCCGGCCAGGGCGATGTTGCCGTTTCGCCGGAACTTGCCGAACTGCTGCAGCGCTCGGTGGCGATCGCCGAACACACGCGCGGGGCATTTGATGTTACGGTGAATCCGTTGCTGGATCTCTGGGGGTTCCGTGCCCACGTACGGCGCGCGCGGCCAACCGACCGTGAGATACAGCGTGCGCTGGACGTAGTGGGCAGCCGGCATCTTGCGCTGGGCGGCAACGGGCGTGTGGGATTACAGCGTGCCGGGGCCTCTGTTGATCTTGGCGGTGTTGCCGTCGGTTTTGCGCTGGATCGTTGCGGCGAGATTCTGCGGCGTGAGGGGATTGCCCATGGCCTGCTGGAGCTCAGCGGCGACTTCCTGGCGGTTGGCGCGCCGCCCGAATCACCCGATGGCTGGGAGATCGCGGTGGAACACCCGGGCGTTGCCCCTGACCGCTGGCGTGTATATCATCTGCGTAACTCGGCGCTCTCCACCAGCGGCAACTATGCCAGCACCGTTGTGTATCATGCGCATCGCTACGGCCACATCTTTAATCCGGAGCGCGGTTGGCCGGCCGAGCGCCTGCTCAGCGCAACGGCGATTGCGCCGTCGGCACTGCTTTCCGATGCATACTCCACGGCCACGTTCGTCAGCGGCAACACAGCGCGGATGCCCAGCGACTGCACGGCATATCTGTTGAAATCCTGACGCGGGCGTTGTAGCGCCGGGCATTCAGGTTGAACGTTTGATCGCGGGGCGGTGCCGAACATTCGGGGCCGCCCCGCGCCGTTGTATGCCGTTGCCGCCGATGCCGTGCCCTGCGGTTTCAGGCTCCAGATAAGGCGCCGCCATTTCTGCTGCGTTTGCTAGCTTCGCCGGTCCGTCGTGCAATTCGTCCGTAGCATTCAACCCGGTTATCCCATGAGCACACGTCGCGAATTCCTGAAACAGGCAGGCACCATGGCCCTTGGTGCACCGTTCCTCATGGGGCGCAATCTGCGCGCCTACGCGCCTTCCTGCGTGGTGATCGGTGCGGGGCTGGCCGGTCTGGCAGCCGCGTACCGCCTGAAGGAGGCCGGCTGGAGCGTAACTGTTCTGGAATCGCGCGACCGGCTTGGCGGCCGCGTGCTGACACATCGCTTACCGGAAAACACGTCGCTGCTATGCGAGCTTGGGGCCGAATGGGTGGGGGCCAGCCACCAACGGATTCGCGGACTCTGTAGCGATTTCGGGATCCCGTTGGTTGACCATCGATTCGCGAACACATTGCTGCGTGATGGTGAGTTGCTGCGCCCCGGGCAATGGAAATTCTCCGATGCGGCGGTGGCGGCGTTCGATGCCTTCAAGCGCCGATACCCGCGTTACACCGAGGCGGATAAGCGTCGCCTGGATGCGATCGACTGGTGGACATTCCTGGAGAAGATCGGGTTCACGCAGGAGGATCTGCGCTTGCGTGACTTGTTGGACAGCACCGACTTCGGCGAGTCGATCCGGCATGTGTCGGCCTATGCGGCCGCGTCGGAGTATCTGGAGTCGAGCCCCGAGAACGAGATGGATTTCAAAATGGTCGGGGGCAATTCGCGGTTGATCGAGGAGCTTGCGCGGCGGGTGGGCGCCGAATCCATCCAAACCGGATTGGCCGTAACCGAAA
>CBHYLN010000208.1:0-6908 GCA_966128725.1 uncultured bacterium | reverse complement strand
TGCATCCTCGTGCCGCCCGGCTACACCGATCCGGTCACCTTCCAGTCGGGCGGCAACCCGTACGGCGTGACCGTGACGGCCACCGGGCAGGGGATCCCCGAGCCCGTGCAGGAGGCGATCCGCCACCAGGCGCGGCGCCTGGTGGAGTTAGCGGGCAGGATCGCGGGCTGAGACGGGCGGCGGGGGCGGGGGGGGGCCGGACAACCCCCCCCCGGCCCCCCCCCCCCCCCCCCCGCGCGGGCGGGGGGGCGCGGCGGGGCCCCCCCCCGGAAGGGTTCACATGTACCGACGTTGACCGTTATGAGAAGCATATTATCTGGAGATACAACAATGAGAAAGCTCTACGGGATGGGTCTGGCGGTGGTGCTCGGTATCGGAGCGCTGGCGTCGGGACTCAAGGCCCAGGATAACCCGGATCAGACAACCAAGCCCGACTTCTCGAAGCTGGGTGCGGGAACCGGAGCGTTTCTGGATCTGCCGGTTGGCGCTCGCGCCGTGGGCATGGGTGGCGGGTATGCAGGCGTTGCCGATGATCCGAGCGCGCTGTATTGGAATCCCGCCGGCATCATGCTGACCAAGGGAGCAAGCGCGCAGTACGGCTTCTGCTCGCTGTTCGCCGGCATGACGCAGAACTTCGCGGGTGTTACGTTCCCGGTGGGTGAGTCGTACAAGGCTGGCCTGAGCGCCTTGAGCTACGGCTCGGACGATATCGAGGTCACGACGCTGTTTAATCCGGAAGGCACCGGCGAGAAGTACCGTGTGAACGATCTGGCGCTTGGCCTTACGTTCGCTGGTCAGCTCACCGAGCAGTTCTCCTTTGGTGTTACCGGCAAGTTCATCAACCTTGCCTTTGCCACGCAGAACGCATCGGGCGTTGCCTTCGACGTTGGCACGATGTACAAGCCCGGAATCCTCGGGTTGCGCATCGGCTTTGTGGTGCAGAACCTGTCGACGCCGTTGAAGTACACCGGTGCGGGCCTGGTCCGTACGGGCGGCTTCGATCCGGTAACCGGCAATCAGAGCACCGACGTCATGGCCGAGGCGAACGAGGCCTCGTTGCCGCTTACCTTCCGCGCCGGCATTGCGTCGGACGTGTTGGACGGTGATGATGACAATCGCCTGCTTGTTTCAACGGAGTTCTCCACGGCCTCAACTCGCGGCGAGTATCTTGCCCTGGGTGCGGAGTACCTGTGGAGCAACCTCTTGTCGGCTCGAGTTGGTTACCACTTCGGCACATCGGAGGCCTATGGTCTTGGTGCCGGCCTGGGTCTGCGTTATCAGACCGGTGGGTTCCTGGGCCAGATCGACTATGCCATTCGTCCGCATAAGACGCTTGGGCTGGTCAATCAGATCACGGCCTCGGTGTGGTTCAACTAACCATGCAATAACGATCGGCGACGGTAACCCATCACTGGGCTGCCGTCGGTTCCGAGCAGCAGACTGCGCGGGCCTGGTCGAGATGAGCGATCCGCTCGTTTCGGTACAGGCCCGCCGCTGTTTAGCCAGCGATGGTTGGAACGGTTCCGATCCTGGAATCCCCGTGTGCCGGTGCGCGCGGCTTGTCTGCAACGCAATCGACAGTCCGTATCCATTCCCATACCAGGGTGTCTCATGAACAGGCTTGATTGCACCTTCAACCCGATACAGCGCCTGGTGCGCAATACCTCCCGCCCGATGGCCGTTGTGGCATTGGTCGTGCTCGCTGCCAGCGTTGCCACACGATCGGCCAGCGCGCAGGGCGCCCAGCCGTTTGCGGTGGCCTACGATATCTCGATGTTCGCCGATACCGATACCACAACGGCGGTTGAGTTCACGATCGGATTTTCCGATCGCATCCTGGCCTACCGGCGGGATAAAAGTGGAGCAATGATCGGAAAGTTGCTGACCCAGCTCACGTTTACCGACGAGCAGGGAAAGGATCCCTGGGACGTGCAGTGGACCACAGCCGTGCAGCAACCGGATAGCGAGACCGATGGGCAGCCGATGGTGGGGATTCGGAGCATTGCCATGCGGCCGGGTGTGTACCACGTGAAGGCGCGATTCATCGACGTATCGGAGCCGTCGCGGTACGATTCGGCTGCATTCGATATGCCGGTGCCGGCGATCACACGCTCGCGGCTTGCTCTGAGCGATCTGAAGCTTGTTCTTGAGGCGTACCCGTCGAACGATACCGGCAGCATCTTTTACCGTAGCGGGTATACCGTGATGCCGAATGTGCTGGGGACAATTACCCCGCCGTTTGCCGTGTTGAATACGTATCTGGAGATTTATAACGCCAACAACACACCAACCTCGGAGTTCACGGTGCGTTATCGTCTGGCCGACGAGCAGCGTCGCGTGTTTCACGAGGAGAAGATCGACCTTCCGCGCGCCAGTGGCCCTGCCGTGGTTGATCTGCATGCGATTCAGCTGGACTCGTTGCCCTCTGGGACGTATTACGTGATCGCCAAGGTCTACAACGCGATCGCTCGGTTCGCGACCGATTCGGTGCTGGTGGCTCGCAGGTTCACGCTCGTCAATCCCGGCATCGACAGCGTGTTGGCCGCGCGCCGCAAGCCAGCCGAGCGAACCTACAATACCACCGGAGGCGGGGTCGATCCGTTGTATGCCGGCCTGAAGGAGGCCGAGCTGAACGAGGAGTTCGCCAAGTCGAAGTTCATTGCGGTGCCGAACGAAATTACCATGTGGGAATCGCTGTCGGGCGCCGAACCGAAGGCACGGATGTTGACGCAGTTCTGGGCAATGCGCGACGAGAATCCCGCCACGCCCGAGAACGAATCGCGCGACGAGTACTACAAGCGGGTGGAGCAGGCCCGGAGTTTATATAGCTCCACGATGACCCCGAAGGGCTGGGACAGCGATCGGGGCCGGATCCTGCTTGTGTATGGCAAGCCCGACAACGTGGATCGGCATTTCCAGGATTTCAATCGCAAGCCGTACGAGATCTGGAAGTACAGCGGCCTGAACTACGAGTTCGTGTTCGTGGATCGCACGCAGACCGGATTCTACAAGCTGGTGCATTCCACGGCCCCGTCGGAAGTGCACTACGAGAACTGGGAGCGCGATATGGCGCCGTTGAATCGGAACTGGAAGGACGATTAAGGGCTCCATCAACCGGGAATTGCATGGTGCTGTCGTTGCTGTGGCGTTTCGTGTTTGGCCCGTTTGGATGGGCGATGCCATTTGGCGCGGCCCGCATTGCCGCGTGGCCGCTGGGTTCGTTGCTGTGGTGGCTGGGCGTGCGCCGCACGGTTGTATTACGCAATCTGGCGCTGGTATTTCCCGGGATGTCCGGCAGGCAGCATCGGCGAATTGGCCGGCAGTCGGTGATCAGCCTTGTGACAACGTATCTGGAACTTCCGACGCTTCATCATCTGCGCAATGCCCGTTTGCGGCAAGTGCTGGCGGTGCAACACGAGGAATTGCTGCAAACGCTTGGGCCGAACGGGGCACTGTTGCTTTCGGGGCATGTTGGCAATTGGGAATTGCTTGCCTTTGGCGCCGCCGCGATCACCGGCGTACCGTTTGCGATTGTTGTGAAGCATCAACGCGATTTTGGCCAGCTTACCCGTATGCGCACCGCGCGCGGGAACAGCGTGATCCCAACCGATCGTGGCGCGCGCGAGACAACACGGTTGCTGCGTGCCGGTGGGGTGGTGGCGATGCTGGCCGACCAGGCCGCGGCCGACCACGAACCCGCCGTACCGATGTTCGGCGTGCCCACGCACACGTATTCCGCGCCGGCCCGGCTGGCGCTGCGATACCGGCCCGACGTTGTTGTGGGATTTGCGGTACGCCAGGCCAACGGCACGTATCGCGCGGAACTGCGGCGCCTTGAATACGGCGATCTGGACGATTCGCCGGAAGGTGCGCGCCAGTTTACTGCTCGTTATGTGGCCATGCTCGAGAGCGTGATTCGCGAACACCCGGAGCAGTGGGTGTGGCAACATCGAAAGTGGAAGAATACACCGGGCGTATCCTACGACACCTGAACGTACGGCGCGCACGGCGATAATGCCGGTTACCGATGGCTATCGATACCGAACGACTTCTGATACTTCAAACGGGATTTCTGGGCGATGCGGTGCTGGCCAGCGGCATGCTCCGGTATCTGGCCGGTGCAGTGCCGCATGCTGAAATCGGCCTGGTTGTTCGCGCGGAGTTCGGCGACCTGTTCGAGGGCCATCCCGCTGTCGCGTATCTTCATCGGTTCGATAAGCGTGCAAGCGGTGGCACCGCACGCCTTGCCCGGGAGTTGCAAGCCGCCACCTACACCACCGCGTTCCTGCCGCATCGTTCGCTGCGTACAGCCGTGATCGCCAGGCGCGCGGGCATTCCGCGCCGGATCGGGTTCCGGCAGAGCGATGCGCCGTGGCTGCTTACCGACCGCGTGGAGTATCGCCTGAGCCTCCACGAAACCGAGCGCAACGCAATGCTGCTGGGGCGTGCCGGCATCCGTGGCAACCCGGAGCATCTGCATCCCTGGCTGGTGCCGGTGCCGGCTGCGTTGGCCGAAGCACGCGGGCGTTTTGCAGGGGAAACCGCCGGGCATGTTGTAATTGCTCCGGGCTCGGTATGGCCCACCAAACGCTGGGCTGCCGACGGTTTCGTGGGGCTGGCGCGCGCGCTGCGGAGTGCCGGGCACATGCCATTGCTGGTTGGCAGCCCGGGCGAACGCCAGTTGTGCGAGCAAATTGCCGCCAGTGCCGGCCTGGGGCCTGATGCCGTGTTGGCGGGTGAACTTTCGTTGCCGCAATTGCTTGCAGTGATTGCCTGCGCCGATCGTGTTGTCACCAACGACAGTGCGCCACTGCATCTCGCCGAAAGTGTTGGCACGCCAGTCACCGCTATTTTTGGGCCAACCGTTCCGGAGTTCGGATTCGGACCTCGGGGCAAGCATTCGGTGGCGGTTGGGCCGGGGCAGATGCCCTGCCGACCATGCGGCATCCACGGCGGCAAACGCTGCCCGCTGGGCACACATGCCTGCATGAACGCCGTTACCGTGCCGATGGTGTTGGCGGCAATGGGGATGCCGTAGGTCGCCGGCGGTGCCGTGTTTGCCGCAGCATCAGGCGTGTCTGCTTCGCCGCGGCAAGCACCTGGAAGGCGGGGGGGATACACGAAGGCGTCCGGTGGTTCGTTGTTCAGATCATCAGCGGCCACAGGCCTGCCAGGATTTCACAAACAAGACCATGATCGCGTTCGCGCATATTCCGCATCCCGCAGGCCAGGAGCTTACCGTTCTTGACGGGGTGCGGCGCGTGGTGCTGGCATTGGCGCTCGCCTTTGTGCTGGCCGCGGTGACCGTGGAGCGCCAGGGAACACGCAGCGAGCCTGCTCCGGTGGTGATGACAATGGAGTATCAACCGCCCCGCCGCCTGCGCCTTCGGCCGTACCGTGCGCACCATCGCCGGCCGTTGCGCTAGGCCATTGCGTACTGTTGCGCCTCAGTGATTGGTATTGGCCACCCCCGTTTGTACTTTTGCGCCGCATGCGAGCTCCCTCTCGCACCCTACATTCCCAGGTCATCCGTCACGTTCCGCCGCGCTTTCGGGCGCCGGCGCCTCAATCCGTAAGAGTACGCTGGTGAGCTACATCCGCCCGCTTCGGTTCTGGCTGGCTCTATTCCTCGTTTCCACGATTGCTGCACATGCGCAGGCACAGCCTGAGGATTTCCTCAAGGCTCCGCCGGTGCCCGATAGCAAGGTGTATTCCTCGATCACCGGGGCCTCCACACGTTCGGTTATATCGTTGAACGGAGGGTGGCAGGTCTCGCGCGACGAAGGCGACACGTGGGAAAACGTGCAGATCCCGAGTTCGTTCCTGAACCGTGAGAATCTGCTGTTCCGCCGCAGCTTCAAAATCCCGCCGGAAATGCTCGCCACACATCGGTGGAAGCTGATATGCTACGGCGTGCAGTATCAGAGCACCATCTCGGTTAACGGCCAGTTCATCAAGCAGAACGAAAGCGGTATCCCGTTTTCGATCGTCATGCCCGACGAGGTAAAACTCGTTGCCAACAATACAATCCAAGTTGAAGTAACCAATCGGCTGGACTACACATCCACCGTGCCACTGCGCAAACTGCTGTTGGGTAACCGTACCTACGGCGGCATAATCCGCGACATGCTGCTGGTGGGCGTGCCGAAGGTTTGGGTGGATGATGTTCGTTTCCAGACCGTGGTGAACGGCACCTCGGCCCAGGCAACGTTCAACGTGCAGGTAGTAAGCTCGGCAATCAAGGGATTGATTGCCAAGCGATTGGGCGACAGTTCCGGCCAGGTAACCATCCCGGCCGATCGTGCGAACTTCGAGCTGAGCGTGGCTATCCGCAAGCCCGGTAGCAGCGATACGGTGGCGGCGCAGGAGGTTGCGCATGCGGAACAGGCGTTCGACCTGGAAAGCAAGCGCACGGCGAACGTTGCGTTGAACGTGCAGGTGCCGAACGCCGATCTGTGGTCGCCGGCCAATCCAAATCTGTACGAGGCGGTGCTGCAGGTGCGTTATCAGGGCGCCGTTATCGATGAGCAGGTGCTGCATGTCGGGTTCCGATCGTTGCAGGCGCGCGGCGGCCAGTTGCTGCTCAACGGGGCTCCGTTCCCTGTGAAGGGTGTTGTGTACATCGAGGATTCCAAAGCCTTCGGCGGCACGCTGCCGTATGACCTGATGCGGCGCGATGTGCAGGCAATGAAGGATATGGGCGTGAACGTGATTCGGTTTGCCGATGGTGTGCCGCATCCGTATCTGCTGGAGCTGTGCGATCAGTTTGGCATCCTCGCCATGATCGACATCTCGATCGGCACGCCGCCCGCTTCGTTGTTCGGCGACGACAGTTATCTGAAGCGCTCGTTGGACCGTGTGAAGTACACCGTGGAGCAGGCCGGACGGTACACGTCGGTGGTGGCATA
>CBHYLN010000207.1:0-6974 GCA_966128725.1 uncultured bacterium | reverse complement strand
GCTTCCCGCTTATCCTGCCGCTGGTGGTGCTTGGGGTGGATCTTCTCCGCCGCACCATCGCCGGCATCGATCTGGGGGCCATGGGCGATGATCTTCTGCTTCTTTCGCTGTATGCCGTTGGCGTGATGCTGGCGGGCTATCTCCTGTTCGATCTTATCTGGCGCGAGTAACTTCTCATGAAAGGACTCCTGATAGGCGGCGCAACCATCCTCAGCATCGTTCTGGGCTTCTGGCCCGGCGGTCTGCTGCGCGCCAAGCCCGCGTGGTGGCGCTGGCTTACCATCGTAACGATGATGGCAACGGTGGTGATGGCCTTCGGCATTCCTACCGGCGGTGACTTCCCGTCGGCCACGACGGTGACGATGGCGCGCGGCGATCAGCAGCCGCTGCCCGTGTTTGGCACCATCGCCGAGCTGCCCAACGCAACCACGATTGTGCTGCGCGACAAGCTGGGCAATGTGGAGCGTGTTACCGATGCCGCCTCGGTGGTTGCGGCCAATGGCCTGGCCGTTGGCGACGAGGTGATCCTGAATCTCAGCTTCAGCCGTTCGGCGAAGGCCTTCCAGGCACAGAGCCTGGCGCAGAAAAATCCGATTGCAACGTTGCCGCTGATTCCGGGGTTGGAGGAACGTGCCCGCAATCTGTACTTCCACGTGCCAAGCGCGTGGCTTTCGCAGTTGGCCTGGTTTATTGCCTTTGTATACGCCATTGCATGGCTGCGCAAGCGCAAGCCGGAACAGGAAATCATTGCCACCTCGGCCGCGGCCGTGGGCGCGGTGTTCTGTATCCTGGCCACGATAACCGGCGCCGTGTGGGCCAAGTTCAACTGGGGCGAGTTCTGGAACTGGGACCCGCGCCAGATCGCGATTTTCGTGGTGCTGGTGATCTACGGTGCGTACTTCGCGCTGCGTTCGGCGGTTTCCAACGAAGAGCAGCGCTCGCGCCTGTCGGCCGTGTACCTGGTGCTGATGCTGATGCCGGTGGTGTTCTTCATCTTCGTGTTCCCTCGCATGACCACCGGCCTGCATCCCGGATCGCTTGAAAGCGGCAATGCCGGGCCGGTGATCTCCAGCGATCCGAACGCGTTGAACCCGATGAAACAGATCGTGTTCTCGCTTTCGTTCTTCTCATTCACGCTTCTGTTCTTCTGGATGCTGAACGTTACCGCGCGCGTGTTGCGTGCCGAGTACCGGGGCCGCCTGGCACAGGCCGGCATCGCGCATTCATAACAACAGGTTCAACAATGTCCGGGGCGCGTGTGCTGGGCAATCCCCAGTACTGTCGTCCGTCACGATTGATACTCGGTATCTTGATCCATGATGCAATTCCTGACCGATCACTCGATCTACGTGGTGCTCATCATCGCGGTGCTCATCCTGGTGGGCGTACTGGTGTACCTGAACCGGCTGGACGCACGCCTGCGGCGCATCGAGCGTAATGCCGGCGAATAGGCGTGTCGCGCTGAGGCGCGGAAATGCCGGTGCCCACGGGCATTGCGCATGTTGAACGGATCAAAACTCTTTCTCTGTGGTAACCATGAAACCGAAATACATCGTTGGTGCGGTTGTTGCCATCCTGGTGGTGGTGGGTGTGGTGTTTGCCTTCAACAGCAACAAGGTTGATTATGTGGACTTCGCCACGGCCGAATCCTCGGGCCGCAAGGTGCAGATTGCCGGCACCTGGGTGAAGGAGCAGGGGTGCACCTACGACGTGAACAGCAACCAGTTCCGATTTACGATGCGCGATCAGAAGGGACGGCAGTTGCCCGTGGTGTTCGAGGGCGCCAAGCCGAACAACTTCGAGATTTCCACCTCGATTGTGGCCACGGGTGTTGTGGATGGCGGCTCGCTGAAGGCCAGCAACATCCTTACCAAGTGCCCATCGAAATACGAATCGGGCGGTGAGGGTATCTACCCCAAGGGTGGGCAGTCGGGCTCCTCCGACCCGGCCGGCAGCTAACGCGAAAACCATTATAGGGGCCTCCTTGTGCGGCTCCGCTTCCAGAATAAGGCCTATGATCGGATCGCTCGGATCGTTGTTCCTCGCTTTCGCGTTTGGTGCGTCGTTGATTGCATGCGCCGCATACGCGCAGGCAATACGCACCAGCAGCACGCGTGCGTACAGGATTGGCCGCTTCGGATTTCATGGCGCGGTGATCAGCTTCATGTTCGCCTGCGCGGTGATGGTGTTTCTGGTGCTCACGCATCGGTTCGAGTACAACTACGTGTACGCGCATTCCTCGCGTAACCTGGAGCCCTGGTTCCTCTTCGCCTCGGCCTATGCAGGGCAGGAGGGAAGTTTCATGCTCTGGACGTTGTTCACCGGGCTTATCGGCGTGTTCGTGCTGGGGTATGCGCAGCGGGCCGGCTACGAGGCCGAGGTAATGGCGCCATGGATGATGATCATGGTGTGCCTGTTGGTGGTGCTGATTTCGCAGGCACCGTTCCAAACCATCTACGCCGCCTTCCCCGAGCAGAACATACCGGCCAACTTCATCCCGAAGGATGGCAGGGGCCTGAACCCGACGCTGGAGAATGTGTGGCTTACCATCCATCCCCCGATTCTGTTCCTGGGCTTCGCCTCGATGGCGGTTCCGTTTGCCTTTGCAATGGCGGGCCTTATCAAACGCGACTACCAGCGCTGGATAACCGTTGCGCTGCCGTGGGCGCTTTCGGCCTCGATGATCCTCGGCTTCGGGATCATGCTGGGCGGCTGGTGGGCCTACGAAACCCTGGGCTGGGGCGGGTACTGGGCCTGGGACCCGGTGGAAAATTCGTCGCTGATACCCTGGCTGGTGTGCGTGGCGATGGTGCACACGATGCTCGTGCAGAAACGTACCGGCAGCGTGGGGGCCACCAACACGCAGTCGCGCATCGGTGGCCTGGTGAAAACCAACATGGTGCTGGCGGTGATCACCTTCAGCATGGTGCTGTATTCCACGTACCTCACGCGCTCCGGCGTGTTGGGCGACACCTCGGTGCACAGCTTCGTGGCCGCCGGTGATTGGTTCGAGCTGAAGCTGCGAGCCGTGGTCATCTTCTTCACACTGCTCGGCGTGGTGATGATCATCGCCCGCTGGGCCGACATGCGCCGCTCCTCGCTGGAGATGCGCGTGCTCTCGCGCGAGAGCGCGCTGGTGCTGGGCTCGGCCGTGCTGGGCGCCTGTACCTTCGTGGTGTTGGCCGGCACAAGCTGGCCGCTGGTGCAGGAGATGTTCGGGATGCAGAAGTCCGGGTTTACCGCCGAGATCTACAACGAACTCCAGCTCCCGATCACGCTTGTCATCGTTCTGCTGAACGCGCTCAGCCTGCGCCTGAAATGGAAGAACACGCCGCGCCAGGAGTTCATGCGCCAGTCCCTGTCCGCGGCCGGCATTGCCGCGGTTGCCACGGTGGGGTTGGTATTGCTTGGCGTTCACGACCCTCTGTTCGTAGTGCTCGGATTCGCGGCGCTGTATTCGCTGGTGGTGAACGCGCAATCCGGTTGGAAGGTGCTGCGTGGCAACGCGCGTTTTGTTGGGGCGTACGTGGCGCATGCCGGGATTGCGATACTGGTGCTGGGCGTGATCTTCAGTGCCCGGTACTCGGTAACCCAGCACGTGCGGCTTGTGAAGGGACGCCCTGCCGTGGTGTTCGGCGACACGCTCACGTATATCGAACCACGGCGCACCGATCTGCAGAAAACCGATCGCGAGAAGTATGCCCACATCGTAACCGTGGCCTCCGGCGGAAGCGTGGATACGGTGCGGCCGATCACCTTCTGGAGCGATTTCAACAAGCGGGAGTCGGCCTTTCTGGAGCCGGGAATCACGCATACCGCCACGCGCGATCTGTATCTCTCGCCCAAGGCCCTGGATCAGGAGGGCGGCGATCCCGTGCTGACGCTGGGCAAGGAGCAGAGCGCCTCGGTTCCGTTTGATACCGCCGTGAAGATCCGATTCGTCCGGTTCGACATGTCGCGCGCGCAGGCCGAGGGTTTGCAGGGCGGTGTGATGGCGGTAACAACGCGCGACTCCACGTACCAGCTTACGTCCTACCGGGCGTTGAGTGACGGTGCCGCGCAGCCCGTGCAGGTGCCGGGTACCGATATCACAATCTCGATGGTGGGGCTGAACGCCAACAAGGACAACCTTGCGATGTCCACCGCCATCCTGCAGGTGTCGTCGCCCTCGCATCCGCAGCCGCCGGCTACCCCGGCAATCACGCTGGATGTGTCCACCAAGCCCTTCATCTACTTCGTCTGGTGGGGCGTGATCACCATGGTGATTGGATTCCTCGTCTCGATGATTCGCCGGCGTCGTGAGCTGCAGAGCGTGATGCCGGCAGCGCAGGTTGCCGTTCCAGATACCGGCCCCGTGCCAAGCCCGACGCTTCAGCAGCCGGTGGTAGCCCGTAGCAGGCAGTCGTAAGGGAATCCTTCATCGTTGCATTCAATCAACACAATGCATTCAGCCGTAGTCCGTTTGTGTTTCAAGTCCTGTGTTCGTGTATCGGCCGTCGGCGTCATCGCGCTGCTTGTGGCGGGTCTGTTCGCGCTTCCAGCCGCAGCGCAGCCGAAACCCAAGGACGGCACGGCGTATACGATCAAGCTGGACCGGCCCCGGCATACCGGGGAGCGCTTCCATATCTCCAGCTTCTTCCGATCGGATCAGCACCTTACGGTGACCATGCGCGGCAAAGTGCGGCATGCCGAGGTTGTGCAGCAACAGGACAGCTCCTACGAAATCTGGACGGAGGCTGATGCCGAAGTGCTGGATTCGGCGACGGCCGAGCTGATGCTTACCGTACGCAAGTGCCATCGCGTGAACAAGAGCGATACAACGGTTCTGGCTCCGCCGGGCGCGCGCATACGATTCCGATCGCAGGCCGACAAGGAACGGATGGAGTCGGTTGATTCGGATATCAAATTGCAGAACCTGTTGGCCATCGATGAGGCGTTTCCCGGTACGGTGCGCAACATCGCCGACAATATCATCGGTACCAAACGGCCACAGACCGTGGGCAGTACATGGGCCGTGAACGCGGCGGGCGTGGCCGAAGGTATTTCGGCGCGGGAGTCGATGGTTGTAAAGGCGAAGGATATTTCCGGCGAGGTGCGCCTGGCCAACATTGGTACCACACAGGGCGTGCCAACGATGCGCGTGGAGGCCACGGTGTCTATCAAGAAGTTCGCGATCCCGGAGCTGCGCGATGTTGTCATGAAACGCAGTTCGGGCGCGGTGACCGTATCGGGCGTGTTCCCGGTGGATGAGACCCGGCCGGCCATGCGTTCATCAATGAGCTTGATGATTGGCATGGAGGCCACGATGAAGCAGAAGGCGGGCCAGCCAACGCTTGACCTGATGATGCAGGCTTCGCGAAGCGTTTCAACCGAGTATACCGACCTGCCCTGAACGCTTGGTGTGATGCCGGTGCAGACAGTATGCGGAACTTGTCGTAGGTTTGTGATGGTTTTGGGTTGAACGATTGCATTGGTTGAGGCTCAAGAACTATGCCGATCAGAAAGAAAAAAGATTCCCCGACGCAGCAGAACGAGACGAAGGAACTCCATGAGGAGGACCGCATCCTCAGTCCCGAGCTGAAGCGCAAGGCAGTGGAGACGTTCGAGAAGTTTCTCGCGAACGGGCATTACCGTTCCACCAGCGAACGGTTCAAGGTGCTCGAGGCGGTGTTGAATCGTGTGGGGCACTTCAATGCCGACGAGCTGTACGCCTCGATGGTGCTGGATAAACAGCGGATCAGCCGTGCCACGGTGTACTCCACGCTGGAGTTGCTGGAGAAGGCCGCGTTGATCACGAAGCACAACTTCCGTGGCGACCGCAGCTATTACGAAATCGGTTTCGACGAGCCGCACCACGATCATTTGATCTGCGTGAAGTGCGGCCACATCACGGAGTTCGTGCACCCGCAACTGCTGGGCATTCGCAAGCAGATTGCCGACAAGGCAGGCCTGCGCGTGGTGGATCACACGTTCCAGATCTTCGCCGAATGCCCCGAGGCCGGCACCTGCCCGCATAACGCCTGATACGGTTCGGGGCCGTGCCCCGGCATCGTTTCGCTTCCCCGTGCGCGTAGCAGCGGGCCGGCTGGCCCCGTTGGCTGTTGGTGCAGCCACGCGCTTTTCGATACAGCAACGTTTCCTCTCTCTCCCCATGTTCAGCAAACACGTCTGGTACGACAGGCAGCATCAAGCCGAGATCTTCTCAACCCGTGAAGGGGTGATGAGCGGCACCATCGTTGCGTACGAGGGTGCGGTCTGCATGATCAATCCCCGCCCGGAAATTCTGCTGGCACTGTATCAGGAGGCAAAGATCCGGCGGATATTGGCCGTGAAGGCCGTGGTGCTTACGTCGGACTCCATCGAGTTCACGCGCGGGCTGTGTGCCTTTGTCAACTACTGCCGTGGCCTGCGCCGCCGTTCGGCTGTTACCATCATCTCGCGTACCGGCAACACGGTTTCCACCGATTTTCTCAGCTCGTGTTGCTCCAAGTTGTGGGGCGATTCACAGTTCGATGTCAACTTCCAGCAGCTCGACACCAATCAGCAGTTCACGCTCGGCAAGGGGACGCTCAGGTTCACGGCAACGTCGGCAGCGGATGATTCCACCGCGCTGCTCAGCATCGCAACGGCCAAGGGCCGTGTGCTGCATTACTACGACGAATTACACCGCGACGCACCCGATACCAGCCATCGTGCGGACGACGAACGGCCGAACGTGGTGATCCGGGCCGCAACACTGCCCAACTACCTGGCCGATGCACAGCGTTCAATGGTAACCGTGCCGGGGTAGGCGAGAGCAACAGGGTTAACGCGAGAGTTGAGCATTCGCACAGCCGGACGGCGATGTCATCGCCTCGATTCACTGTCGCATGTGTAACGCGAGAGTTGAGCATTCGCACAGCCGGACGGCGATGTCATTGCCACGTTCCACCGTCGCATGTGTAACGCGAGAGTTGAGCATTCGCATTGACGGG
>CBHYLN010000206.1:0-6975 GCA_966128725.1 uncultured bacterium | reverse complement strand
ATCGGCGCCAGCCTGGCGTAATCGGCGCACTGTATGCCGGTTGCGCCGTACGCGACCGTGCCGTACGTGGCTGTGCTGTTGGGGCCGTTAGCGCATGCGCGGCCCCGTAATCGCCGTGCCACCCAGATATATCAACCAAACCAGTTCAGCGGTGGCCATAACGTGCCTACCCGATCCAACAACCGATATCAACGAGCAGGGAATCAGCAATGACAAACGAGCAGGTAACTCTTGTAAAGGAAACGTTCGCGATGGTTGCACCGATCGCCGACACAGCCGCCGAACTTTTCTATGGTCGGTTGTTCGAGTTGGATGCAAACCTGGCACCGTTGTTCACCGGCGCAAACATGCGCGAGCAGGGTCGGAAGTTGATGGGCATGCTGGCGATGGTGGTAGCCGGGCTCGACCGCTTCGACACGATTCAGCCGGCCGTGACAAGCCTTGGCAGCCGCCACGCGGGATATCACGTGCGCCCGGAGGATTATCGTACCGTTGGTGCGGCGCTGTTGTGGACGTTGGAGAAAGGCCTGGGCGAGGCATACACGCCGGAAGTAGCGGCCGCGTGGACCGAGGCGTACGCCGCGCTCAGCGCCACGATGATCGCCGCGCACGAATCGGCGGTACAGGCCCAGCATGCGGCCCTGTACCAGACCGTGGCGGCGTAACACCCGCCAATGCCAGCCGGAATGTTGAAGGCCGATGCCCACGTCATGCGCGGGCATCGGCCTTGTTGATACTTCGTCGCCGGCACTTCAAGGAAGGGGGCGGGCCTGGCCCGGCCGCTTACTCGGCCAGTTCCACGCGCATGCCGATACGTTTCGCCTCGGTTCGCTTGCCCATCGCGATCAACGCCTCCTGCAGCAGCTCGGCGATTTCCTCGTCGTCGGGCATTGCGGCGAACGCCAGGCGCAGGATTTCCTCGGCGGCGGCGCTATCGCCTTCGCGCTTCAGAGCACGCGCCAGTTTGATGGTGGTGGTGCGCAATCCGCTTTCAAAATCCTCGCGCGCTGCCTCGAAGAACTCGTCGTACAGCGTGGGGAAGGGGACCTGGCCGCCGCTGATTTTCAATGCCGCAATCAGATCGGGCAACGCGCGCATCAATGCGCCGTCGCGCGTGGCGGCAGTGGCCTCGGCCAGGTGATGATGCGCTTCCACAAGATCCACCCGGACAATCTCCGGGTTCAACCGCGGAGTTTCGCCGGTTGTGGAGATTGCGTCGGCGCCCAGCGCCTCGCGCAGGCGGAACACGGCGAAGTTCATTGATTTGCGGACACTGTCGGGATCGCGTTCGGAGCCGAATACAATGGCCGCGAACTCCTGCGCGGTAAGCGGCTTGGAAAGCATGTGATCGGCCGCCATAAGGCCCAGCAGCGCGCATAGCTGCGTGCCGCGAATCCGAATTGCCGACTCGTCCTCCGGTTTCTGCACGCTGATCGCACCGAACAACGACACGTGCGTGCGGTGGGCAACACCGGTTTGGATGCGGGCCTCCTGCCGTTGCTTCCCAAGCGTGGCCGCATTCGAGCGCCATGCCTTGGCCTCGGCCTTGGTAAGCCAGCGGTCGTGCCGATCCAGAAGCGGGCGCATGATTGCCGGCAGGGCGCGCTCGTGCAACCACTCCAGCATGGCCAACAGGCACTCGTGGATGCGGGCTTCGTTCCGTTTGCCTACACCCAGTGCCGGGTGCGCCGTGTCGATTTCCGCAATTACCGCCAGGCAGGCCACGCGCTGGATAAGATCATCGGTGGAGAGCACCAGCGGCCGCAGCAGATATTCGATGTTACTCTGCGCCTGATCGGTTGCCTCGCCGCTCAGCACAGCAGCTATCAAGGCCGAGAAGTCCGGATCGGGATTGGTCTCCAGCATACGACGCAGGCAATCGGTGTCGCGCGTTGCAAGCGCATACAGGGCAATGCGCTCGGGCTGTTGGAAGTCCAGAACGTTCGCGTGCAGGGCCGCCACGTAATGGATGGCCGCCTCGGTATCGCCCACAAGCAACGAGGCCGCAACGAAATGTGCCGGCGCGGTTGCTTCCAGATTGTGCCGGATCTGTTCCGGCAGGCTTACATACATCGATTCGATTTCGGGAATCGGCGTTCGGGCGTCGCCGTTGATGGCGATGCGCGCGAACGTTTCCAGAAGGCGGCAGCTCACGATCTCCATCTGAAATCCCAGAGCCTTGAACACCGGGAGCGCGCCCTCGATAGCCGTTTCCACCTGATCGAATCGTCCGTTCAGGAAGTGAAAGGCGATCTTCCAGATCATCAACGACGAATCGCCTTCGGTTGCCGTCGCCTCCAGTTCGGCGATCAACCGATCGCGCTGCTCCAGCTCCTCGCGCGAATCCACGAGGCTGAGAAAATGCGGCGCCAGCGTTCGCCATGCGTTGAAGCGGAATGCATCGGACGCCTGTTCGGCGTGCATCAGCCGCTCCAACCGGCGCTCAACCTCGCGATGTGCCGTTGAATCGGTGATCATCGTTGCCGCCGTTACCGATTCGCGAAGGTGACTGACGTAGGGCTGGCTGAACTCCAGTTCCGGGAAGCGTTCCAGCAGCTCGTCGACCTCGGCGCCAAGCTGCAGGCACTCGGCCGGTGAACGGCGTTTCACGTATCGGCGCTTGAATACCAGCGCGCGCATGCGCAGCATGCCACCATGTGCGTTAGCGGGCGACTCGGTGAGCGCCAGCAACCGGTCCAGCAACTCCGGGAAGTTCGGCAGTTGCAACCGGCGTTGCAGTTGCAACTGGTTGATCAGCACCAGGGCTTCCAGTTCGTTCCGCTCATCGGCGCCAAACATTGCCTCGCTTGCCTGGAACAATGCCTCGGCCGTGGCACCAACCTTCGAGGCCTCGGCCCAGTTGCGACCGCGGTCCAGCGTGTTCTGGATTGCGAAGAGTTGATGGATCGCGCCCGTGATGATCTCCGGCCCCGCGGTTATCTCACGGGCATGCCGTGCCAGTTGCGCGAACGGTGACAGTGAATACAGCGGCAGATTGTTGGCCAGCAGGGTTACAACCGCTGTGGCGTTGTATGCCGAGTTGTCGGCGAAATGGCGGTGCAGCAACGAGTGCGTGAACGCCATCGGTTGATGCCGGCTGGCGGTTGCCGTAAGCGGGGGCGGGGGCGTGGCCGAGGCCGTGATGATTCCCTTGAATGCCAGCACTTCCAGCATCGGCGCCTCGGTCAACAGAAGCGCTTGCGCGGTTTCGCGGGCAAACACCTCGCCGAGCATCGAAAGCGCCTGCGCGGCAGCCTTCTCCTGGGGCGTAAGGTGGGCCACCATCCCTTCGGAGAGCAGCCGAACATTGCGTTCGAGCGCGCCAACAAACGCCGCATGATCCACGTGCGACGTTACTCCGGCCGGGCGTGCGCCACCCATACGGGCGCCGGAACCGCCAACCGGACGAATGCCTGCGCGCAACGCCGAGCGCAGGGCCAGCGAGTTGCCCGTGGTTTTTTCGATCAGGATGTTGAGGATGTCGTCCTCCAGCCGTTCGCCGAAAACACGTTCGCACAACACGGTTACATCGTCGGTTGCCAGGCCGCCAAGCGGCATTTCCTCCACCAGGAACCGTTCCAGCAACGCCCGCGCCGGCGACTCGATCGGCCGCGCCGTGGCGATTACCGATATCGGCTCGTCGGCCAGGCGATCGGCCAGCGCGGTGAAATCGCGCACGGCATCCCCGGCCAGCAGGTGAAGATCCTCGATGATGAGCAACGTGGGGCGGAGACTGCAGATGCGTATAAGCGCAGCGGTAACCGACGCGATGGTCTCCTCCGGCTCGCTCTTCAACAGCAACTGCGCCGTCGCCGATCGCGCCAGCGCACGCGCCAGCAGCAGCACCAGCGAGGAGGAGGAATCCGGATACAGGCGGGTGTATACAATGGTGCCACCCTCGTCGGTAACGCGGGTGCTGGCTTCCTCGATCAACCTGCTTTTGCCGATGCCGGCTTCGCCAAGAATCAGCATTGCGCGCAGGCCCGGTGCGTCGGCGGTGCCGCTCCAGAACCGGGCGATACGCTCCAGTTCATCGGAACGGCCAACAAACGGAAGCAGCCCGTGATTGAGGAAATCGATCTGTGCTCGTTGCATCGCGACCGTGTGCCAAGCCCGAAAGCCCGGACCGTGAAGGGGAAAGATGGTCGGTTTGCCCTGTGCAGGGCGTGTCGGGGCACCACTTTTTGGCAATTCGTGGCGTACCCCGGCGTGGATAATCGCTTTAGCTGGAAGCGATAATCGGCCGGAATATATTGAAATCCGTTATCTGACACTGATGTTTGAATGTGCCGCGCGATGTTCGGGTGCCCAATGCGCCAAACCAAGCGGGTATGAGACAGGAATTCCAGGCTAAGAGTGTAATCATGACTGACGAGCGTTCCGAAGCGGAAGATGAGGCAATTGTGCGGTGCGGGGCGTGCCATGCGTTCGGTTACGCAAACGACAAGTACTGCGCCTGTTGCGGTTCGCCGGTGCGGAGATTGTGCGGCGCCTGCGGTGCGATCGTGCAGCAACCTGTGGCCTTCTTCTGCACGCAATGCGGGGCGCGGCTTGCAAATCCGAACGATAACTGGCGCTCCGGCCACGATTCGGCCGGACAGGTAAACATGTTTGAAATGTAGCAAACCCGGAACCCGATCGTCCGATATCGATGTGTTGACTGCGGCTCGATCCTCGTTGAACAAGCTCCGTTGTGAATGATTGTCGGTCCCCGCGTTTCGGCGCGTGGCGCACCTACCGAAGCCTGGTCCCGATCTGGGGTGTGGACCATGTCAGCGTGGCGCGTCGCTCGCGGAACGCGGGGATTGATGAACGATCGATTGGCCGGCCAGAGAAAAACCGGGGACAGTTGATAACGTTCGCATGGTGATGCAGGATTGTCCCATGCTGAGCGAGCATACCGTGAAAGCCTATCCATCCCCGCGTTCCGGCGCGTGGCGCACCTACCGAAGCCTGGTCCCGATCTGGGGTGTGGACCATGTAAGTGTGGCGCGTCGCTCGTGGAACGCGGGGATTTTTTTTGTTCTCATCCAGCGGCCAACCTGGCCGATCACGGGAGACCAACCATGACGAACGCATCAGTTAACGAACCAAGCCGCACGGACGTTGCCGCGCGGCTTGATGCTATCGAGCAGGAATTGCGGCGCCTGGGCCTTTGGCGGATCCAGCCGCCCCCGGCCGAGGCCTTCAACTTCACGATGGCATTCGCGATGGACACGATGAGCCTGGAGCAATGGTTGCAGTTCGTGTTCCTGCCGCGCGTGCATTCGATTCTCGAAAGCGGGTCGCGGTTCCCAACGTCCAGTTCAGTTGGCGCCCACGCCGCGCGCGAATTCGACGGGCGCCAGGAATGTGATACGCTGGTATCGCTTCTGATTGATTTCGATGCCCTGTTCTCCGCCTAGCGTTCTCGGTCTGTCCGGCGGCGGCGTGTTAACGGATCACGGCAACGGTGCAGCCTGCATGCCCATCGGGCGTTGTGATCCTGCAGAAGTAGGTGCCGGAGGCATAGCCCTCGGTATTCCATGATATGTTCTGCGCACCGGCCTCGAACTCGCCATTGGCCAGTTCGGCGAGGATGCGTCCGTCGGCCGTGGAAACGGTGATGCGAACGTGGGCCGGCCGCGCAAGCGTGAACGCAATCTGTGTTGTGCCTGTTGCCGGGTTGGGTCGGGCAGCAATCGAAAGTCCCGGCCTTGCAATCGGTCCCGTAACGTTGGCCGTGACGCTGTCCAGCCCATCGGTTCTCCATACGATCATTGTGCCGTCGTCCGTGCGCGAGACAAACGATGGGGCCGTGGAGCTGAAGAACAACGCGGACTGCACGGCTGGATAGCCGGCGAAGGTATACAGCAGGCTGCGGGTGTGCATGTTGATAAAGCGAATCGTTCCGTCGGTGCGTCCGCAGGCCAGTATGCGAGCGTTGTGGGAGAAGGCAACCGAGTAGGCCAATGCGTCGCGAGCAAGTGAGTCCACCGCCTCGCCGGTCAGTGCGTTTCGGAATCGAAGTGTTCGATGCGGAGTACCGTCAACAGTGGCTACAAATGCTCCGCCGCTGGGGACGGCAACGTCGGTTGCCCATATCTCCTGATCGGGGAACGAAGCTGGGTGTGTGATTCCCGAAATACCTTGAATGTGAATCGGGCGCGTGGCGCTTCCATCACAGGTGAAATATGGGCCAATGGTTGCCACCGTGCTCCCATCGCTTGATACTGCCAGGTGTTGCAGCGAGATTCGCCCATCAACCAAAACGCCGAGCCGTCTGCCCGAGGATGCGTCCCAGAGCGCAATGTTGGATACCGTGCGCCCGGCAACGCAGGGGAGGTTGTTGGGCATCAGGGCTGTGACAACCATCAGCTGGTCGTTGGGCAGGAATCGAAGCTGATCAACCCAGCCGTTATCGGTGGCCTCAAAATGCGCGATTGGCGCAAGCGTCCGGAGATTGCGGTTGAACACGGTAACGTACTGGCCCGACGCCGAGGCCAGCAAATGGCCGTCAGCGCTAAGCGCCACAGCCGTTGCCGAAGTGTCGTACTGGCCAACCTGCCGGCCTGTGTGATCCCATATCACCAAGCCCGGTTTGCCGCCCGCGGTTGCAATCGAGCGCCCGTCGGCCGAGACCGCAACCGTTGCGGCGTTGCGCGATAGGGTGCGTTCCATCCGCAACTGTGTCCGATCCCATTCGGAAACGGCTCCGGATCGATGCCCGAGAATCAGAGGCCCATTGGTTCCGGCAAACGTAGCGCTGGAAAACGCATCACTGCGTGTCTCGTTGCCCGGTGTGGGCACGAAGGCTGTGGTGTTGAAGATCCACGCGCCTTTTTCGCTGCCGGCAATAATGGCGGTGCCGGCCGAGTCCACGGCCAGGAACGAAGCCGGTTGTGGAATGTAGGTGCCGTGCTTCACCAGATTCGTGCATTCGATGGTGAACAGCGAGTCGCCCTGCGCAACGTAGAAACGGTCGCCCTGCGGGCG
>CBHYLN010000205.1:0-7024 GCA_966128725.1 uncultured bacterium | reverse complement strand
CACCAATCAACACGTCGATCGTGTAATCTGGAACTACATCAACAGCTACGTGGCGACCAACAAGGCCGCGCAGGCTGTGCATGCCGTGCTGGAATCGGCCGGCATCGGCCTGCGGCCCGTGCTGGACCATATCTCGATCCGCACGCGCGACGTGCAGGAGCGTGCGCTGGAGTTCGAGGCCCTCGGGTTCTCCTTCGATTCCAATCTGGGCGTGTTGGAGCGCGATGCCTGGTGGGCCAAGGTGTACCGCAAGCCCGGGTTCCCGCCGGTGTATATCGATCAGGCCTTCGCCGATGCCCGTGGATCCGGCTCGCCGATGCCCGCCTGGGTTGATCGCTTTACCGACGGCGTGCTGCATCACGTGGCCATCAACGTTGACAACATCGAACACGCCATCGAGCGTTTCGGCGCGCTTGGCCTTACCTTCGCCGGCACCATTATCGGCGATGCGGGCGGCCCGTATCGGCAGATCTACACCGAGCCGGAAATTGTCGACGGCGAGGCCTTTTCCGTGCTGGAGTTGATCGAGCGCCGGTGGGGGTACACCGGGTTCATGTCGCCAACGGCCCCGGGCAACGAAGCCTGATTGCACACATCCCGCAGCATGTAATGATCGTCAAGCACGAACCCGATTCCATCCGTGGCTTCCTGGCGGATGCCTCCAACATGCCCGGCGGCGCCGCCGAGATGGTGTACATCCCGGAAAGCGAGCAGGACGTTGTTGACGCCGTGCGCCAATGCGCCGCATCAGGCACGCCGCTTACCGTGTCCGGCGCCGGCACCGGCCTGGCCGGCGGGCGCGTACCCTTTGGCGGCGCGGTGCTTTCCACCGCGCGGTTGAACGCCATCGTTTCCATCGATCCGGACCGGATGCGCGGCATCGCCGGCCCCGGCGTGATCCTGGGCCAGTACCAGCAGGAGACCGAGCGGCACGACCGGCTGTATCCGCCGGACCCCACCGAGCGCACCTGTTTTCTGGGCGGCACCGTGGCGGGCAATTCCTCCGGCGCCCGCACCTTCAAGTACGGTCCCACGCGTGCCTTTATCGAACGGCTGCGCGTTGTATTGGCCGACGGCGACCTTCTCGAGCTGCCGCGCGGGCGATTTGTCGCCGATGACCACCACCTTGCGATGACGACCAACAGCGGGCGCGTGATCAATGTTGAGATACCGCGCTACACGATGCCGGCGATCAAACACGCGGCCGGCTACTACGCGCATGCCGGCATGGACGCGGTGGACCTGTTTGTTGGCTCCGAGGGCACGCTGGGCATCGTCACGGAGATCGAGACACGCCTGATACCCCTGCCGGAGAAGCTTTTCAGCGGCGTGGTGTTCTTTGCCGACGAGGCCAACACCCTGGCCTTCATCGCCGAGGCCCGGCAGCGCAGCCGCGCGCCACGGCAGGCCGGCGTTGCCGATATCGAGGCGCGGGCGCTGGAGTTCATGGATTTCAACTCGCTGGCCCTTATCCGCGATGCCTTCCCGACCATCCCCGAGGCCGCCGCTGGCGGGGCCGTCTGGTTCGAGCAGGAAACCACCGATGCCTCCGAGGAACACCTGCTGGAGGGGTGGTACGAGTTGATCCTGCGGCACGGTGGATTGGCCGACGATTCCTGGTTCGCGATCGGGCTGGAGGATCAGAAGCGGATGCGAGCGTTCCGCCATGCCATCCCGGAGGCCGTGTACGAAAGCATCACCGAAGGCGGCCAGACAAAGATCGGCACCGACATGGCCGTGCCGGACGATCGGTTCGCCGAGCTGCTGGCGTTCTACCGCGCCGGGCTTGCCGCGTCGGGCCTGCGCAATGTGATCTACGGCCACGCCGGCAACTGCCATCTTCATGTGAACCTGTTCGCCGGCGGCCAGGAGGAATACGCCACCGCGCGCGCGCTGTACGATACCTTCGTTACCAAGGCCCTTGCGCTGGGCGGCACCATCTCGGCCGAACACGGCGTGGGCAAGCTGAAGAAGGCCTATCTGGAGAGGATGTTCGGGGCCGAGGGCATCGCCCAGATGCGGCGCGTGAAACACGCGCTCGACCCCCACGCCATCATCGGGCGGGGCACGATGTTCGATCCCGCGTGATCGTTGTTACGTGATCGTTATTAACAGCCCGTTGAACGTTTCTTTGAATTTGAACGTCGCGGTGATCGGCCGTGCAGGCCAACGCCGCGAATCATATTGTTCAACAGCCTGTTAAACAGCGGGGAAGGGGGGAGAGAACACATATGGAATGCCGTGTTGGCTGCGGGGCGTGTTGCATCGCCCCCTCGATCTCCTCGCCGATACCGGGCATGCCCAACGGCAAGCCGGCCGGTGTGCGCTGCGCCCAGTTGGACCCCGACAATCGCTGCCGCATCCATGGTCTGCCCGAGCGCCCGGCCGTGTGTTCCAGCCTTCGCCCAACCCCCGAAATGTGCGGCGCCAACGCTGCCGACGCGATTGCGCGGCTTACCGTGTTGGAGATCCGCACCAACCCGGCATCCTGACCGCGCCGTCGCGATGCGGGCCTGGCGGCCTGTTGAAATACCGCCGGTGAAATACTGCCGGTGAAATACCGCGCCGGCCGGGTCAACGTAGCGGCGGGCGCAACTTACCGGGGTGGTGTACCGTCCACATCCCCATGCAAGCGGTTACCGGGCGCCAACAACATGGCCCGGCACACGCCGCGCGCAACCGGCACGGCGCCTGTGTGGTCGCCCGGTCCGGATTCCTTCGTTCCATATTTCCTAGCGCTCATGTCGTTCTTCAAGGCACTTCTGGCGTCAACACTTGGTTTCTTCGTGGCAATGATGCTTGCGGGGGTGTTTGGCGTATTCATGGTCATCATGCTCGCGGCCAGCCTTGGCAGCCAGCAGGAAACGCCCGTGCAGGCCAACTCCGTTCTGGTTGTGGAGCCGCCCGCCGTTATCGAGGAGTACTCGGTTGGCCTTTCGTTCGTTGGCCTGCGCCAGGCCAACAAGCCCACGCTGCGCCAGTACATCGGCCGCATTACCGCGGCCGCAACCGATGCCGATATCAAGGGTATCTGGCTGAAGCTGGGCGGATACGGCGGAAGCTGGGCACAGGCCGAGGAGCTGCGCGAAGCCCTGGCGAACTTCCGGCATGCCGGCAAATTCATCTACGCCACAAGCAACGTTTCCGGTCTGGACGAGAAGAACTACTTCCTGGCTTCCGTTGCCGACACCATCGCGCTCGATCGTGGATCGCGCGTGGAGATGAACGGCATCTCGGCGCAGATATCGTTTTTCAGGCCCATGCTCCAGCGCATCGGCGTAAAGGCCGAGGTTGTGCGCGCCGGCGCCTACAAGAGCGCCGTTGAGCCGTTCATACTGGACTCGGCCTCGAAGGAAAACCGCGAGATGATGGATTCGTTGCTGAACGGCACGTTCGCGCGGTTCACCGCGGCCGTGGTGGCATCGCGCAAAATCTCGCCCGATACCCTGCTGCGCATCATCAACGACATACCATTCCTTTCGCCGCACGAAGCCCGCGCCTTTGGCCTTGCCGACGCCGTGCTCTACAGCGACCAGATGGAGGAGATGGTGAAGCTCCGTGTGGGCAACTCCAAGAAGCTGCGCACCGTTGATCTGGACGACTACCACCGGGGCGTATCCGGCTCCGACGAGGACAACGGGGGAAGCATCGCCATCGTATACGCCGTTGGCGCCATCACGCGCGGCAAAAGCGGCAATAGCGCAAACCCCCTGTTCGGCGGCACGATGCTGGGCTCCGACGATTTCGCCGATGCCATGCAGACCGCCCGCGACGACAAGAGCGTGAAGGCCGTGGTGCTGCGCATCGATTCGCCCGGCGGCGACGCGGATGCCAGCGAGGCGATGTGGCGCGAGGTGGCGCTTACACGCAAGGTGAAGCCCGTGATCGTTTCGATGGGCAGCCTGGCCGCATCCGGCGGGTATTACATTGCTGCCGGCGCCGACACCATCGTGGCCGACGCCACAACCATCACCGGTTCCATCGGCGCGTTCGGGCTGCGGCTGAACATGAAGCAACTGTTTCAGGAGAAGCTGGGCATCAACGTGCAGGTGTTCAAAACCGGGCCGCATGCCGATTTCTTCTCCTCGGTGCGCGAGCTTACCCCGCTGGAGCAGGGATTCCTGGAGCGGATGATCGATACCACGTACACGCGATTCCTGAACGTGGTGGCCGAGGGCCGGAAGATGGATCTGGCGCGCGTGCAGGAAGTGGCGCAGGGGCGTGTATGGACCGGCCAGCAGGCCAAGGCGCGCGGGCTGGTGGACGTGATCGGCGGGCTTGATACCGCCAGGGCAATCGCCGCGCGACGCGTGGGCCTGAAGCCGGGCGGGTACTCCGTGGTGGTGCTCCCGCGCGAGAAGGAGTTCATCGAACGCCTTGCCGAGGCCCTGGGCGGCACGGCCACGGCTGTTGCCGAGGGCGCGCGCACCGATATCGACCGCTATCGCGAGATGGCGCTGGCCCTTCAGAACCGTGCCGGCGTGCAACTTCGGATGACCGACATACAGCTCCGATAGCCCATACCTTTGTGGTTCGCCGTGTGCGGCCCGGGACGTGTTCCCGGGCCGCATTTTTTTTTCATGCGCGCGCAAAGTGCCGTGGTTGCTGGCCTGGCAGCGTGTTCGGTGAAATCGGCTGCGGCATTTGAGCACACTTTCGGGACTGGCCGCGCGTATGTTCGCGACGTCGTTGTACCCGCAAACCGGGGATCACGAGCCAGGGGCAGTATCGCCCGGCGGCATCGGTTCACGGTTTGCCTGCCGGCGCGGCGTTCGCTTGCGTGAACGGGGAAGAGAGATGGCCACCAGGCATACGGCCATGGTGCCGATTCATTGAAATGATACTGCTTCCGCAGGGCACTATCGCGGGCATCTGGCGCCCTGATAACAGCCTGTTGAACAACGCCCATCAGCTGCGTTGGCCTGCACGTCGGCTCACCGCGATGTCCGGGGAAGGACGTCGCATTCGTGTCCGTTGGGCCGCCTTGCATCTGACTGTTGTTGAAACAGCCGTGGGAGCCTGTGGGCATTTCAGCAAGCTGATAATGGCCTCGTAAATACGGGCAATGAAAAATGATTCCCGAAATCACCTGGATTTCGCGCGTATCACTTGACATCAGACCCCCTGCGCGGTATCTTGCGCGCCGTCCAAATACCATGAGCCGCTGGCACTTCACCGCGGCTCATATGCTCAGCAAACTCCTCCTACAACCATTACCGATCGCGACGAATCTCGCATGGCGCGGGATTTCCTGTTGGCTGCATTCACCGAGAACACGGCGGCATTGCCCCGTCTGTTGTTCAGGCAGCCGGTATTTATTCGTCATTATCGGTAGTATAGCGCCCTCAGCTTTTTAACGGAATAATTCGTACTGCCCGCCGCGATCCCGCGGCTTGATGGCATGGCCATGCCGTGATTGTTTACGGCGGTCATAGCTGAAACTCCCGAACGGAATTTCAGCGGGGAATTCCTTTGCCCGATCAGAATAATCGGTCCCGGTTTATGCAAACGCATTACAGCCGGGAGGGCATTGTATTGCCCATGTGAATCCTGCGGGCATCCCGGAGCCGCAGGCGGCATCGCGGCCCCATCGCAGGGCGGCAGCAACGCCGGGCAACGTGTGAACCATGGCGACCACAGGCTGGTATAACGCCGGCCCGGCCAGCAGTGGTGTTCAAAAGCCCGGTAACCGAATACATCAAGGCCTCGGAAACAATACCGAATGGGAAATTACAAGGTCATCAACGCCGTCGGCGAGACTCTTCGCCAAGTGCTGCTGTCGGAAATGAAAAATGACACCGCCGCGTATGGCCCTACCGGTATTATCAAGTCGGAGGATCAGGTAACGCTTGATCATCCGTACAAGCTGCTTGGCGACAGTGGCGAGCCGAAGAACAATTCGCTGTCGTTGTTTCTGTATCGTGTGATGGAAAATCCCGATCTGAAAAATCAGCGACCGATCGCCTCCGGGGCCAGCACGTATGCCTATCCGCCGCTGGAGTTGAATCTGCATTATCTGATTACGCCGCTTACCAACAGCGCGGATAATAATCACCGCCTTCTTGGCAAGGCGATGCAGATCTTTTTCGACGCGCCGATACTGAAAGGCTCCGCATTGCAGAGCGAGTTGAAGGGCAGCACCGACGAGCTTCGCCTGATCCTGAATCCGGTGTCGCTGGAGGATGTCACCAAGCTCTGGAGCGCCTTCATGCGCCCCTATCAGCTTTCGGTGGCCTATGAAGTGAAGGTATTGGCGATCGACTCGCTGCGCCGCACCGAGAAAACGCCGGTGTACGAGAAGCAGGCAAACTTCGTTCAGAATCCGTAACCCACAGACAGAGAGTAAGAGGGTACGAGCACGCATGGCTGGCGAAACGATCAGACAACAGGCGATGGTGGTGGGAACCATTCTCCACGGCGGCACCGGTTTGCCGGTGGATGGTACGATCACAATTACCTCGACCGACGGGCCGATTCTTACACACGTTCGCACCAACGGTGATTTCGCCGTCTCCGGCCGGCCCTGGATTCTGTTCCCGGACCTTGCCACCGTAAACCGCACGCTGCACCTGACGATCCGCGCCGAATCGGAGCAGTGGAAGGCCGGCTTTTTTGAGAAGAACGTGAACGTGTTGCTCGCCGCCGGCGAGGACTTCCGCCCCCCGGTCAGCGCGGGCGTAATCAATCTGAATGCCGAACCGGTCAACATCCGCGGCCGCGTGCGCTCCGGCGTGGAGCCCTATCCGGCCGTGAACGCCGCCGTTGTTGAGCTTCGGAGCAACGCGGTGGTTGTTGCCAACACGGCAACCCTGCCCGATGGCAGCTACGCCTTCAACCTGGTGAACATTGTTGCGCCGGTGGATGTGCGTGTTTCCGATGGCGCCTTCGTGACGCAGACCCAGGCCCTGGCGGTGGATTATTCGCTGCCCGTGAACGAGGTCAATTTCCGCATGACGCCCGTGTAGGGCCGCCGGTTCGGCGGCCCGACACGGGCGGGCCACAATTTAGGCGGCCCTACACGGGC
>CBHYLN010000204.1:0-7051 GCA_966128725.1 uncultured bacterium | reverse complement strand
AGGTGAAATAAGGCACGCGAACGGGCGTGTTTTGGCGAGGCCGGCCGACCGGAAGAGGGATTTTCGCTGTCGAGAATTTCGGTGCGGTTCGGCTTTCGCCAACTATTCCAAAAGGCTCCCATTGCTCGGTTTCCGTGCGTTGGGGGCCTTTGGCGTTGTGGAGTGCCAATTTCTCGACCGGAAACCGATAACTTTATGGTCTTGTTCGGTGTATATCGGTTGCGTGCCGCACTACCGTGGCCGCGCTTACGTTGATAGGGCATGAACTCACGGCCTTCGATCTTCCTGCTTCAAACCTTGTTCGTGGCGTTTCTGGTACTCGCCCACGGGGTTGCCGCTGTGCTGGCCTGGCGCCGGGTGGCCCGGATGCGGCACCGTGCCGGGCGCCAATTTGCGCCGGCCAGCCGTCGGTGGCTTGCGGGCCTGCTTGTGTTCGCCGTGCTCCTGCTCGATTTGCCGATGTTCCATCTGTTCGTGCTCTACAAGTTCTATCACCCGCTTGTGCTGGATCAGTTGATGCACGGCTGGGCGGTCCCGTTCATCACTATGCACGTAAACGCCGCGCTGTTTGGGGGGCTGGTGATTACGCGCGATTTGTTGATGCCGGCAATCAAACGCCTTCGCATGCGTATCGGCCGTGTTGTTGGCAGCCGCACGCGCGTTCCCGATGGCGGCCCCGCGATCGCGGTCCCTGCGGCAGCAGCCAATACGAGCAGCGCTGGCTCCCTTATCGCCGAACCTCCGATCCCCTCACGGCGAGCATTTATCGTGCGCTCCTCGCTTGCGGTTGCGGGGCTTGCCGCAAGCGCCGGAACGATCTCGGCGATGGGCTCAACCGACGAGTACCGTACCGAGCAGGCCGTGATCCACATCCCAGGGTTGCCCGAGGCGCTCAGGGGAACAACGATCGCGCTTATCAGCGATATCCACTCATCCGTGTTCATGATGCGCGATGAAATGGAACGCTACGTGACCGCGCTTAATGCCATGAAGGCCGACGTTGCCATCGTGGCCGGGGACTTCGTCAACAGCAAGCTGAGCGAGGTGTATCCGTTTGCCGAGGCCTTCAGCAGGCTGAAGGCGCCGATGGGTGTGTACGGCGTAACCGGCAACCACGATTATTACACGGGGCAGATCGAGGATGTGGCGCGCGAGGTTTCGCAGGCCGGCATTCGTCTGCTGCGTGGTGAGAACATCCCCATCGAGAAAAACGGGCAGCGCCTGTGGTTGCTTGGAATGGACGATGCCGACATCTATCACGTGCGCGAGTATCTCGACAACGGCAAAACCGAACACGGCGCCATCGAGAACATGCTGCGCGGCATTCCCGACGGCGACAAGCGTGTGTTCCTTTGCCATAAGCCCTATCCGTTCGAGGAATACAGCATGCTGGGGATGGATCTGATGCTCAGCGGCCACACCCACGGCGGGCAGGTAGTGCTTGCGCAGCTTGATAACGTGAACCTTTCGTTTGCCTCGCTGGCTTCGGGATACGTAGCCGGCCTTTATCGTGCGCGATCCAATCGCCGCTCGCAACTGTATGTGTCGCGCGGGGTGGGAACCGTTGGGCTTCCCATCCGCGTTAACTGCCCACCGGAGATTACGCGCATTGTTCTGGTATAATCATCGGGCCAGGTTTGCCGGGTTTGTTCGGATACGCACTGCCCATTCCGCGCATCGTCTGCCGGTTGTGGCTGCGTTGCTGATGGCCGCATTGCTGATGGTCGCGATTGCTGCCGTACCTCAGGGCCTTGCGGCGCAGAGCACGCCGGCCGGTCTGCGATCGGCGGCGCGCCTGCGTGCCATCGCGGGCATCACCGCGAAACGCGCGGCCGTGCATCTGAACATCCTGGCCTCCGACCGCATGATGGGGCGTGATACGCCCAGCCCGGAGCTCGACAGCGCGGCCGCCTACATCGCCGATCGTTATCGGGCGTTCGGCCTTCTGCCGGTTGACGGTTCCTACCTGCACGGGTATACCATCAACAGGCGCCGATTGGGGGGCGGGCATTCCATGGCGATCGATGCCGCATACGTTGCCCCCGACAGCGGTTTCGCGCCGCTCTCGTTCTCCGGCGGCGGCAGCATCGTGGCGCCTGTTGTCTTTGCGGGGTATGGCATAACAAAGGCCGATTCCGGTTACGACGACTACGCCAACACCGATGTACGTGGCAGCGTTGTTGTTGTGCTGGAAGGCGAACCGCGTGGCCGGGCGTCGTTGCATCTCGGCGTACGGCAGAAAATCCGTGTGGCCATGCGGCGCGGCGCGGTGGCGGTTCTGGTGGCGCCCAACCCCGAATACGTTGGGCTGCTGTACCCGTATGTGGCGCCGTCAACCGCGACACGTAGTTCTCAGGTCGTATCCACACGCTGGTCGCTTGCCGCCGGTTCCGGCGATAGCGCGGTACCGGCCGCGATCATCAGCCGTGCGGTGCTGGCCGAACTGCTCGCCGTGTCCTCCGATGGTCTGGATTCAATCGCCCGGCAACTGAACACCGGCCGGTTCCCCGGCGCTCGGCCGCTGAATCGTACCCTTTCACTTACGGTGAACAGCTCGTTGAGTCTGGATACCGTGTACAACGTGGTGGGCATGGTGCCCGGGCGTGCGCATAACGGGCAGTACGTGGTGGTGGGCGCGCACTACGATCACATCGGGCACAATGCGGCGGCAATGGGCCCCGACAGCATCTTCAACGGCGCCGACGACAACGCCAGCGGCACCACGGGCGTATTGCTTGCCGCACAGGCAATGGGCGGGTTGCCCATCAACGAGCGGCCGCTGCGCAACACCGTGTTCATGGCCTTCAGCGGCGAGGAACTTGGCCTGCTGGGCTCGCGCGCATGGGTCGAAGCCCCGCGGCTGCCGCTGGATTCGATTGCCGCGATGATCAACATGGACATGATTGGCCGTAACCGGCGTGACTCCGTGGGCGCGGCCGGTCGGGATGTTGCGCCCGAGCTTCTGGATGTGCTGGCGGTTGCCAACCGCGCCGAGCCCATGAAGATTGGCGACTGGCTGGAGAACTTCTTCAATCGAAGCGATCAGGCCAGCTTCGCGGACAAGCGCATCCCCTCGCTGTTTCTTTCATCGGGGCTGCATCCGGATTATCACCGTCCCGGTGATGAGGCAGGCAAAATCGATATGCGGAAGCTGGCGCACATAACCCGCCTGTGTTTCCGAACGCTGCTGCTGGTTGCCGATGCGCCTGCGCGGCCTCGGTTTCGCGACTCGGGGGAGTAAGCGCATCGCGGCGGCGGTACCCAATCATGCGGTGCCCGCGCGGCGAGGCAACCTTTTGCCAGGATCAACGTCTGGCAGATACGATTTCCGCAATGCACGGCACGGTGTAATCCATCGTGTGCATCAGGATGCTGGGGAACGCTGTGCCCATCGTCCTTGGCTCAGTAACGCACAGCTTTTAGAAACTCCATGATACGAATGAACCGTTTGTTGTTTGCCGTTGTGGCGCTCACGTTGTTTACCGTGTCGGCGGGGCTGGCCCAGCCTGCCGTTATCACCGTCAAGAGCGGCAAGAAGATTCCCTATGTAACCGCGACCAAGACCACGATCACGCAGTCAATCTCCGGCCAGGAAATCGAGGTGTTGATGGCGACCGATACCAAGGCCGACCTGGTTGCCAAAAGCGTGACCGCCGATGGTATCAACTGGAGCTATGTGATCAAGCAGGCGAAGATGAGCATGAAGACTCCGATGTCGCCGAAGGCCAAGGATTCCGTGCTGAAGATGAAGCCGTTCGACTTCAACACCGATCTGCGCGGCAATCTGATTCGTGCCGCCGAGCTGGACCCATCGTTCATGGCCGTCTATGGCGGGGGCAACGGCAGCAGCCCGATTCAGCAATTGTTCGCGCCCACGCTGTCGCGCGAGCTCACGGCCGGGCAGTCCTGGGACGAGTCCCGCATCGACACGGTCAGCACAACCGGATTGAACGGGAAGATGTTCATATCCCGCACAACCAAGTACACATACGACGGCCTGGTTGATACGCTGAACACAAAGGCGCATCGGATCCGTAGCGAGGTTACGGCCATGTCCATCACCGGTTCGGGTGATATTCAAGGGATGAATGTGACGATGGCCGGCGACGGCACTTCCACCACGGCCGCGTATTACAGCTCGGTGGATGGGCTGATGATCTCCTCGCTTGCCACCATGGAAATGCGCATGCAGATGGCCATCGCCGGAGCAACCGAGATGGTGATCCCGATCACGCAGTCCAGCATCGTCACCGGCTCGCGCGCCGGCAAGTAGCCTGGCGTATTTCTCAATCCAGCAATCGTAATGACCAACAGTTCAATCGCGATTCGTGTTGTGGCGATCATGTTGCTGTGGGGCGCCGGGGCCGCAGGCGTTGCCAGCGCCCAGAGCAACAAGATGGTCTCGCTTCGCTACCGCTTCACGCCGGGCCAGACGATTGCCTACAACGTGATCGCCTACGACTCGATCGTGATCTACGATTCGGTGTGGCGACGCCTTGCAGTGGAGCGTGCCGAAACGGTCACGTTCCGGTGTGACTCCGTGCGGCCCGACGGCGCGTATGTGATGACCCTTGTCACCACGTCGTACTCGGCCACCGAGCGCCGCGATTCGCTGAAGCCGGTTGAGCGGCACACACATCCGTGGGTCGGGCGCACCATCACATTTCTGATGACACCCTCCGGGCGGCGCCTGGGGCTGTTGGGGGGCGCGTCAACGCCGGGCACATCGCCGGGCGGTCCGTTGGCGCCGTTGCTGCTGCCGAATCTGGGTGCCGACAGCGCCGCCATGGAATCGGCCGATCAGTTCGATGACGACAACTGGTTGGTGGACAACGTGTTCCCGCCGATCCGTTGGCGTGGCTCGGCCTATCGGTCGGTGAAACGCGCCGTTGATACCCTGGGCCAGAAAACCGTGCATGTGGAGATTGCCGAGGTGGGCAACAGCGCCTATCGCCAGGCCGGCTCCGACGCGCCGATGTCGCGCGGTACCGTCAACGGCGCGGGCCGTTATTTCCTGGCCCCGAAGCTGGGATATCCTGTTGGCGGAGGATACGAGATGATCAACCGCTTCACGATGGATCTTCCGGGCGGCCGCACCGTTGAAGGGCGGCATGTAACCGGGATGTCCTTCGAGCTTGTTCGCGAACGGCGGAAGCCGGCCAACCCACGGGGCGGGCGGCGAGGGCGCTGATCCGCGGTTCCAGATGTTCCGGTGCCGGCGGCGCAGGCATGCGCGGGCAAGGGGCTCGCGCGGTATCCAATCCAGGAATTGCTTATGAGCATGCGCATGTTTGCTTCGATTGCAAGGGCGGCGATGGCCGCGGCTCTGCTGGCGGCTGTAACGGCAACGCCGCATGTGGTGCGCGCGCAGGAGGCGGGCACGTACGACCATTACGACGTGTACGATCCCGATCTGCTTCCCAATCAGGTATATGCCGAGCGAAGGGGGCGTGTGCGCGCCGCGCTGGATTCCGGCGCCGCCATGCTGGTGCGCTCGGCCGATGTGCGCAATAGATCGAACGATGTGGATTTTCCGTATCGCCAACGGAACTCCATGCTGTATCTGAGCGGTGTTACCGAGGATGAATCCGCGCTGCTTATCCTGCCGCGCCCGATCAAGGTGGACGGCATCGCCGCCAACGAAATCCTGTTCGTAAGCCGCCGCCGCCCGGAGATGGAAGTATGGACCGGCCTGCGCATGGGGCCGGCCACCGCAGCCAGGATCACGGGCATCGCCGTGGTGTTGCCGGACACCAGGATGCGTGGCCTGCTGGATACCGTGATGGCGCGGCTTTCGGTGCTGTATTACGATGCGTGGAGCTGCGTCGAGATTGCCGAGCCGCTTACCGACATCTCCAACGATTGCGCCGCGCAGCAGCTTGCGGCCCTGAAGAAAAGCTTCCCCCGGCTTGATGTGCGCGCCGCCGCGAAGATCCTCGATCCGCTGCGCGTGATCAAGGACTCGCCGGAAATCGTGTTGATGCAGCGCGCCGTGGATATCAGCATCGAAGCGCATCGCCGCACCATCGCAGCCGCAACACCGGGCATGCACGAGTACGAGTTGGCTGCCGTGATGGAATATCACTTCCACCGCCTGGGTTCGGAGTCGCCGGGATATCCCAGCATCGTGGGCTCGGGGCCGAACTCCTGTATCCTGCACTACGAAACAAACCGTCGGCAGGCGCGGGCCGGCGAACTGGTGCTGATGGATTGCGGCGCCGAGTACCACGGCTACTCCGCCGACGTTACCCGCACCTTCCCGATAAGCGGCAAGTTCACCGCCGAACAGCGCAGCATTTATGATCTGGTGCTGGCCGCGCAGGAAGCCGGCATTGCCGAGTGCAGGGCCGGTAACTCGTTTGTTGCGCCGCACCGTGTTGCCACCTCGGTGATCGCCGATGGGCTTATCAAGCTCGGCATCATCAAGGATCCGGCCGATTGCCGACGGTACTTCATGCACGGCACGTCGCACTTCCTTGGGTTGGATGTTCACGACGTCGGCATCCCCGGCACATTGCGGCCCGGCATGGTCCTCACCGTGGAGCCCGGCATCTACATCCCGGCCGGCAGCAAGTGCGACCCCAGGTGGTGGAACATCGGCGTGCGCATCGAGGACGATATCCTTGTCACGTCCGACGAACCCTTCAACATGTCCGGAGCGCTTCCGCGCGCCGCGGCCGATATCGAAGCGATGGTCGGGACCGAGGCGCGCAAGCCGTGAGGGGGGCCGAATACGGTGAAGGCTGCAAGGTTCCATCCATGGTTTGCAATTATTCATGGCGGCGCGCGAATGCAAGCCCTGTGGTCTCAGCAGAGGTCAAGCATTGAATTCGCAATATGTTTCTCCGCCATTTTTCTTTTTGCGCAACACCTGAATATTCCTTGCGGTACGTGATAAGATTTTTGTATGATTGCATCCGATTCGAATATGAGGATACGAATGTAATTCCCTGAATTGGATGGATTGAACTGCGCATGAGTTCTGCCACCCTTCCCCGGATTCCCCTGTCTCGCAGGCGTGCCGTTGTTCCCGCAAGGAGCCGCGGGTCGG
>CBHYLN010000203.1:0-7090 GCA_966128725.1 uncultured bacterium | reverse complement strand
CCGACAGTGTAAGGCCGCGTCCGCCTGCGATGGCCGAGCGTGCGCCGTTGACAACATTGCTGGCGCCACCGGCGATCACGCTGCCGGAAGCGCTTGCGCCCACCTGGTTGCTCATACCGCCGCTGATTGTTGACTGCGACGAGCTGCTCATGATCTCGTTGTCGTAGCCGCCGCCGATCGTGCTCCTGTCGGCGCTGGCACGGATTGCATTGCTGGTGCCGCCGCCGATCGTGCTGTACGGCGCCGAGGATTCAATGGTATCAATCGTGCCACCATCGATCACACTCTCGAACGAGCTGTTGCCCACGCTGTTGCTGCTGCCGCCGCCGATCGTGCTGAACTGCGCCGACGTCCCAACCGTGTTGGCGTTGCCGCCGCCGACAACCGTCGTGTGCGAGGAGATGGCGTTGTTCGTGCCACCGCTTACCGTGCTGCCGAATGCGCCGGTGTTGATCCTGTTGTTGAATCCGCCAGCGATCGTTGTGTGGTCGCCGGACGTGATCGTATTGCCCAGACCACCGCCAACCGTTGCGTTGCCGGCGCTCGAGGTTATCTGGTTGCTGACACCGCCCGCGATCGTGGCGTTGATCGACGACGCTCCAATCGTATTCCGGTTGCCACCGCTGATCGTACCGTAGTTCGAGGAAATCGAATGCGCGCTGCCGTTCGAGCCACCGCCCGCGATCGTGGCGCCCACCGCGCCGCCGCCAACGCTGTTGCTGCGGTAGCCGCCGATGATGTTGGCGCTGGTTGCATTGGGCTCGTAGCGCATCACGCGGCCACGACCATCGGTGCCACTGGATACGCCGTTGCCGATATGGAATTGCAACGCCTGATCGTCGGTGGTGCCAACGAAGTTCGTGCCCGGAACAGTGCCGGTATTGCCCGTCAACTGCCAGGCGGCCGCGCTGTTGTCGGCGGCCCAGTCAAGCGTCACGGTGGCGCCCGCCACACTCTTCACCTTCAACAGATCGCCCACGATGCCGGCCGTGTCGGGCAGCACATAGTTGATATCGGCGGCCTGGGCCTGTGCCTGGAACGACGAGTAGTTCGCCGTGCCGGGGAACGCACCGGTGATGGCGTTCGCCTCGTAGAACCGCAGTTGCGATGCGGTGTTATTGTTGTTGGCCAGCCACAGTTGTGTGTTGCCAAACGCCGTCACGTTGCTGGTCGCGATCTGCATGTCGTTGGCGCCGGTGTTGGCGCCCAGGAAACCGAAGCTTCCGGTTCCCGACAGTGTAAGGCCGCGTCCGCCTGCGATGGCCGAGCGTGCGCCGTTGACAACGTTGCTGGCGCCACCGGCGATCACGCTGCCGGAAGCGCTTGCCCCTACCTGGTTGCCGCTGCCGCCGCTGATGGTCGACGTGTTCGCCAGCGTTGCGATCACATTGCTCTGGCCGCCGCCAATCGTTGACGTGCTGGCCCCAACACCAATCTGGTTGGAGACACCGCCCGAGATTGTCGACACCGAGGCATTGGTATCGATGGTATTGCTCTGGCCGCCGCCGATGGTTGCGCGTGTTGTTGTTGCGCGGATGGTCTGGTTCGAGCCGCCGCTGATAGTTGCGTTGCTGGAGCTTGTTCCCACCGCGTTGGTTGATCCGCCAATGATGACGGCGTTGGAGGAGCTTTTTCCGATAGTGTTGGTAAAGCCGCCGCCGATCACGGAGATCGATGCGCCGGTGTCGATGGTGTTGGTCATACCGCCACCGATGATGGAACGGTCGGCATTGTTGCGAATCACATTGCCGTAGCCGCCCGCGATTGTGCTGTTGGCGGCGCTTGCCTCCACCACGTTGAACGATCCGCCGCCAATCGTAGTCCGCACCGAGCCAGCGCCCACCTTGTTCCCTTCGCCCGCGCCAATGTGCGACTCGTAGGCATTATCGGCAATGGCGCCATTGTGCCCGCCGGAGATTGACGACCAGCGCGCGTTCACGCCGATCGTGTTATTGTCGCCGCCGGCAATCGCCGTTGTGGTTGACTGTGTTACGTTCGACGCACCGCCCGAGATCACCGATGTGCTGGCCGTAACGGCAATGCGGTTGCTGCCACCGCCGGCAATCACCGATGTGGAAGCGCTGGTATCGATCACATTGTTCTGGCCACCGGCGATCACCGAGCCCGTGGTGCCAACACGAACCGTGTTACCGGAACCGCCGGCAATTGTGGAGGCATCGGATGTCGTTGCAATTGTATTGCGATAACCGCCCGAAATCGTGTTGTAGGCCGAGGCTGCCGTGTTGGCACCGCCGTTCTGGCCACCACCGGCGATCGTAACACCGGCAAGGCCGCTGGTAACGGTATTGCCGGAGAAGCCTCCGATGATCGTTGGGCTGGCGTTGTTGGGCTCGTAACGCATCACGCGGCCACGACCATTGCTTGGCGTGGCGCCGGCATGGTCAACATGCAGCTCAAGGGCCTTGTTGTCGGAGGTGCCGACATAGTGCGTCCCCGGTGTTGTGGAAGCGTTGCCCGTTGTGCTCCAGAGCAATGTGCTCAGCCCCGCCGCAAGCGAAGCCGTCGTGCGGGTTTGCACCACACCGCCGCTGGTCACCATGATCGTATCCGAAGTGCTGCCGGCGGCGAGGGCGTCAAGAGTAAGCCCGTCGAACTGCGGCCTGGCATCACGATGGATATCCTGTGGCAACGACAGCGTCACGTTGCCCCGCGTGGTATCGGCTACGACCTGATTGGCAGTACCCTTTACGGTAAGCACGCCCGTATTGGCCATGTTCAGCGTGCCCCCCAGCGCAACCGACGTATCGCCGGCGATGCCCGCGCCGTAGGCAACGCGGATCCGCGAATTCGCCAGTTCGCTGTTGTCCACCGAACCCGGCGGCAATGTGACCGCAGTGCCGTTCACCACCAGGTTGCCGCCAACGCTCACGTTACCGCTTGTGCGCAGATTGATCGTGCTTACGGAGTCCACACGCAGATCGCTTGCCAGCGCAAGCGTCACATCGCCGCGCACCGTATCGGCCACAACCTGATTGGGCGTACCCTTTACGGTAAGCACGCCGGTATTGCGCATCGTAAGCGTACCGCCCAGCGCAACCGATGTGTCGCCGGCGATACCGGCGCCGAACACAACGCGGATGCGCGAGTTGGCAAGCTCGGCGTTGCTGATCGAGCCGTTCGGCAAATTCACCTCCAGCCCGTTCACCGTCAGATTACCGCCAATCGTCATCCCGCCGGCAACCCCGATGTCGCCGTTATCGGCCACTACCATCCCTGCCGGTTCCCAGGTTCTGGCCGTCGAGTTCCACCGGAGCACCTCGCCGTGCAGCGGCACCCGCCCTGTTGTGCCCTTCCACTGCGTTCCGTTCCAGTACAGGATGGACGAAACAGTGGTACCGTTGGCCAGACCAAGCGGATCGGTGGGCGAACCCGTGCCACGCAACGGCGGCGTGGTAGTGCTGATCGACGGGCCTGGCCGCCACGCCCTCGCAACCGAATCCCAGCGCAACACCTGGCCGGCAGCGGCGCCCTGCTGCGCAAGCCGCAGCGGATCGGCGGCGGTGCCCGCACCACTGATCTCCTGCGCGCCAACAACCCGGCTCTGCGTTGCCTTCCATGCACCGGCCGCCGCATCCCATACCAGAACCTGGCCGTCGGCGGTGCCGCTCTGCAGCGCAACCGGCGCGCCGGGCGAGCCATCACCGGTAATCGGCGCCTTGGTTACAACACCCGCATTGCCGGGCTTCCACGTGCCCGAAGCATCGTCCCACACAAGCGGCTGGCCATTGGCGGCACCCATCTTCGCGATATCCAGCGGCGCACCTGGCGAGCCGTTTCCGCTCAGACGCGGCGAGGTGGCCACGCCCAGATCCACCGCCTCCCATGCTCCCGAGGTGGCATTCCAGCGCACGTATTGTCCGTCGCGCGAGGCGGTTGGCAGCGAGCTGCGCACCACCACCGCAAGCGTATCGCCGCTTGTACGGATGCTGGCGGCACCTTCGCCTATCAGCACAACGTTGCCGTCCAGACCGTTGATGTGATGCACAACGTCGGGCGCTGTGGGGTCCAGCAGCAACGAGGTCTCGGCGCCGTACGCATGCATTGCATACGGCGCGGCCACGAACTGCATGCGCGGGGTCATCTCGGGCTCACCCTGCAACTCGATGCTCAGCCAGTACCCCTTGTCGAAGGGCATGGTAAGCGGGGTCGTGTTGCCCAGCAATGTCTCGAACACACCGTCCACCGTCTGCACCGTATGTGATTCCTGCCACATCGGCGCACCGCCGGTGGCCGCCCCGTAGATGCGGAACGTCACGACGTAGGCACCATCGGGAACGGCCGTACGGGCACCATCGGCCAACACGCCCTGATACGAGAGCATTCGAGGAAGCGGGGTTTGTGCCGAGGCGTGCCGAACAAGCAGCATCGCGGCCAGCAACGAAATCGTCAGCAGCAGCACATGGCTTTGGTGCGTGCGACTGGTGTGTGTGATTGCCATGAGTTTGTCTGGGATCTAAAAGTTGATGCTGTTGAATTCGGTGTCGAATGCCATGCACGTTGTGCAGGGCCCATGGCGCGGCGGGTAACCGCGCGGGGATTATTGCTCTCCGGGATTGAGCGGGGATGGCCCGTCCAGGTGCCCAAGCGTTACGAAGCCAAGCCCAAGCCCGAACCGAACGCCGTGCACACCAAGCGTTGTTCCCTCCACAAGTGTGCCCAGCCCCTGCCATACCTGCACTTCCGGCATCAGCATCATGGTGCGACGCCTGTTCAGTGGGATATCGTAGCGCACGCCGAGCGTAATCGCGGGGAACACGGAGCGCTCCTGCGGAATGGATCCGTCGAACATCATCCGCTGCCGGCTCCTGTTCTCGAACAGAATGGTCGAGGGTGATTCGATCCGCTCCACCTGGGTGAATGTTCCGCCCAGCATGGCATCGGCGCGCACGCCGGCGGTAACGCTTACATGGGGGAAGAGATCGTAGCTGAGATAGAATTCCGAGGTGATGGCCGGCTGCCGCGTGGTTATCGTATGCGCGAACGTCGCGGTAACGGTATCACGCTGAGCGGTCACCAGTTCCTGCTCGGTTGCATCAAGCGTGCCGTTGCTGATCGCGTACTGCACGCGAAGGCCGGCGGCCAGCCCACGCAGCAACACGACCTGCAGAAATGCGCCGCCCGAGAACCCGTCGCCGGTGCCATGCCGGTACTCGGGGCAACAGCTCGGCACGCCAGGAAGGCCGCTCATCTCGGCCGTGTAGCCAAGCACATGCACGGCCGCGTCGATGCCGGCGCGCCACGCTTCGTAGGAGCTGTTGGCACTTTGCGCCCGAAGAGGCACCGCCATCCCGACCAGAATGGCAGCGGCAAACATGGCCCCTGCAAGGGCGGCACGATGCGGCGGCAGGCCAGCCGAACCCTTGCCGGGTTGGCCGATGGAAGTTGTCGTACAGGTGTTCATGGGTATCTGGAACAGGATGCGCGCAGGGCGCGATGTATGTGCGTGCTACGTTTGGGAAGCGCGACCAATTGTTGTTTATCGAGCGATCACGAGCCGTTCGGTTATGATCTGCGTGGGAGTGGAATACACCACCATGTAGGTACCGCTGGCGATACCGCTCAGGTCGGCATCAACCCTGTACAGGCGCGCGGCTTCGGCCGAGGTCTCAACCAGACGCACCACATCGTTGCCAAGCAAGTCCACCAGGCGAACGGAAACGGGGCCGTCCTCCGAGGCCACGTACTCCAGCACCGTGCTTCCGTGGGCGGGGTTTGGCGAAAGGCGAACCCGTGAGGCAAACGATCCCGCTGTTGTTATCAGACGCACCTGGCCGCCCGAACGGCACACGCCAAGCAACCGGACCTCGCCATGCTCTCGCGTGGTTGCAATCCGCTCCTCCCCTTTCTTTTCCCACACGAATTCATCGATCGTGACGGCGGTTGCCTCGGAGTCGCCCAGCGCCACAACAAATTCCAGATTGGCGATCACCCCGTTATCGCTCTGGGCAATGCCGTCGAGCTGGATCACGCAGTCACCGGTATCGGCGGTGCAGGCACCGGTGGCACCGGCCGGGTGCAGCAGCGTATGGTTGAACCGGATGCGCGCATGGAATGGACGGGGCGTAAACGGAGTGGGGCCGGGCGACGTGGAAAGGGTTACCGGCAGGGTTATGCGCGTACCGATTTCCGCATCGATGCGGGGGATCGAAACCACGGTGGTGACCGTTGGCCGATAGGCCCAGTACCAGAACCCGAGATCGTGCGGCTGGCCGCCATCATGCACCATCCGGCCCGCCGAGGTCTGCGAGATAGTGCCGCGCACGCCGTGCGCCGCGCCCGACGCCGAGCCCCCGCCGGAGGCAACCACATGCCGCTTGATGATGGTCTGGCCCGGCAGCACCGCTGGCGCAAGCAGGCAAACCATAAGACAGGCAATTGCACAAAACAGCAAGTTTCGAGAGACAACAGGCACCATGCCCGCCATCGCTCCATCGTTGTTGTCGTGCTGCAGAAGGGTCATTCGTGCTCTCATCTCGGATCATCCGTTCACCGAACCGTAACGGTCGGCAGGTTCTGTGGGCCATCATGGCCCGGGAAATTCGATGTGCAAAGCTATGGCGGCCACGGAGATGTGTTCAAACCACGGGGTGGTACATCTGGGGTACATTTTCCACCCTCCCGCGAAAAAACATCTACGTTGTCACCGAGCCCGTTGATGGTGTATCGGCGCATAATAGGGTACACGCCGGTGGGAACAACGGGATGGCCTGGAAAAAGTGGAACACGGGATGTACGAGCCAACGTTTGAATCGATCCGCCACGCTGTATTTGGCGTTGGAATGCTTCGCGAATTGATCCGGAAGGCACGATCGGGATCGGAACACGATCATGTAGGGCGGGCGCTGCGACACCGTCTGTTGACTGTGGTGGAGGATGACACACCGGAGCTGGCGCGACTGTTGACCGAGCTGATCACGCAGGCCCGCGCGCGCCTGCACGAGGCGGGCATCGAACCCACTGCAACGGAAAAGCCCCGAGCCAGGCGCCTGCCGAAACGGGAACGGGAGCTGACCGCCAACGTTGCCGTGTTGTGTACGTATGCCGCGTTCGCCCTTGCCTACTGCCGGGA
>CBHYLN010000202.1:0-7375 GCA_966128725.1 uncultured bacterium | reverse complement strand
GCGCATCCGGCTGGAGCACACGCCGTGCTCGACGCCGTGTTCGGTGTTTTCGATCTCGCTGCACTTGTACCGCGGGCTGGTTGTGCGCCACCCCGAAACGGGCCGGCGACAATCGATCATCCATCGCATATCTTGTGCGCACGAATTGAACGTTAGGGATACCACATGACGATTCTTGCATTTGCGGCATCGCTTCGGGCGGGCTCGCTGAATAAAAAACTGGTTGATGCGGCGGCGGCCTACGCCAGGGAGTTCGGAGCCGAGGTGGACGCCGCGGACTTCCGCGAGTTCGACATGCCGCTGTACGATGGTGACCTGCAGGCGCGCAGTGGATTGCCTGCCGGCGCGCTGGAGCTGTGCCGCCGGATCGAGGCCGCCGATGGTCTGCTGATCGCTGCGCCGGAGTACAACTTCTCGCTGTCCGGCGCGCTTAAGAACGCGGTGGATTGGGTGTCGCGAGCACAGCCAATGCCGCTGCGAGGCAAATCGGGATTGCTGCTTGCGGCCTCGCCCTCGCTGGCCGGCGGCATTCGCGGGTTATGGCAGCTCCGCATACCGCTGGAAGGATGCGGTGTGTTGCTGCATCCTGACATGTTCGCGTTGGCCAAGGCGCATGAAGCGTTCGATGACGCCGGCGCGCTCAAGGAGCCGGCGCTGGCCGATCGTCTGCGAACGCTTGTTGGCTCGTATGTGGCAATCGGTAGCGCCGTTGCCTCGTTGAAGTGGTAGTGCGGCCGCGGCAAGGCGGAGTGCACACTGAGACATTGCCGGCTGCCCGAAGGTGTTGTGCCGTTTGGCGTGCTCTGTGTACTTTGGGCTGAACATGCGCGCGCTTCAACGCCATATCGCAGTCTCCCTTGTGATGCTTCTCTGCGGCATGCTGCTTACACCGCATGCTCTGCAGTGTGCGGGCTGTGGCCTTCGGCAAGTTGAACATCCAACTGTGGGCGAGGCCGGCGATGCGCAATGCTGCGGTGTGGTTTCCGGATGCAAGCACCGGCACAGCACGTGCTGCGCTGCGAAGTCGCATACCGGCTCAGCGGGCGACCAGTCGCGCCAGGGCGGCTGTGACGCACAGGCCAATGGCTGTTGCTGTTGCCCTGCATATGTGTTGAACGCTGTTGGTGCAATCAACCTTTGCTTCCCTGCGATCGCAGCCCGGCAATACTACGTGGCGGCATCGGACGTTTACCGCGTTCCATGCGATCCGCCGTTCCATCCACCACGCATCTGATTCATGGCACGGAACACCGGTTGTCAACGCAACAACCGGGGCCTTGGCCCGCGATGTTCGCCGGCCGAGCGACGTTCGATGTAACGAATCAGAAATCCTTAGGAGTCTTACATGAAGAAAATGATTGGAACCCTGGTGGTGGGCCTTGTGGTTGCGACGTTGTCGTTTACCGCGTTTGGCTCGAACGGTGAGAATGCCGCTTCATCGGCCGCCAATTGCTGCGCAAGCGGCGCCGCCTGTGGTTGCGGGTGCGCCGGCGATCCGGCCGCATGTGTCTGCCCGTCCGGGTGCGCGGCGGGCGGATGCGCCTCACATTGCAGCGCTTCAGGCCACTGCGGTCGCTGATACATAACGCTTGAACGTATGCGGGCGCTTCGGGTAATCCGGGGCGCCCGCTGTTGTTCGTGCCGGGTGGGACACCAAGCCCACGCAGGGCTCTAACTCTTTGGCCACGACGTTCGTTTCAACATCAATCGCGGAATGGGATGGAAGCATGCTCTGGCCCTCGGGCTGCCGGCAACGTATCGACGGCTGCATGCAAGTCCGATGCCGACCACATTGAAAAACGAAATCATGCCAACGCGGCGAGCCCTGTAGCCGCCGCATGGTTGCCTGACGGCCGGGCAGGGATGGACGGGTAACCCATCTCCGCCGGCCAGCAGCGTGGTGCATGCGTCGGCGAGGTACCGATCGCGAGTTCCGAAAGGCACTTGCCGTGGCCAATGTCGCGGTGATTGAGCTCGTGTGCCGGGCATCGCCGACGTATGTGCCCGCATAATGTGTACGATACCCTGGCGCCGCATGCCGGCGGTTGTGATTACTGCCGGCAGCTCATCGCGACTTCCGTTACGGTAATCACACGTCAAACAAGTTTCAGCAGGTCCGGAATCAACACCGGTTGGCACGCGCGGTGCGGAGACGAATATCGAATTCGCACCGCGCATGCCACGATGTTACGATGATGTTGGCTGGGTCACGCCTCGCTGCATCGATTGTGCGAGATCGAAGGGAACCGGCGTGTCGATCTCGGGGTCGCGTGTCCACAGCCGGCGCATTTCGTCGCTGGTGCGCAGCAGATCCTCCAGGCGTCCCTCGGCCTCGATCTGGCCATTGTTGAGCACAATGATGTGATCGGCCCGTTGCAGCGCCGCCCGCCGGTGCGAGGCCACCAGACAGGTTGCCGTACGATTCGCGAAGATTCCCTCCCACAACGCCTTCTCCGTTTCAACGTCGAGCGCGCTGCTGATGTCGTCGAAAATCAGCAGATCGGCATCCCGCATGAACATGCGTGCGGCGGCGCTGCGCTGCACCTGGCCACCGGAAAGCTTTACGCCACGCGGACCCACCGTTGTATCAAGCCCGTGTTCCAATGCCGCAAGGTCCGGCTCCATTACCGCCAGGCGAATTGCCTCGCGGATGTTGCCGAAGTGGTCGGGGCTGCCCATCAGGATGTTCGAGCGCAGCGTATCGCTGAACAGACGTGGCACCTGTGCCGTGTACGCGGTGCGCGGCGGCACCAGGAACGACGAGGGATCGCCCACGCGCATCCCGTTCCAGAACACCTCGCCGGCCTGCGGATGCAGCAGGCCCAGCAATGCGCGCAGCAACGTTGTTTTGCCGGAGCCGATGCGGCCGGTGATCACGGTGAAGCTCCCGCGCCGAAGCCGGAGATGTATATCGTGAACACCCCGCCCGGTGCTGGGATGTATGTATGTAAGCCCGCGAACCTTCAGCTCGGCCAGCCTGTCGTCGGCACGGCGGGCATGCCGCTCGGCGTCCAGAAGCTCCGCCTTGCGTGGGTCAAGCGGCATACGATCGCGTTCGATAAGCGTGCCTTCCGGCGCTCCCTTGATCAAATCAAGCATGCGCTCGAACGACACGCCCGTGCGCCTGTGTTGCGCCAGCATGTCGCCCAGGAAGAACATGCTGGTGGTCATGCGCTGCAGATAGAACACGAACAGCGCGAAGTCGCCAACGGTGAACCCCTTGCGCTGGGCCGATTCGGCCAGCAGTATCAGGATGATACCGGTGCCCACGTTCACCATGTTCGAGTTCAGCGATCGCAGCACTTCGCGCAGAAGCGTGTCCTTCAGGGCAACCGAATGCCGCTCCTGGTTAAGCTTCCGGAACTGCCCGATGACGTGTTCCTCGGCCGAGGCAACCTTCAGCGCCTGTACCGATCCGAATATCTCACCGATGAACGCGGTGATCCTGCCGGTGGCCTCGCGCAGTGCCTTGCGGTACTTGCGTATTCTGCCGCCCATGCGATGCGCCAGCGCGGCAATGCCCACCAGCGGCACAAGCACCACCAGCGTGATCAACGGGTCGGTGTTGTACATCACAAGCATCGCGACAATTGCGAACAGGAAGAATCCGGAGAAGTCCGTCCAGCCCTCGATGTATTCGCCAATCTCCTCAACGTCATCGCGGAATCGGCTTACGGCCTCACCAGGCGAATTCGGCAGCGTACGCGAGCCCGGCCCGCTCACCAGCCAGCGCAGCATGTTCCGGCGAACCAATGCGCCAATCGTGAAATAGAACGTGCTCCAGGCGCGAACACCGGATACCATGATGCCCAGGCGCGCCGCCGAAATCAGCGCGATCATTGCAAGAAGCGTCCAGACGTTGGCCCCAACGGCCGTGGTTCCGGAGAGCGCGTTGAAGATCTCGCGTGTTACCAGTCCGGTTGCCAACGGCAGAAAATGATGCGCCCCCCAGGCAAGGCAGTTCAGGGCAAAAAGTCCCGGTCTATATCGAATCAGGGCAAGTGTATAGCGTAGCGTTTTCATGACGATCCCATGCTCGGCGTAGCCAAGCGTTGCGTTCAGAATGCACCGCGTCGTCGTAACGGCCATGCGCCGCACCATTCCTCCGTGTTGCGTTGCCCTGGTTGCAGCAGGGCAACGCCGCTACTGTCATGCAGCCATCTCTTCTTCCAGACCGGTTCGCAGCAGCTCGGCGAATCGCGAGTTGCGATTTGCCGCAAGCGCGGCACGATTGCCGTGTTCGCGGATCTCGCCGCGTTCCAGGATAAGGATCTCGTCGGCACGGCTTACCGTTGACAGCCGGTGCGCAATGATGATCGCGGTGCGCCCGCGCAACAGCTTCGCCATCGCTTCCTCCAGCAGCCGTTCGGTTGCCAGATCCATCCGCGACGAAGGTTCGTCGAGCACAACCAGGCCGGGGTCCAGAAGGAATACGCGCACAAACGCCAGCAACTGCGCTTCGCCTGCCGAGATGCCTGTTCCGCCCGCGCCCAGCATCGAGTCCAGACCGTTGGGAAGCGAGGCGAACCATTCGTTCAGACCAAGCTCGGCGATTACCTCAAGGATGCGATCGTCGTCGACATCTGGATTGAAGAACGTAAGGTTGTCGCGCACGCTTGCATGGAACAGTTGCACCTCCTGCGTTACCATGGCAACACGCCGGCGCAGATGCGTAAGCGGTGCGTTGCGCAGATCCACGCCCGACAGCCGCACCGCGCCATGCTGCGGATCGTACAGGCGGAACAGCAGCCGTGTAAGCGTTGTCTTGCCGCTGCCGGTGCGCCCAAGCAGGCCAAGCACCGTGCCCGGTTGCAACCGGAACGATAGATCCTTCAGGATCGTGGCGTCGCCGTAGGCAAACGTCAAGTGGTCGAACTCAACGTCCAGCGCGCCCGTCGGGATCATGCCATCGCGGCCGTCGATCATCGTGTTGCGGGTGCGGAGCAACTCCTCAACACGCCCGATGCTTGCGCCCGCCTTCTGCAGGTCCTGCATCTGCTGGGTAAGCTCCTCAACAAATCCCCACATCAACTGTGTGTATTGAAAGAAGAGATACACCGTGCCGATTGTCACCACGCCGATGCTGAACAGGTAAATGCCCACGCCAAGCGACAGGAGATCGCCGATGGTGAACAGGCCGACGATCACCACCCACAGCATCGATCGGCGAATCCACGCACGCCGACCGTACAGCAGCAGATTGCGGGCCACATCGTAGAACCGTTGCATCGTGTATGGCCCGCCGCCGTTGGCGCGGATATCATCGATACCGCTCAGGCGTTCCTCCACGAATCCGTAGAGCGCCGCGTTGGCCTCGCGCTCCAGCGAGGATGATTCCACGGCGATATCCTTGCTGCGGCTCATGACGATAAATCCGGCGATCGCGTACACGGTAAGCACCAGCCCGATGCGCCAATCCTCCGCGTACAGCAGCACCAGCACGCCGAAAATCATCAGCCCGGAGCCCATGATCTTGATCACGAACTGCGAGAAGAAATTCGACAGCGCGGTGATATCGCCGTCGATGCGTTCGATCAATTCCCCCGGTGTGCGTTCGTTATGGAACGCCATATCGAGCGAAAGGCAATGCGCTGCAAGATCAACACGCAGGGCATTGGTTGCGCGCCAGCCCACATCAGCGCCAACGTATGTGGCGAATACCGAGATAATCTGATTGGCGAAGCCGACGGCCAGAAACAGGATCGCGCTTGTGATAAGCGATCCGCTGAATCCGTGGCTTGCCGCGGAGTCGATGAAGCCGCGCAGGATCTGTGGATTCAGCAATTGCAGCCCGATGCTGGCGAACAGCAACGTTGCCAGAAGAATTGCGCGCGCCTTGTGCGGGCGCAAATACGCCACAAGTAATTCGGAGTATCGTCGTAATGGAAGATTCATGACATATCCTTCGGTTCGATCCGCGATCGGATGCGGAGCAATAGTCAACGTGAAGCGGTCGTACGGCGCGGCGTGCCCGCGTTATCGCGGAGATCCCGGCGGGCGGCACGGCGGTGCGCGGAATGCGGCTGCCATGCCACTGCTGGCGGTACGAATGTGTGTTCCGAAGGCCCGGGGCTCTGTGCTGGTTTGTCGGCTGCCGTAGCAGGCCGAATGCAGAAAGGCCGCGGGTTGCGTATGCTACCCACGGCCTTTGATATCTATTGTGTATTACCCGGAATAACGGGCTAACAATACCATGGCCGCCGGTAGCGTGAGCTGCCTGCGACCCGTTGATTACGTGATAAACGAGAACAGTAAACCAACAAGAAGCAGGTCACTTCACGAAATAGCCTGTGAAGTGGCGATCGATTGGGAGAGCGAGATGGATAATCATCATGGTTACTGTTCCTCCAGTACGAATGTTTCCGAAACGAGCTGCGAATAAACACATGCCGTTGCGAAGAACCAAGGGAATTCGTTCCGACCCCGGCGCGCGGTCACCGATCATTACATCAAAGAACGCGTGCCGCCGCATCCAACAACATCGAAGCACCGTATGTACTGTTGTGCATTCAACGCCATCACCGGGTTCAACCTTGCGTGCGGAAGTGAATCAGATGCACCAGTTGCTGTGGCACTGCGAACGCGCGATTGATGCCCGGGAACCGAACGGAACACGAGTGCTCTAAGCAACCAGGAATGTTGATTGGCAACATGGATGAAACGGATCGCCGGACGGCTTGATAACAGGTGATCGCGCCTTGGATGGCACACCATGCCGGTGCAAAAATGCGGTACTGGTGTAACCTTAACGCCGATCGTGAGTTATTTAGCAAGAGCGCGGTGATAAAGGGGGCAGGACACGCAAACCGATTGCGGATGCAGGAGAAGGGATGTCACACGCTGCCGGACGAGATTGTCATAGATGTGAATGTGAGACGGTATGTGCGGGGGAATTCGATTAACCGTTGGTGACGGTAAGGAGGATATCATGAACAGGGCATTTGTAACGTGGGTGGTCTCGGCTATGCTTATGTGGCTTGGCATCGCAGTACTAACGTACTAGCCCAACGGTAGATCGAGACCTGCATACCAGGCAGTTTGTATGGTGACGACGCGATGATGATGATGTGGACGAGGCAACGTGGAGGGCCCTCCGCCGAAGTCTCGAGGTGATCGAAATGAGCGACTGTAGAACGGTAACGAGAGAAGAGGGCGGGGCGCGATGTGTGCACGCATCGCGCGACCTGCTTGCCGAGCACGGCGAGAGGGTGATGATTCGATGACATGATGAGTGACGTACAGGCGCGGCCAGCCGATGGTGATGATGTGCCGAGTGAACAGCGAACGCGCAAACGTGGCCGATGCCGTAGCCGACAGTGGTGATGATTGGGGTGTCACCACGGAAGCGCCGGGATGATGAGGAACCAGCACGATT
>CBHYLN010000201.1:0-7376 GCA_966128725.1 uncultured bacterium | reverse complement strand
ATCCAGCGTTTGCATAATCCAGCGTTTGCATAATCCAGCGTTTGCATAATCCAGCGTTTGCATAATCCAGCGTTTGCATAATCCAGCGTTTGCATAATCCAGCTCCGGACTACTGAATGAAGCGTCGCAGTTTCCTTCTTGGATCAGGCTCCGCCGTGGCCGCGTTCCTTTCGGCACGCTGGCTTGGCGCGCGCGAGCGCATGCACAATGCATGGGAGGAGCTCTCCGGCCCATCGCGCGTGAAGAACGCGAAGACAATCCCGCCGTTCAATCTGTTCTCGGTTCCGGCCGATCAGGGGATGCGTTTTCTGGTGATCGGCGACTGGGGAACCGGCGCCTCCGGCCAGGCGCATGTGGCGGCATCGATGGCGATTACCGCCGGCGACCGCGGATGCGACTACATCATCTCCACCGGCGATAACATCTACCCGAAGGGCGTGCAGTCGGTAACCGACGAGCAGTGGCGCCGGAAGTTCACCGCGATGTATTACGACCGCGGCCTCACGCAGCCGTTTTTCCCGACGCTGGGCAATCACGATTACGGATTCGACCCCGACGCGCAGATCGCCTACAGCAAGGTGAACCCGCAATGGCAGTTCCCAGCGCGCACGTACAGCAAGCTGTTGGCCGCGCCCGACGGAACCACCGTGCAGCTTTTCTCGCTGGACACCCAGCTTGTGCAAACCGGCGTGGACGGCGCGGCCGAAGCGCAGAGCTCGTGGCTGGACCGCGAGCTGTCCGCATCGAAGGCAACGTGGAAGCTGGTGTTCGGCCATCACATGCTGTATTCCAATGGCGCCTACGGCAACCTGAAGCGTATGCGCGACGCATTCGAGGCAGTGCTGGTGCGCCACAAGGTTCCGCTGTACATGTGCGGTCACGACCACGACATCCAGTTGCTGCGGCCGGTGAACGGTGTCAGCTATCTGGTATCCGGCGGCGGCGGCGGGCACCGCGACACAACCTGGGCCGACAACACGATCTACGCCGCAACCAACATGGGGTACGTGTGGATGTGCGCCACGAAGAAGGCGCTGTTCCTGCATTTCCACGATGCCGACGGCGCCCTGCGTTATGCGCACCGGCTGGAGCAATGATCACCCACTTCAGGACATACCAACAATGGACACATCGAATAGATCAACGGGCACGTTTGTCGCGATCTTGTTTGCCGATGCACAGAACGCCCCGTTAACCGAGCAGCAGAGCGTGCGGGCCTTTGCCGGGCGCGGCATCGAGGGCGATCGTTATTTCGACAACGGAGGGCGCCCCGGTTCTCTTGACCCGGAAGAAGAGATTACGCTGATCGAGATCGAACAGATCGATCAGTTCAACGCCAGCCACGGAACGGCATACGCGCCGGCGAACTTCCGCAGGAACATCGTGACCCGCGATATCGATCTGAACGCGCTTGTGGGCGCCGAGTTCCGCGTTGGCGATGTTACGCTGCGTGGCATCGAGCTCTGCGAACCCTGCGCCCATCTTGCCTCGATCACCGAACAGAACGTGTTGAAGGGAATGGTGCATCGCGCCGGCCTGCGCGCGCAGATCGTGTCCGATGGCACAATCACGGTAGGCGACACCCTCACCTGATAACGCGCCCCTGCACGTTACACCGTTGTTGCGCCGCGCTGCCCCCATCGTTGCATTACGGCATTGCGGCGCAGCAACCACACACGACATCCACGCGCCCACACCGCGGCCGTGGGCCACGAAACCCATCACTGTTATTGTTCGCGGAGACCGATGCTGTTCAATATTCGTTGGAATGTCGTACAGGGCACGCCGGGTTCGGATTGGAAGCCGTGGCTGCTTGCCGTCGTCATCCTGCTGTGCGCCAGCGCGCAGGCCCAGGCACAGCCCGAGGTGATCGCACCCACGGACAATCTGGTGACGCAGGGAATCCCACCGATCCCCGCATCGCTGGCGAAGGAAGTGAAGTACTACAACGATCTCCGCCCCTCCGGATTCCGCGGATGGCATCCCACCGAACGCTCGATCCTGATCGGACGCAGGATGGCACAGGTGTCGCAGGTGTTTTAGGTTGCGTCGCCGGGCGCCGAGCCGAAGCAGATCACGTTCTTCGATGACGCGCTGGCCGGAGCATCCTACTACCCGGCCAACCCGGCACGGATGTTGCTGATCGATGACGTGGGCGGCAACGAGAACTACCAGTTCTACCGCTACACAATCGGAACGCGCGACACGACGCTGCTGACCGACGGCCGCTCGCGCTACACAAGCCCGTTGTTCTCCAACACCGGCAGTCGCCTGGCCTACCTCACTACCCGGCGCAACGGTCGCGACGCGGACCTGTATGTAATGGACCCCGACAACGGCGGACCGGATCGCCTGCTTGCGCAACTGGAAGGTTCGGGCTGGGGGGTCAGCGATTGGTCGTCGGACGATTCCACGCTGCTGCTGTCGCAGTTCATTTCGGCGACCGAAAGTTATCTGTGGTTGATCGACGTGGCCACCGGCGCACGACAACTTCTGACCCCGAGGCAGGAAAAGACAGCCGAGAGATTTGGCGGCGGAAGGTTCTCGGCCGATGACCGCACCATCTATACCAGTTCCACGCGCGGATCGGATGTGGAACGTATCGTGGCGATCGACCGGGCCACCGGTTCACTCAGGCCGATGATGCCGGGAGTTACCGCCGAGCTTGATGATTTCGAGCTGTCGCACGACGGCACGACGATAGCGTATGTCCTGAACGAAGCCGGGCTCAGCAGGCTGGGTTTCCTGGACGTGGCAACCGGACGGCAACGCACCGCGCCGGAGCTGCCGCCGGGCGTGATCGGCGGTCTCAAGTGGCGGCGCACCGCTCGCGAGTTGGCGTTCACGTTCAACTCGGCGCAGTCGCCGTCGGACATCTGGTCGTACGACGTTGACGCAAACACCCTTTCGCGCTGGACCACCACGGACCTTTCGCCCCGCTCGGCGGAGTCGTTCGTGGCGCCACAGCCGATTCGCTGGCCCAGCTTCGACAGCCTGATGATCACCGGCTTTCTCTACCGCCCACCGTCGAGCTTCCGCGGCAAGCGGCCCGTTGTGATCAGCATTCACGGAGGCCCGGCAAGCCAGTCGCGGCCGAACTTTCTGGGCCGCTGGAACTATGTGCTGAACGATCTCGGTGTTGCTATCATCTACCCGAACGTGCGCGGCTCGGTTGGTTTCGGGCAGGCGTTCGAACAGCTCGACAACGGCTATCTCCGCGAAAACTCGGTAAAGGATATCGGCGCCCTGCTGGACTGGATATCACGGCAACCGGATCTGGATGCCGAGCGTGTGATGGTGATGGGCGGAAGCTACGGCGGCTACATGTCGCTGGCGGTGTCGGCCCGGTATGCCGACCGCATCCGTTGCGCGATCGACATCGTCGGCATCTCGAACTTCGTGTCGTTCCTGAACAACACGGCCGACTATCGCCGCGATCTGCGGCGCGTGGAATACGGCGACGAACGGGACACGGCGATGCGGGCGTTTCTGGAACGCATCTCGCCGCTGACGCACTACCGGAAGATCACCAAGCCGATGTTCATCGTGCAGGGCGCGAACGATCCACGCGTGCCGCTGACCGAGGCCGAGCAGATGGTGGAACGCCTGCGCGCGCTTGGCACGCCAACGTGGTACCTGATGGCAAAGGATGAAGGGCACGGATTCGCGAAGCGTGGCAATCAGGAATTCGAGTTCTATGCCACGCTGATGTTCCTTCGGAAGTTCCTGCTGGAAAGTTGACGCTTCCACTGCCGGCATGCCCGGGGATCAATGTATTCCGCTGGCGGAGTGTATTCACGGAACATGCATCGGCCGGCCGAACGGCATGGCTTCGCCCTGGCTCGGTGGCATACCGAACGTGGCTGTGGGTTCAGGGGGAAATTGCCGGCAGCCGTGTGAGCCGCCAACATGGAGGGTGTTGTACCGCTGTTCGTGGATCGTTGGGCCTGGAGCGCTTCCGGACTAGCTGCGGGCCGCGACCTTCACCGTCATCTCAACCACGCCATCAAGCGCGGCGACAAGCGTGTCGCCGGCCGCAACCGGACCAACACCTTCGGGTGTTCCCGTAAAGATGCAGTCGCCGCGTTCGAGCGTGAAGTATCGCGACAGGTAGCTGATGATCTGGGGAATCTTCAGCACCATGTCGGCAGTGGAACCATGCTGCCGGAATTCACCGTTGACACGCAGGCTGATCGACATGTCGTGCGGATCGGCCACACGCGCCTTGGGAACGATGCTGCTGACCGGCGCCGAGGTATCGAACCCCTTGGCAATGGCCCATGGCTCGCCCCGCTGCTTGGCACGCGCCTGCACGTCGCGCAGGGTCATGTCCAGCCCAACCGCGTAACCGAATACGTGATTCATCGCCGCGTCGATCTCCACATTCCTGGCCGGCGCGCCCATCACAACCACCAACTCAACTTCGTGGTGTACATCACCGGAGATTGGAGGTATCTGGACCGTACCACCATCCAGCACAAGCGCGGTGGCCGGTTTCAGGAACACGACCGGACTGGTGGGAACATCCCCGCCCATCTCCTTGGCGTGGCGTTCGTAGTTCTTTCCAAGACAGAGCATCTTCCCAACGGTGAACCGCTCACCGGTTGTCAGAGCGATAAGTTCAGGCATAGCTGTGCTCAACGAGTGAATACAGAACGCGGAGATCACGTTGGGTGATCTCCGCGTGGAACTGGAACGAATGTACGAAACCGGGGCGATTACTTCCCGCCGGTATTTGCATGGCCGGAATCGTGATGCATGCCGTGGTCGCCCCCGGCAGTGGTTCCGGTATCGTGGCCGCCGCCGGCCGGCGCTGGCGCCGCATCGGCATGCGAAACCTTGATCTTGCCCTCGGCAGTGTTGAACACCCCCGGAACAACCGCGCCATCAGGCCCCATCAATTGCAGCTTCACCACGTGCTCACCATCCGGCAATCCCTCGATGAAATACGGGGTCCACTCGGTAAGGGTATCACGCGGGGTGCCGTCGATCGACGCGACCACGCTGTACTTGCCGGCGCCAAGCTGTGCGTTGGCGATGTAGAAGTCCAGCAGGATCCGGCGCGCATCCGCCCCCTTGTACTCGCCCTTCGGCCGGCTGTAGGTAAGCAGCGGCGCGCCTGCTTTCAACACGGGATCGCCCGCCTTCTTGATCACGTAGAACGTATGCGCAACAAAGGCATTGGGCGCCTTGATGCTCTCGTGCCACGAACGGCTTGGGAACGCCCGAAGCGTGTGGGCGCCGGCGGAGAGCTTCCCCACCGAGAATCCCTCGGGCGTATACATCGCCATGTAGGGTTTGTCGTCGATGATCACGTGGATATGCTGGCCATCCTTCGAGAAGGCAATCCCCTTCGACTGCTCGCCCTCGGTTGGCGATGCAAGGTCGAACCCGGTGAGGTTCACCTTCACGGTCACACTGTCGCCGGTAACCACTTCATCCGCGGCGGGCGTAATCACCGTCAGCTTGGCATCCGGGAATTCCTTGCCCGGCTCGGCCTTGACGATGGTAATCTCTTTTGCAATGGCGGAGCTATCGGCAATCGGATCATCATCCGGCTTTCCTGTCTGGCAGCCGGCCGCGGCCGCCGCAATCAGCACCAGTGCCGGCAGGAGAATTCTGCGTGGGCGCATCTGTTCCTCGTTAGTAGTTGTGCACGATGTTCAACGTGGGCTTTCGATGCCGAAAATAGAGAAAAACGAGATGAGGCTGGCGGCGGAGCGGTAGGTCGATCTTTTGTACGGTCGATGATGCCTGTACGTCCGGAGAGGACTTTCGATGCTTGTACGATGATTCACACCGGGTAACCATCTGGGCTCCTTGATCCAAGAGGGACGCCGGCAGTTGCAAGTAGCCCCCTCCAGCATACACTGCAGATCGAGCACGGAATCGCAGGACTCACGGAACTGCCCCCGTGATCAAATCGGCTCGTATTGATGGAGACGTTGCTGTACGGCTCACCCGATGTTTGAGCTTGCAATCCGTGAGCATATATTGGCCTCACGTATTTCAGATTCTCCAGTGTTCATTCAAGTTGTTCGGTATGTTCAGGTTATCGCCATGTCGCACACCGCTTGCTCTATTCCCATTCTAGCCGTAGTACTGACCGTTCTTGCCACAACAGGTCTGTATGCCCAACACGGACAACCCGGCGAGGAAGTGCCGGCACCATGGGTGCGACCCGATCTCTGGATTCATATTCAGGACAGCCTGTGGATCTTCCGTTATACCGATGGTGATACGCTTGCACCGATCGGAGACGAACGGGCATCGGCATCGTACACCTATACGATGGCCTACGACAGCACCAGCCGCATACATTATCTGTTCACCGAACCAAAGATCAACACCGCACGCATTCCGCTCCTGCATTGGAAGTATCAACGGGTGGTCAACGCGGAGGCATCGTATCTATCATACAACAGCCGCACCGCCAATTTCCCGATTGCTGCTGGCGACACCGTCAGCTTCTATCGTGAAATGTGGTGGATCAACCCAACCACGCAACGGCAGGATCCCGACAATTTCACGTCGCTCGACACGCTGCATTATTCGGCCTGGCTGGTACGCGCGGCAGACACGCAGACAGTTGCGCTTCTGGACAGCATGACCATCATGCCGAGCCCGCAACCCGGCATTCCCATTATCCACGCCACACAGCCGATCATGGCGGTGGTGCGATTCATCATCCCATCGAACATCACAGGCGATTCGATGTTCATCGGGATACGGGTAGGCGCACAGGGCGCTGGGCAATTTTTCTTCACGCGTCGGGATGCCTATACCATTGGGCGCTCGAGGGCGTTGAGCGAACCCTTGTATGTCGACTACCTGTCGCGATATGGCAACATCGCCAGCAAACATTCGGTTGAGGATCTCGCAAACGACCAAAGCGGCCAGGAGAATCCAGCCCTGCGTGTTATCCATGTCAGCCAATCCGAGATTCGCATAGCAATTTCGAGCGACGCCAGCGCTGCCTCGCTGACAATCTATGATCAGCAGGGCAACGCGATCGCCTATCCGTATCTGGCATCAGCGCGCGAAGGCGAGCGCTTCACCAACTTCCGTTTTATTACCAGCGGTGTGTATTTCGTGGCTCTACACCAGGGCAATCACATCATCGCAAGCAAGAAACTGATCATCACCAAGTAGTTCCACAACCATGAACTCTCTAACACGCATCATGTTCGTGATGGGGATTGTGGCCACGTTCCCACTCACGTGTTGGTCCACCGCACAGGCTCGCGGCGAAGTTCCGCCGCCTCCGCCATTCAACGGCGGCAATGCCGGGGACTGGCTTGGAAGCGGTCCCGTGTTCGGCTTCGACGATCCGATCAACGGCAACAGCTACGCGGTAATCGAAGCCGATGGCGATC
>CBHYLN010000200.1:0-7412 GCA_966128725.1 uncultured bacterium | reverse complement strand
CCAGCCCCAGCCGCCACCGATTCCTGTGAATGCCCTGCACTCGTTCAACGAATCGTTGTCCGTCAAGGCGCCCACGATACCGGCGACGGCGGTCCCATGCATGGAGCGGCGGTAGAATTGCGCGTTGTTGCCGGTCCAGTTCCAACCACCGGATACCTTCCGGTTCAGGCCGGTTGCGCCCCCGAGATCACAGTGCCGGTAATCAAGGCCGTTATCGATGATGCCAACCCGTATACCGTAGTTGCCCGTTTGATAATTCCAGGCATACTCCATGCCGATGCGTGTTTTGCCAAAGCTCTTTTGAAATCCAAAAAGCCCGTCGCGTGGCGTGGCATTTTGTGTGACGATATAGTTCAGGTCCACCATCTGCACGGCATCGGGGAACGCTCGCGGCAACTGCTGAAACGCCGCCAACGCCGATGTGTCGTTGGTCAGCTCAAGCACCATCCAGTTGTAGTCGTCAACCTTCAGCGTGTCGCCGTTGCGTGCAATGGAAATCGAATCAACACATGGGTTCGCCGTTGTCATGCGGCGCAGGTAGCGCCCACCGTAGGCACGCAAGGCGGCGCGCAATAACGTGTCAGTGACGATGCCGCTGTCGATGTTGAAGAGTTGCCCCAGCAGGTACGCGCGATATGAGTTCGGCATGCCTTGCAACGATGTCTGATGGATCTCCTCGGAGTCGATCGGCGATGGCACGCTGAAACAGAGTAGCCCCTGGTTGAGCGCACCCGGATGGAACTTCAGGATCAGCCTGTTATGCACGTAGACGGAGTCCGGTGGCGGAAATACCACGGCAATGGTGTCGCCGGTCTCATTGGTGTAGGTCGCGCGGGTGGTATCGGGCGCCGGTGTTGGCGGCAACCCCTGCGCCCACAGGGCACTGCTTCCAGCAAGCAACAGCAACAGGAATATGGCTGCCGCACGAATGCCGAGATGTGTGATTGGTGTTCTGCCACGGGCGTTGCCCGTCGGTTTCTGGTGATTCACGTTGGTGGTCATGATGATTGAGTGTAATGAATGCGGCGCAATGGTATGAAATGCGCCTCTGAAATATTCTCGCTCACGCCCGGCACACATTGGAACCGCGAGGGGTCAAACGCAATGCAGTGTTGATCCCACGCGCGAAAAACCACGCGGAAGTACGCCACGACGTTCGGCGAACGTTGGTTGATGACAGGGGTATTGTGAGGGGAGCGCGAATATACGATATGGCTGGTACGTGTCAATACCCATCATTGCTGCTGCAAGCCATTGCAAGCCGAGTGCAGCGGTGAAGCCGTGGGCGCTGATGCGCGAGAACGCGAATGCGGCGATCGACCGATTTGGCGAATGCTTGCCAAATCCGGCGAAACAGGGTTACTCTGGTGATGCTCCTGCTCAGGGTGCGAAACGCGACACAACGAAAGTCTGAGCGTCGAAAAAAGTTTATGTGACGCTCGTTGGTGTTGCATGGTTGCGACGTGCGTTGTACATTTGCACGTCGGTTTACGTATGCACCTCCTCGATCCCTGTAACAATCTGGCTGGTATTCCCCGCAATTCAAGCGCCGAATGCGGCAACAATGTATTGACATTGTTGGTATAGGATCGTATTCCCGGCATCGTGTGCGAACCCGTGTGCAGACCGTGTTGCGCAATGCGCCCCGTGAGATGAATCCCGCGTTCGTCGGTTCATTCATTGGGGGCCGTGCATGGGCTGCTGCCCGATTGACGGTGGCCCGCCGATGCCCTTGCCGGTCGGCCTGCCGAGCGATAGGTTACGCCCGTTGAATGAAGTCCCAAATTCTTGAACGCTGTATTCCCTGTACATGACAATGACGCCGAAACTGACAATGACCTCGAAGCCAATGATAGCCCCGAAGCCAATGATGCCCCCGAGCCGGGTGCTGGCCCCAACGTTCCGCAACAATCTTCCTGCGGCCCTGCTGGCCGCCGCGATTGCTGTTCTGGCAACGCCGTGGTTCCTGCACGCCCAACCGGCCGACACCATCACACGCAACCCGAACGCCGTGCAGCTTCGCGCGGTGTGGCAGAAGTATGGGACACGGGACAATCAGTACGTGGGGTATGGGATTGGCGGCATCCCGGATATCAACGGGGATAGTATCGCGGAGTTCTCGGTGAATACGGCCGATGGCCTGATGATCTACGATGGGAGCCGTGGGGTTTTAAGCGATTCACCGTCGGCGGTGCTTCAGATTGGGCAACCAGATAGCAAGCGTGTGGTCACGGGTAACTTTTGGGGAACAGGACATACAGCGATTGCAGGGATTCGCGGCGAAGAGGAGGTTATTAACGGGACTACGTTCTATCATACGCTTGTCTATGTGTACCGAACCGACGTAGGGCACGTTGACACAATGCCTGCCTCAATTCTTGATCCGCGTAGGATGACACCGCGAACGCGAATGGCAAACCCAATCGACATTGTTGGTGCGGATTTGGATGGCGATGGTACCGATGAGATGATCCTTTTGACTGGTGGTGTTGATCGTGCCGGCGTAAATCTTCGGAAGTTTGAGGTATGGATTTACAAAGGTGGCCCGAATTTCCAGCTTGATAGCCCAACGGTGATTATTCGCGGGGAGCACGAACGTGAAGGCGCCACGGCATTGTACATCGGTCATTGGGATGATGATCAATACCTGGACATGGCGGTCGCAACCGATTCAATTGATCCTGGCCCGAAGAAGCTGAAGTTCTTCTTTGGTGGCCCGGGCTCGCCGTGGAATTGGACCGTACCGGATCGTTCAGTTGTGTTCGGTGGCGCTGTTGTTCTGGATGCTGATGGAGATGGTATGCTGGACATTTCGGTTGTCCGGCCCGAATGGCGCGTTGGTCTGTTTCGTTCAGGCAGTGGAAAGAGTATCCGAACGCGATCGCTGACACCGGAGGATCTTGATGGTACTTATTACCAACAGGGATACCACAACCCAGCACGACTCGGCTACCTGGCCGATAGTCTTCGTCATTATGAAATGCTTGCGATCTTTCAAACCGGTGGCGGAGGTGGCCCAGTTTTTCTCGGCCTTGGTGGTGGCCCAAACGGTCCGGATCATACGTACGATGTGTATAGTAACGCAGCCATCTTTGCGCTGCTCGAACCCATCGCCGACGTTACGGGAGACGGCTGGAACGATCTGCTTGGTAGTTACCCGCAGGATAACTTCAATCGTGGTGTCGCGGCCGTCTTCGCCGGCGGCCCGTACATCCCGCGTGACAGCACCGCCGATGTGGAGGAGATTGCCGTTGCGGGCCGTGAGCGCGCCTTCAGCGTCTGGCCCAACCCAATGTGTGACGCCCTGCATATCGCCTGGCGTGGTGACCTGCGCCGTTTCCCGGCGCGTTTTGTTGTGCATGATATGGCCGGCCGCGAGGTTGCGCGCGGTGACGTTGAGCCCTGGCGCGGCGAAGCGCTGTGGCAGGCCGGCGCCCGGGCGTCGGGCGCCTATCTTCTGACTGTGTTTGACTCCAATAATCAACTGATCATAAGCATACCCGTTATCAAGCAATAGCTGTTTCACTCCCCGCCACGGCTCCAGCCGTGGCGGGCGCCTCCTCCCCCATACTTCCGTTCCCTGATACCGTTGGGATGCGCCGTCGTGTGCATCCCATGGGGAACCTTTACTCAATATCTCATTCAGGAGTATTTCCGATGACTGACCGACAGCACCGGGCCGGGCACAAACGCCGGCCGTTTCACCGCAACGCATCCTCGCATCACCGTGGCGCATCGCCGCGATGTGCAACCATGCGTTTCCTCACCCTTGCGGTTCTCGCCCTTGGCATACTTACAATGATTGCGCCGGCCGCACGGGCGCAGCGCATCGATTTCGAGCAGTTCACACCGCAGCCCGTGCCGGATACGGCCGTGCCGTGGCGGCCGACCTACGGGTTCGAGCCGGACGAGTTTTCCATTGGCGCGTATGCCTTCACCATCGGCACGCCAAGCGGCGGCGTGGGCGGCATGTGGCCGGAGCTGAAGAAGCTCGGCATCACGATTCTGGAGCTGCGTACCGGGTTCCAGTGGGGCAAGGAAAACGGCTGGAAGTTCGACACCCTGGCCAACACCCTTACCCCGCGCGACGCCAACGGCAAATGGTACCAGCGGCTGATGGTCAGCAGTTGGCCGTTCGATGCGGCCGCCTGGGGCCAGCAGATCATGTTTTTCCCGTTCGACTCCGTCGAGTCCTATTATTGGCCGTGTAAGTTCCTGGAACGGAGCGGGGGTACTAAGAAGTATAATCCGACGGAATTGTTCGGTGGACGCGACTCTTTGTACGAGCAAGTCTACGACCTCTCAAACACGGTGGCCAATCAGACGGTGGCATCGAAGATCGTGGTGGGATACGACCCGGCGATCCACACCAACCGTTTTGGCGGGAACGGCATCCCGGATGACCGGGTGCAGACCACAGGCAACATCTTCTACCAGCGCCTGTCGAACTCCCGCTCAAAGGATTCGATCTACGTGGTCGTGACCGGGCATTTGTTTGATCCCTTGAAAGATGGATTCAACGGCCCAATTGCGGCGGACAACGATGTCCTGTTGGAGGTGGAGATTCGCAATGAGATCCCGGCGGGCAGCACCTACCGTGACCCGGGCGGCGTGAAGCACACATCGGCGGTGACCACCATCGATCCCTACCGCACCGTGCAGATTCGCAAGGCCGATTTGAAGCCGACCAAAACGAACCCGATCACCGGGCAGCCGGTGTACGACGCCTATCGCGAGATTGCCGTGCCCGTGAACATGATCGGCGATCCGGCGACCCAGAGCGGGGCGTTCAGCGCCGACCAGTCGGCCCACCGCTTTGATGTGAGTGTGCGTTGGACCGGCCGCGAGATGCTTGCGCTGCGTTCGATCACGTTGCGCGACAAAACCGCCCAGCTTCTTAACGGCACCGATGCCGAGTCCCAGAGCTACCGCGATCTGTTACTGCTGGGGATGGACTACCTGATGCACGGGCGCGATCCAAACCAGACTGATGACAAGGTGGCGCTGGCGCCGAATTACGCCAATCCGCCACGGGTGGATCGTATCATTCGTGTCTATACCGGCGACGAAGGGCATTACACCCAGAATCATGCATTCAACTGGATGGACAGCGTTGTCTACCGGCGCTATCCCAACACCGCGCTTGCCGGCGCCGATACCGTCATGCGCGGCGTGCGGGCATGGCGCGCGCAGAGCGGCACCAACATTCAACAATATCTGTGGACCTCGCAGCCGGAGATCAGTTGCGAGACCTATCATTTCGCGATCAATCCGGACAAGATTCACACGGACATGTCCGACGTCAACGGCAAACACCCGCGATTCGGCATGCCGATGCATATCTGGGACATCCCGCAGCTTCGCGAACATAATGGCGGACGGTATTACATCCCGCCCATCAATATGCAGGCGGGCCGTGCCAGCGACCGCGATACCGTTGATCTGTATTCGCGCGCATGGAACCGGATGGGGATCGGCGCCAACATCGTGGCGCACGGCGGGCATACGTATTACCCGTTCGATGACCAGGCCGTCAACCGGCTGGGTGTGGCCGCGTGGGCTTCGCGCCGCACGGGCAAACGCCTGGTGACCTGGCCGATGACCATGACCCATCTGCGTATCCAGTGGGCACAGATAAACGGCGCCTGGCAACGCGAAACCATCTTCGGGCATCAGATCGAGTCCGCCGAACTGCGTTCGCTGGTGAACCTGGCGCTGTGTTACGGGGCGCGCGGCATCCATTACTCGCAGGTCGGTTCCCTGAACAATTCCTACGGGGATCCGGTGTGGCGTGGCATTCCCGGCGACAGCAGCCGGAACTATGGCATGGAGTGGAGCCCGTTCGGTTTTTCGTTCACCGACACGCTGGACCGCTACGACACCATCCGGCTGGAGAGCGAGCAATGGCGCCAGGCGCCCTATGTGCATGATGTGCTTACCGATCACTGGACCGGTTGGGGCATCCGTCGCCGCGAGGTGGCCTGGCTGGATACGAGCTGGATCCCCCGCGTCTGGCCGGTGATGAAGAACCTTCGCTGGCGCGATGGGTACTCCATCCACTTCACCGTGCCGCAATGGTATATCCGGCAGAATGCGCCGTCGCTGGACAGCGTGCGTCCGCTTCCCGCGAACGACATCGTGAGCCGGATCACCACATACGACCGGTACGGCGTGCAGGACTCGTTGCAGAACACGTTCGTGGAGCTGGGCCTGTTCGATCGCGTGAAGGGCGCCACGGCACAACAGGACACGCAATACGTCTTCGTGGTCAACCGGCGCACGTTCGAGCGGCCCGGCGATATCCCGGCCGCGAGCGCGATGGGGCAACATCTGGACTCGCTTGCCGAGGTGCGCGCGTTGCACATTCGTTTCAACATCTCGCACCCGGTTGATGAGAACTACAACTTCATTCGCGTGACGGAGATCGGCGCCGACACCAACCGGCTGCCGTTCGAAAACACCGCGCGGCAGGGGCTGGACACGTTGATCTACGGCGACAGCACCGCCGTGCTGACGCTGCGCCCGGGCGCCGGGGCGTTGCTGCGTATTACCTACATCAAGCCCGAGACGGCGTTCGGTCCCGGCGAACTGCGCCGTTCATCGCAGCGGAAAAGCGCGTTCGACGGTTCGAGATATCATATTGTATACTGCAATAAGGTCACAACATGGTGGCCGAAGGGTGTTGAGATCCAGACGCCGCGCACCGAGGATGCCATCATCTACAAGCGTTCGTTGCCGATGACCGACACCACCGGCGCGATCCAATGGGAACCGGATTCGGTGGTGGTCTCGGACACCACAACCTCAACCAATGTCTACGAGAACCGTTTCCCGTCGCTGACCTACCGGAAGTACGGCGATTCCACGATGGTGGGGATTGTCTGGACAAGCTACGGTGCGGGTAGCGGCAACCAGGGGTTCCGCGTGAACTACCGCGCGTTGATGACGTATCTGGGATCGCGCACGCTTGGGCCGATCGACCTTGTGGGGTATACCCACGCCTGGACCGACAGCACCTACGGAACGCCGGTGATCAGCCGCCTGCACGGTGGTGACGTGGTTGCCTGGAGCGATTCGTTGCACGGCATCCTTGCTCGGTTCCGACGGTTGAAGACCTCGTGGAACGCCACGGGAAGTTATTCCACCGCCGACTCGGTGAGCAAATACGTTGGTTTGCCGTTGGCCGGCGCGTTCGGGGCCACGCGATTCCCATCGCCAACGCTGGCGCCCAACCGTGGGCGATACCCGTCGATGCCGCCGTTCGCCGATGTGCGGGGCGCCGATTCCTCCATCGGCATCGCGTGGCAGGAGGGGTGGCCACGTTTGGGCCTGGCGCCGGGCAGCCCGTCAACGATCTGGACCATTCGGTACGCCCGTATCGTGGACCGCGACACCGTGGGCAATGGTACCGG
>CBHYLN010000199.1:0-7485 GCA_966128725.1 uncultured bacterium | reverse complement strand
GTCAAGGTCCAGCGAGCCGTCGCCGAGGATATCACACTCGATCCCCTTCAACACACGGAACTCGGCCGGATCGAACATCCGATTCAGCTCGTCGATCTCGCGCCCCTGCTGCTCCAGGCGCCGTTCGTCCAACCCGTTGGCGTAGAACGCGCTCTTGGAGTGATCGGTGATCAGCAGATATCGGTACCCCAGCCCGCGAACGTGTTCGGCGATTTCGGCAATCGGGGCACGGCCGTCGCTCCAGGTGGAGTGTACGTGCATCATGCCGCCCAGGTCCTCGCGCGTTACAAGGCTGGGGAGCGTGCCGTCGATGGCGCGGCGCACCTCGTCGATACCCTCGCGCAGCTCGGGCACCACATACTGCATTCCGGCCAGGCCGAACAGCTCCTCCTCCGATTCCAGCGCCACGATGGCACCGTCGCGCCACAGTCCGTCGTCGCGAAGCTCGTAGCCGCGTTCGGCCAGCGGGATCGAGACCATGAAGCAGTAATCGCTGGCGCCGGTGCGCTGATGCAGCACGGCGTGGTAGGCGGCGGCGGGCGCCACATCGATCCGCACGGGGATTGTTGCATCGGTGATGCCGGCAATGCGCTGCGCCTCCAGCTCGGCGCGCTCAAGCAGCCCGGCCGCGGTCAATTCGGCGAACACGGCCTGCGGGTCATCGGCCTGCACAACAAAGCTCAGGGAGTCCAGCTCCTCGGCACCACGGCGCAACCGTCCGGCCGGCGAGGCGCTCTGCACCGAGGGCAGCGCGGCAAGCCCCGCGAGGATTTCCTCGCCCAGCTCGGCCGCCCGGTTGATGCGCATCCGTTCCTGCGCCGTGCGCAGCGTGGCCAGGCCCTCCAGAATCTTGGCCTGCGACTTCTGGCCAAACCCGGGCAACGCGGCAACACGATCCTCCAACGCGGCCTGTTCCAGTTGATCCAGCGTTTCGATGCCCAGCGCCAGGTGCAACGCACGAACCTTCTTGGCGCCCACGCCGCGGATCGCCAGGATCTCCATCAATCCGGGGGGAGTGGCCGCCTGCAGGGCTTCAAGCTGGGCACACGTGCCGGTGGTCACGATTTCGGTGATCTCGCTGCCCAGCGCGGCGCCGATACCCGGCCCCTTCACCGGCTGGCCGGCCTCCACCATCGCAACCACATCCACGCCGTTCTGCTCGATCGCCCTTGCGGCGCGGCCGTAGGCCTTGCTTTTGAATTCGTTCTCGCCGTGCAGTTCCAGATAGGTTTCGATGAGCGATAGAATCTTTGCTACGTCGCGTGAGATCATGGCCTTGGCTGATACGGGTTTCCCACAGGAGGGCGCTCGCGGGCGTTTCCCACGGCCGGCGCAAGTTATCGATTGCCGACAATATCGCCGGCGACCAACGGACAATCCGGTAACGCAACCATCACATGCGCGTAACAATCAGAGACAATCGGCTCTTCCCCCGTTCAGTTCGGCGACTGGCGGCGTGGAACCGATCCCCTGGCCCCATCCTCCAGCGTTGGTTGTTCGCATGCGCAAATACACGCTCGTTATCGCCGCGGTGGCGCTGGCCGCCGCCATCATCGCCACAGGACAGCTTCTCCGCAAGGCACCATCCGCGCGCCAGAAGGAGCCCAGCGTACATCCGATCGGTTCCGGCGGAACCACGGGAGCCCGGGTCAAGCCCGCGCGTATCGCCAAGGCTCCGGCAAAACCTCGCACCAGCGCCCCGGTGCGCCGCCCGGCACTGCCGCCCTTTCCGCGAACGGTGGCCCAGGTGCTGGACAGCTTCAAGGCGATTTCGGCGGCGCGGTATCAACGGCAATGTGTTGCCAAAAACATCACCTGGCCACCGGCACGCCTTACGTTGCTGGCGTTCAAGCGTGAGCGCCAACTGGAGGTGTGGGCCGCAAACGCAACGGGAGCATACCGGCGCATCGGCAAACACACCATCCTGGGTGCAAGCGGCGGCCCCGGCCCGAAACGCAAGCAGGGCGACCTGCAGGTGCCGGAAGGAATGTATCGGCTTACCGAACTGAACCCGAACAGTATAGCGCATCTCTCGGTGCGAGTGGATTACCCCAACGCCATGGATATCGCGAACTCCGCCGTGGGGCGTGAGGAGATGGGCGGTGACATCTATGTCCACGGGCACTGGGTATCGTTCGGCTGCCTTGCCATCGGCGACCCGGCGATCGAGGAGCTATTCCCGCTTATCGCCCAGGTGCCGGCCGGCAACCGCGATATCGTGATCGCCCCGTTCGACTTCCGCCGCGCGCCCAGGGCCCCCTACCAGCGCGAGGAGCGCTGGGTTCACGACATGTATAACCGTATCAAGAAATATCTCGCGGGGTTCCCGGCAGGTTGAACGAACAGGTTGAACGGGCAGGCTTGCCGAGCCGAGAATCCGCCCGACACACACACCACGGCGTGGCATTGCCGTGTCGCTATCAGGCCCCTGATAGTGCCTCGTTGCGCGCGGCAGGGCGGCATCCTCACATTTTGTACCGACCCGCCGGTTCGGGCATGGGCCGCCAAGCGCTATATTTGCGCAATTGCCTGTGCATCTCACTCACTATCCCTGTCCAACGCATGCCGATCATTACCCCGGACTACTACGATATCGATGGTCTGTTGAGCGACGAGGAGCGGATGGTCCGCGACACGGTTCGTTCGTTCGTTGACGACGAAGTACTCCCGATCATCGAAAAGCACAACCGCGAGGGGACGTTTCCCGCGCATCTTGTAAAGCGATTCGGCGAGCTGGGGATGTTTGGCCCCACGATCCCGGAGGAATACGGCGGCGGCGGCATGAACTCCGTGTGTTACGGGCTGATCTGCCAGGAACTGGAGCGCGGGGATTCGGCGCTGCGCAGCAGTGTGTCGGTGCAGGGTTCGCTGGTGATGTACCCGATCTGGCGATACGCCAACGAGGAGCTGAAGCGCCATTGGCTGCCGAAGCTGGCCAGCGGCGACGCAATCGGCTGCTTCGGCCTTACCGAGCCGGACTTCGGCTCCAATCCAGGCGGCATGCTCACCAACGCCCGCGAAACCGACAGCGGCTACGTGCTCAACGGCGCAAAGATGTGGATCACCAACGGCACGATCGCCGATGTCGCGGTTGTATGGGCCAAGCTGGATGGCGTGGTGCGCGGCTTCATGGTGGAGCGCGGCACGCCGGGATTCACGGCCCCCGAGATGAAGGGCAAACATTCGTTGCGGGCATCGGTGACAAGCGAGCTGATCTTCCAGGACTGCGAGATCCCCAAAACCCACATCTTCCCCGACGTTCAAGGGCTGCGCGGGCCGCTCTCCTGTCTTACACAGGCACGATTCGGCATAAGCTGGGGCGCCATCGGCGCTGCGATCGCCGTGTACGAATCGTCGGTCAAGTATGCCACAACACGTATCCAGTTCGATCGCCCGCTGGGCGGATTCCAGCTTGTGCAGGATAAACTGGTGTGGATGCTGAACGAGATCACCAAGGCGCAGCTTCTGGCCTACCGCCTGGGGCGTTTGAAGGACGAAGGCAAGATGCGCACGCAGCAGGTGTCGCTGGCCAAGCGGAACAACGTATGGATGGCGCTGGAGTGCTGCCGCATGGCACGCGACCTGCACGGCGCCAATGGCATTCTGGACGAATACCCCGTGATGCGCCACGCGGCCAACCTGGAGTCGGTGAAGACGTACGAAGGAACACACGATATCCACACACTGATTCTGGGTGCCGACATCACCGGGATCGATGCGTTCAAGTAGGAGCACGATGCCCAACAGCGGAACCATCGTGGTGCCGGTAACACGCGTGCGGGAAGGGTTCGATGATCTGCCGCTGCCGGAGTACGCAACACCCGGGGCGGCGGGGATGGATATCCGGGCCGCGATCAACGAACCGATAACGCTCGAGCCGGGCCAGCGCTGTGTTATCCCAACCGGCATCGCGTTCGCGCTGCCGCCGGGATTTGAGTGCCAGGTGCGCCCGAGGTCGGGCCTGGCCGCGCGCAACGGCATTACCATGCTGAACGCGCCCGGCACGATCGACGAGGATTATCGCGGCGAAGTGGCCGTGATTGTGGCAAACCTTGGCAACGAACCCTTTATTGTGGAACGCGGCATGCGGATTGCACAGGCCGTGGTGGCCCGCTACGAACGTATTATCTGGCAGCCGGTGGATTCGTTGGAGACCAGCGAGCGTGGCGATGGCGGCTTCGGAAGCACCGGGCGCGCCTGAGCGCACAGCCACGGCACACCGTGACGGGACAATCCTCCCTTCCGACCAAATCGGAGCATGACATGGCCGACAGTATCGATCAACACGACACAGGCGGGCAGAACTCGTCCGACGATACATCCAACGGCGGGCGCGTGGCGGTACGGCGGGCCGTGCGGCGGGTGATGGTGCTCCGGCGCAACATCCAGCCGCAGGAAATGCTGGCCGTGGTCTGCGGGTTTCTCCTGCTGATCGCGCTGGTGTTCAGCATGATCGTGCCGGTGGTGCATCCGGTATTCACGCTGGCCGCGCTGCTGTTTTTCCTGTACCCGTTCCGCAAGGTGATCGTTGCACGGCGCACCATGCAGCTCGGCATCGGCACCTTCCTCATCTGGCTGTTTCTCAGTCTCAGCCGCGCCCTGTTCCCCTTCATCGTCGCCTTTGTTATCGCCTACATCTTCTCGCCGCTGGTGGCCCTGCTTCAGCGCAAGGGCGTACCACGCTGGGCAAGCGCACTCACTGTTACGTTAGGAATGCTGGGCATATACACGCTGATCGGCATCTTCGTGGTGCCGGCGGTTGTGGAACAGTTCCAGCAATTGTTCAGTTCGGCCAAACAACTCCTCGCAAGCGCCAACGCGCTGGTCGATCGCGACCAGATGATCGCCACCATCGAGAAGGTTGGCGTGCCGCATGCGCAGGCGAAGGAATTGGTGGTCAACGACATCGAGCCGCAGTTGAAGGAAGTGGTGAAGTGGCTCGTGATGCAGCTTGGCTCGTTCGTCAAGAACGCCAGCACCATCCTTGAAGGGGTGGTCAATCTCCTGCTGATCCCCCTGCTCAGCCTGTATATGATGATCGACTTCGGCCGATTCCGTATGCTGGTGCGCACGAAGATCCTTCGCGACAACCCGCGCTACGTGTACTACTTCCGCCAGGTGGACCTGATCCTGAGCTCGTATCTGCGCGGCATCATGATCACCTCGACGCTGGTTGGCACAGCCGCCGTGATCGTGCTCTCGATTTTCAACGTCCCGTATGCCGTTGTGCTCGGCATCCTCACCGGCGTGTTCAATCTGATCCCGTCGGTCGGCATCTTCCTGAACGTGGGCGTGGCGGCGATCATCTTCCTGTTTGCCCCGGGCGACTTCTTCTCGAACATACTGATCACCTCGGCAATGGTGTTCGGGTTGCACACGTTGAATGCCTACGTGGTTGAACCGCGTGTGATCGGCGACCGCGTGGGGCTTCCTCCCGTTGTACTGATCGGCTCGCTTTTTGTGTTCGCGCACTTCCTGGGCTTTATCGGCCTGCTGGTTGCCGTCCCAGCCTCGGCGGTGATCGCGATGTTCCTGAAGGAATGGTATCGCAATGCCGTTGGCACCGGCGATGATCAACGTTCCGAAGCGCAAGCGGCCGGCGCCTGATCCAATTCACGACAAGCAGCGCACGTCTTTGTTCCGCGGCGGGGACCGCTCCCGGCGCGCGAGTCCGTATTCACTTTTCGATAGAATGAACGACACATCAGAATTCGGCTCGCAGCCGACCGGCGCATCGGCGCAGACCTTGAACGCCCCTTCCGTTGCGGAGCAACCAATCGGCGATAGCGACGCAACGTCCGTCGTGACCGGCCAATCCGAACACATCGATGCGACCGCGCCGGTAACCGGCGAAACAGACAACGGCCAGGCCGACGATCACGCACTCCCACCATCGGGCGAAGGCACGGTTGCGGCCCCTGCCGTTGTTGATCCCGTCGAGGCCACGGCAGATGCGGCCTCACAAACCCCCGATGCCTCGAATGCTGATGACGACGTAATGGCCGAGGAAGCCGGTGGCGCCGGCGATGCGGCGGCAAACCACCCTGACGATGCGCGGACCGATGATGCCGCACCTGAACAGAACGAAGCCGACGACGATCTCGGCGCGGATGGCGATCAGGAAAGCGACCTCGAAGAGTCGGATGAATTGGAATTGCTGGACGAACAGAGCGACGAGGAATTCGATACCACACCGATCGATGAAGAGATCGCGGCATTGGTGGCGCCGGCCGCCGAACAGATTCCCGGCACGATCGCCTTCGTGGGCATGCCCATCGGCAACCGCGAGGATATCACGCTCCGCGCGATCCGCACGCTGCGAACGGCCGATCTGGTAGTGTGCGAGGATTTCAAAACCGCCGCCAGCCTGCTGCGCAACCATAACATCTCCAAGAAGCTGAAGGAGATGAACGAGCGCAACGAGGATTTCGCCAGCGACGATATCATCAGGCTTCTGCGCGCCGGCAAATCGATCGCCGTGATCGCCGACGCCGGCCTGCCGATGCTGGCCGACCCCGGCAGCCTGCTGCTGCGGAAGCTGATGGCAATCGGCGTGCAGCCCACGATCGTTCCCGGTGTCAGCTCCGTGATGACCGGCTTGATGGCAAGCGGCTTCCCGATGTCCAGCTTCGAGTTCGTGGGCTTCCTTCCGCGTACCCCGCACGACCGCCACGAGGCAGCGCTTTCGCTCCGTTCGCACACTGGCACGGTGGTTATCATCGAAAGCCCTCACCGCATGCGATCGTTGCTTGCGGTGCTCTCCAATGCCATGCCGAACCGACGCGCGGCCATTGCAATCAACATGACGATGGCGGCCGAAGCCGTTGTGCGTGGCACCCTGATCGAGCTTGCCGAGAAGTTCGCCGGCAAGCGCATCAAGGGCGAGTTCATCGTTGTGCTGGACGAAGCCGAACACACGCCCGTGGAGCGCGCCAGCTCGCGGCCTGCCCGCGTTCAACATGCGGAAGCCGAGCCGGAAGCCGTGGCGGCGCCGGGTGGCTGGTTCCGCGCAAGCGGTGCGGCGGTGGAATCGGACAACGATATCGATGAAATCGAAGAGACGGAAACCGAAGTCGCGGCCGACGAACTGGAGGCTATCGACGCCGATGAGTGGCTGACCGGCGATTGGCTGGGTGATGATGATACCGATGACACGGACGACGATGATGATATCGTAACCGACGAGGACATGGACAACGAGGATGCCGAATCGGAAGGCGCCGCGACCATCAAGTTCGGCGGCGGGAATGACGACGGCTGGCAACCTCTGCGCCGGAAGAATGCCGACAGCGGCAAGAAGGACGCGCGCCCGGAGCCCCGACTGCATAAGGCGGCCGGCGGCGCATCCGATCGCGATCATCGTGCGGGCGACAGACGCGAAGGCGGATTTGATGGACCTCGTCGTGAAGGCGGCTCGGGCGGACCACGACGTGAAGGCAGCTTCGGCGGACCTCGACGTGAAGGCAGCTTCGGCGGACCTCGTCG
>CBHYLN010000198.1:0-7530 GCA_966128725.1 uncultured bacterium | reverse complement strand
GATGGATGGATGATGCGCTATACACCGCGCATCCGAACACGATGGATACGCAACGATGTTGTGGCTGTGGGAATGGTATTGAGGTGGGAAGTCCGACACGAGGGGTCGCGGCCAGGCCGCGGCCGAACCAGAGACACGTAGCACGATTCAGCCATCACGTACGGAAGCTTTATGCGCCCTGATTGCTCAGGGCGCTTTTTTTATGGGCAAACGCGTGCACGGCAAGTAATCGGCGGCGTGGTGGCTGGGCGCGAAAAAGCGTATACTTGGCCAGTTGGCTGCAAGCCCGCGCTTGATTGGCGGCCAGGCTGCCGCGGCCCGCGAAGCTGCTGCGGTGCTGATTCTCACGATCATCTTCCAACGATGCCGATGTACGGAAACCGTGTTTGTTTCATCGCCTCCGAAGTTGCCCCATTCGCCAAAACGGGCGGCCTTGCCGATGTAGCCGGCGCATTGCCGAAGTATGTGTCGCGCGAGGGATATGATGTGCGCGTGTTCATGCCGTTCTATTCCATCGCGGATACCGGCGATGGCGATCTGCACGTTGTGGATTTTATTCGCGACGTTCCAATCCAGATCGGGCACGAGACGCTGAGCTTCACATTGCTTACGGCGAAGCTGCCGGATTCCGACACCGACATCTACTTCGTGGATTGCCCCCGGCTGTATCATCGCGGCACCATCTATACCAACCATGCCGACGAATACCTTCGGTTCACCGTGCTCTGCCGTGCCGTGATCGAGTCGTGCCAGCGCATGGGCTGGGCACCCGACGTGTTTCACTGCAACGACTGGCAGACCGCGCTTGTGCCGCTGTATCTCCGCACGCTGTACCGCTGGGATCGGCTGTTCGAATCCAGCCGTACCATCCTCACCATCCATAACATCGCCTATCAGGGCGTGTTCTCCTCGTCGATCCTGCCGGAGATCGGGCTTGATCAGTACGCCGAGATGTTCAGCACCGAGGATCTGCGCGATGGCATCGTGAACTTCATGAAGACCGGCATCTTCTATGCCGACGTGCTCACGACCGTTAGCGCAACCTACGCGCGCGAAATCCAGACCGCCGAGTTCGGCGCCGGCCTGCAGGATTTCCTGCGCTGGCGCGCCAGCTCGTTGTACGGCATCGTGAACGGTGTTGACTACAACGAGTGGAGCCCGGAGCTGGACAACTACATCCCGTACAACTACTCCGCCGACGAGCTGGCCGACAAGGAGCTGAACAAGACACATCTGCTGGGCCGTCTGAACCTCTCGTACGATCCCGCCGCGCCGCTGCTGGGTATCGTATCACGGTTGACCGGGCAGAAGGGCTTCGATCTGTTCTTCGACATCCTGCGCCCATTCCTTAACGCCAGCAACGTCCGCCTGGCGGTTCTGGGCAGCGGCGAGCCCAAGTACGAAACATTCTTCACGGCATTGCAGCACGAGTTCCCCGGGCGCGTGTGTTTCTATCGCGGGTTCCAGAACGAGCTGGCCCATCTGGTGGAGGCCGGTGCCGACATCTTCCTGATGCCGTCGCGGTTCGAGCCCTGTGGCCTTAATCAGATTTACAGCCTGCGGTACGGTACCGTGCCGGTGGTGCGACGCACCGGTGGACTGGCCGATACGGTGGAGGCGTTCGATCCCGCAACCGGCGCCGGCACGGGGTTCGTGTTCGAGCATTTCACCGCCGAGGGGTTGCTCTGGGCCATGCAGCAGGCGGTGACCACATGGCACAATCGCCCGGTCTGGCAGCAGATCATGCGCCAGGGTATGCAGCGGAATTTCTCGTGGGAGCAGCAGGTGCGGCAGTATCTGGAAATCTATCGCGGGCTTGGCGCCGGGTAACGCCATCGGGTGCAATGTGCCCGCGTGAAGCACGCGGGCGGTTGTCACACGTCATCGGTGGCAATCCATTGCGGCAACGCCGGTGGCCGATACGTTTCCAGCCGGTTGAACAGTTCGGGGATATTGTCCGAGGCGATGATGAAATCGCGGTGTGCCTCACGCGCGAATTGCTCGCCGATGAAGCTGTCGAACAATGCCAGCAGAGGATCAAAATATCCCTCGGTGTTCAACAAGGCGCAGGCCTTGTGATGCATGCCAAGCTGTGCCCAGGTCAGCACCTCGAAGAACTCCTCCATCGTACCGAACCCGCCGGGTAGCGTAATGAACGCGTCGGAGAGTTCCGCCATCAGGGCCTTGCGTTCGTGCATCGTGCCCACCACGTGCAGGCTGGTAAGCGCGTCGTGGCCAACTTCCCTGGTGAACAGCGCTTCCGGGATCACGCCGATCGCTTCGCCGCCTGAGGCCAGCACGGCATCGGCCACCGCGCCCATCAGTCCCAGCCGACCACCGCCATACACCAATCCTATCCCACGCCGCGCCAGCTCGGTGCCAAGCGACCACGCCGCATCGCGATAGCCCTGCTTACGGCCGTTGTTCGATCCACAGAATACACAGATGCGATTCATGCTGCTCTACTCTCTCTCGTTTGATTGCACGCGGTTCGGGCGTTCACCGCCGAAGCATTGCGGGCAGGATGCCGGCGCGACGCGGCATGGCCAGCACATCCGCTACCGCACCGCTACCGCACAGCGATCGTGCCGGCAACCCGCCGGCTGCCAACACACAGGCGATAAACATAGAGCCCCGAAGGCGCGTTTCGGCAATCCCATTCCACCGTTCGCGGTCCGGCCCCAAGCATGCCAACGTACGGAACCGCGACACGTTCGCCCAGTGCGTTGAAGATTGCCAGCTCCGCCATGCCCGCATGTTCCACGGCAAAGGATATGGTGGCCCGCTCACGCACCGGCTGCGGGGTTATCGAAATCCCAAGCCCCTCGGCCAGTGCAGGGAGCACGGCGGCCGGGGCAGCGGAGAAGTCGAAGTCCGCGAACACTGGCAGGTGGTCCGATGCCGCGTGCAGGGCGTTGGCCACGCTGTCCGGCACTGCCATATTCGGAAGCCGATTGATGCTGTCGTTGTAGTGCAGGCCGTCGTTGCCGAACGCCGTGTACGTTTCGGTTCGCATCGCCGAACGCAGGGCCGGCGACGTCAGGATGATATCGAATCGATCGTCCATCCCGCCTGCGGTGCCACCCTCGAACTGCCGCACGCGGGGTGACTGCGTGTGCATTGCCGCATAGGCGGCGTTCCTGCTCCAGCCGCCGGGCATGGCCAGCGGATCAACGCACCGAGCCACGCCTGCCGGCGGTGCTGTGATCAGCTCCCGATACGCGGGCTCCTGGCTTGTATAGATGTTGAAGTCACCGGCCACGATGTACCGGGCCGTGGTGCCCAGCGAATCCAGCCGTGCCGATAAAATGCCCACCTCGGCAAAACGATCCTGCTCGTATCCCTCGGAGGCTTTCAGATGCACCGAGAAGATCCGGATCGTGTCGGCCGGCGCCGTGCGCGGAACAAATCGGAACTCCGCGATCCTCCGGAGCGCCGTTTCGAGATATCGGACATCGGCGAAGTCGATTTTGGTGGAGTCGTAGAACAGGGCGTTGTCGCTGTCCGGCCCATCGTTGAATGCCGCGGCGGCATACGCCCCCGGGCGCACAACCCGCAGCACGTTCTGAAGGAATGTCTCGACCCCTGCCGCGCTCTGCACTTCCTGCGCCACAAGCAGATCGGGCTGCATTGCCCACATCACCGTCCGGAACGCCACGTTCCGGGCCGCCGCCGTTGTGCCCGGATAGTTGAGAAGATTGTATGTGGCGATGCGAAGCGGCCCTGCCGTCTGCGCGTTACTCTGTGCGCAGCACAACACGAACGCAGCGAATACCGCAATGCGTCTGATCATGGGGAGCGTGTGTTCGTACGTGTGACCGAACCAGCCGATGCAGTGCTCAGGCGGTGGGGTGGAAGGGCCTGGCCAGTGTGCCGGGCTGCCCAGCCTTCAAGGGCAGCCACCATCGGCGCCGTGAAATGTACGCATGACGCCCGTATCCGCGGCAGCGCACATCACAAGTTGTGCATTACGGGTGGCCGGCGGAGTCGCTACCGCAGGGCTTTGCGGGTTGGTGCGTAGCATCGGACACCCGTTGTGCGCTTATGCCATCGGCGGGCGTCCAAAAGATCCTTCCGAGCCGCGGCTGCATTGGCACGAAACCCCATCACCTGCCAGATCGAGCTGCCGGCCGCCAACCCCGACGCCGCTAGCTAAGAACCGCTTCGCCGCGCGCAACCGGGCTGAACGTAACCTTCGGGTTCTTCTCCTGGGCCGCGTTGATATGCCACTCGCTCTGGAACAACATTACCGGCAACTCATCGCTATCCTTTACCACCTGTGTGCCGCTGTACAGCACAAGCGCGTCCAGCGCCTCCTGCGTGCCGGCCAGCCAGCGTGCCGCAACAAACGGCAGCGGGGAAAGGATCACATCCACGCCGTACTCGGATTCCAGGCGGAACTTGACCACGTCGAACTGAAGTTGCCCAACGGCGGCGAGAATGGGGTCGGTGCTGTTCGGCGACCACATCACCTGGATGGCGCCCTCCTCGCGGAGCTGATCCAGCCCCTTGTGCAGCGATTTCCGTTTTGCCGGCGACGGTGTCCGTACCGAGGCAAATCGTTCCGGCGAGAAATGGGGGATCGGATCGAACTGTACCTTCTTGCCCGAGGTAACCGTGTCGCCGATGGCGAACACGCCGGGATTCATCAGGCCGATGATATCGCCGGCGTAGGCTTCCTCAACCGTCTCGCGCTCCTGCGCGAACATCTTGTGGGGCCGGCTCAGCCGCACCTGCTTGCCGGTGCGCGAGTTGGTGACGGTCATGTCCTTCTCAAACCTGCCTGAACAAACCCGCAGGAACGCCACACGATCGCGGTGCTGGCGGTCCATGTTCGCCTGGATCTTGAACACGAACCCCGTGAACACTTCGTCGGCGGGGTCCAACTGGCCGGCGTCGGTCTGCTTTGGGCCGGGCGCCGGGGCGTATTCGATAAACTGCTTCAGGAAGATGTCCACGCCGAAGTTGTTTACCGCGCTGCCGAAGAATGTCGGCGAGATGGCGCCGGTAAGGAACTTCTGTTGATCGAACTCCGTGCCCGCCCCTTCCAGCAGTTCCAGATCGTCGCGCAACGTGCCCAGATCGCGCACGCCCAGCAACGACTCCAGGCGCGAGTCGTTCAGGTCCGTCAGTTCCACCGGGGCGCGATACGCGCCGTGCTCGGTGCGCTGGTACAGGAATGCCTCGTGGCGCAGGCGGTCGTACACGCCGGCGAAGGTGCTTCCGGAGCCGATCGGCCAGTTCACCGGGAACGGCGCGATACCGAACTCCTGCTCCAGCTCGTCGATCAAATCAAGCGCGGGCCGCCCGGGGCGATCCATCTTGTTGATGAACGTGAAGATCGGAATACGGCGCACCCGGCATACCTCGAACAGCTTGCGCGTCTGCGGCTCGATACCCTTGGCCGAATCGATCAACATCACCGCGCTGTCGGCCGCGGTCAGCGTGCGATACGTATCCTCCGAGAAGTCCTCGTGGCCCGGCGTATCCAGCAGATTGATGGTGTGGTCCAGGTACTCGAACTGCAACACGGTTGAGGTAACCGAGATGCCTCGCTGCTGCTCCATTTCCATCCAATCGGATGTGGCGCGGCGCTGATTGCGTCGTGCGGTTACCGAACCGGCCAGGCGGAGCGCTCCGCCATACAGCAGCAGCTTTTCGGTAAGCGTGGTTTTGCCGGCATCGGGATGCGAGATAATCGCAAACGTGCGGCGGCGCGTGATCTGCTCTTGAAGTTCCGGGTGCATCCGGCAAAAATACACTACCCGGACTCCTTAGCAGCGCGATGCCGTTCGGCAGTGGGTAACGGAGTGTGCGCCCGCCGGGTTGTCCGCCGCCGTTTGCCGGGCACGGATGCCGGCATTGATGCCGATGCGGCTGCCACACGCGGCCGTGTGTTCGCCGCGGGGCGTTGACCGCTCACACGTTCCAATACTGCCTGTCCAGGCTGCGATACTGGATTGCCTCCGACAGATGCTCCGGGCTTATCTGCTCGGTGCCGGCAAGGTCCGCGATGGTGCGCGCCACCTTCAGGATCTTGTCGTACGCGCGTGCCGAAAGGCCAAGCTTTGTCATCGCCATCTTCAACAGATCCTGCCCAGCCTGATTCAATGCGCAGAACCGTGCCACATCGCGCGAACCCATGTCGGCATTCTTGAACAGCTCGCGGTTGTCGGCATATCGCTCCGCCTGGATCGCGCGCGCGGCGATCACACGTGCGCGCACCGCGTCGCTGGTTTCGCCGGCGCGCCTGGATGCCAGTTCCTGATACTTCACCGATGCAACCTCGCAGTGAATGTCGATGCGGTCCAGCAGGGGTCCGGATATCTTCGACATATACCGCGCAATCTGCTGCTGCGAACACGTGCACTCGGCATTCGTGCTTCCGAAGTTGCCGCAAGGGCACGGGTTCATGCTGGCAACCAACTGGAAATTGCAGGGGAAGGTCAGCGAAAGCTTCGTGCGCGAAATCGTGATCCGGTTTTCCTCCAGCGGTTGGCGCAGCACCTCCAGCACGTTGCGCGCGAACTCCGGCAGTTCGTCCAGAAACAACACGCCGTGGTGCGCCAGCGAAATCTCGCCCGGCCGTGCCACGCCCATGCCGCCGCCAACAAGCGCGGCGTCGGAGATGGTATGATGCGGGCTGCGGAACGGTCGGGCCACAACAAGCGGTGTGCCGGTCGGCAGTATCCCGGCCACCGAGTGGATCTTGGTGGTTTCCAGCGCTTCGTCGAACGACATCGGGGGCAGGATCGTAGGCAGCCGCTTCGCGATCATCGTCTTGCCCGCGCCTGGCGGCCCAACCATGATCAGATTGTGCCCGCCGGCCGCCGCTACCTCGAACGCTCGTTTCACATTCTCCTGGCCCTTCACGTCGGCGATGTCGATTGCGTACCGCAGATGTTCCTCGAACAGCCGCCGCTTGTCCACCCGATGTGGGGCAACCGTTGCCTCGCCGTTCAGATAGGCCCCCACCGTCGCCAGCGATGTCATCGGCATCACGTCCAGTCCGTCGACCAGTGCGGCCTCGTCGGCATTGCCGGCCGGCAGCAACAGCCGGCGGATTCCGTGCCGCAGCGCTTCCAGCGCAATCGGCAATACGCCGTGTACGGGGCGCAACCCGCCATCAAGCGCCAGCTCGCCCAGGATCAACGCGCCCTGCAACTGCTCGGCCGGGATTTGTCCGGTGGCCGAGAGCAGCCCAAGCGCAATCGGCAAGTCGAATGCCGACCCCTCCTTGCGTACATCAGCCGGCGCCAGGTTTACCGTGTAGCGTTTGATTGGCAGCGCGAAGCCACTGTTCTTGATCGCGGCCCCCACGCGTTCGCGGCTTTCGCGTACCGCGTTGTCGGGCAGGCCAACCAACGAGAAGGAGAACATCGCGTTCTCCACATGTGTTTCGATGTCCACGAGAAAGGCATTGATGCCCACCGTGCTTGCCGAACGGAGTTGGGATATCATGGCGCGCAACGATTGGTTGAGCGGGGGGAGCCGTGTGGTGGAGGGAGCAATGCGGACGAAAAATAGAAA
>CBHYLN010000197.1:0-7531 GCA_966128725.1 uncultured bacterium | reverse complement strand
AACGCATTGGTGGAGAAAAACGCATGACCCCCGCAACCGTCCTGGCGATGCAGGCTACCGTCGAAGCCCTTCCCGAAAACGCGCCGGCACAGACTGCCCACAGCAATCCCAGGATGCCGCCAAGGATCGCCAGCCCCACGAACGTGCCCTTCAGGATGTCGCGGCGCCGGGCGCGGTGGCCCTTCGCCACCATCACGCCCAGAAGCGTGGCGGCGGCCAGCAGTCCAACGCCGTAATAAAGGGCACCGTCATCCAGCGAAACGAGTAACGCGCCGAGCAACAGGAAGACGATGATGCCGCCGCCGGCAAGGCAGCCCGGGATGAAATACGAACTGCCGGACGGTAGGTCCTCCTCGAACTGCAAACCGTCGTCGTTGCTTGGGTCGAGTTTTGTGTTTTTCGTCATCTCGTCTGCTCGTGGTTCGGTACCGGGCGTTCAAGTTATCGTGAAGGCCAACGTGTCAACAGCGGCGTAGATTCAGCGACATCTGCGCAAGCAAGAGCAGGCCGCATCCCGCAGCGAAGCCGATCACGAACCCCTGCATCAGTTTGGGGCGATTGCCCCGCCGGTGCAGGCCAAGCACAACGATCGGCGCGGCAATTGTTGCCATCACAATGCCTGCGGTGAGGTATGCGCCGAACTGAAAGCCGAACATCGCGAAAAATGCCACCATCCAGAGAATAGGGATGAGAACCCCGGTAACGGCCCCGTGCACGAAGTAGGATGGTGACAACTGATCCTCCACAAACCCCAGATCGTCGGTTGGCTCGCCTGCATCATCGTCAGTATCCGGAACGGGATCGGTTATCCAGCCCATGTTTTCCCAGTGTGTTGTTGGTTCGGCGCCTGCCTCGCGTTCTACATCCGTGCAATGCACACACCGCACAGCAGGCACGCCATGCAAAACGAAATCGTAAACCCGGCAGCCACATGCCTTGGGCCACGCCACCAGCGTGTCATGATTGGGAACACCCCGAACACTGCCGTGCATGTCCAGATCACAACGGCATACACTTTGCCATGTTGAAGCGGCGTGGCCCCTTCTTCCGACAGGGCATATGCTACCAGACCCAGAAACACCAACGCGAAAACCCCAAGGCCCAACAGGATGCCCAGGATTACCTGGCGTGTTGTTGCAGGCGGGGCTGGCGTGTTCATTGCTTGTTGCGTACGTGCCGACAGTTGGTCCTACGTCCCCGGATCGCGGAAGCGCATCGATTATGCGCAGCAGCCTGTTGAAATACCTTCGGTTCCTCTGAGACTCTTCAACAACAGCCTGCTACAGGCTTGCAAGGCAGGCGCCGAACAACAGACCGCCCAACCCAAGCGTGATTGCCATGCCGGCCACGAACCTTTTGTCATCGCGTCGCCAACGGGCCACTGCCAGGATCACCGCAAGCACGGCCGCGCCGACGCCGAGCACGACGCCAACGGCCATCATTCCGGTACTGGCGGGCTTGCCGAGTTGCGCCAACACATACACGGTGAGCCCGAGAAACGCCAGCCCCGCCAGGCCCACACCCGTGGCAATGCCAAGCAGCAGTCGCACGGCAGGGCTTGGCGTATTGCGATTTCGTTGTTCCATTCCCGGCCCCTAGTGCGGAAGTGTGATATCAACCGCGGCCGATGGCAATGCCGGCTCGATCACGACCGGAGCGTGCGCCTGCTGCAACTGCTTCAGATATTCCTCCCGCTGGTCGCGGTAGAAGATGTTGTATGTGTCGAAGGGGATCAGTCGCCCGTCGGGATGCACGATATGCACACAGGAGCGCTTTACCGAGCGGACGTCGAAGTTATATGGATCAAGGAACTGCATGATGATGACGCGGAAGATGTTGTCGTAGCCGAAATCCTCCGGCACCTCCACCAACGGGATGCAGCACAGCAGTTGCCGCAGCGAATACGCCGAGCTTTCCGGCGAGTGCGATGTCGAGAAAAGCTGGAACAGGTAGTCGCGCAGGGCGGGGTGCTGCTCGTACACGATGGTGCTCCCCTCGGATTGCAGCAGGATCTCCGGATCGATCATTCCCGTAAGCGGCACCACCTGCGAGCCGATCTTCAGCGCATACGCCATCGCGATACAGTCCGGATGGCATGGCACCGGGATCACATCCTCCGGCTTGAACACATCGGACTGTGCAAGGATCTGCTGGCGCACCTCGCCCAGGGTAAGCCTGTCGGTCGCGGGGTCGAACTCCTCCAGCCGTCCCGCGGCCTGCACGGGTTGGAACGTCACGCCGCGCACGCACCGTTGCTGCAGCGCGAACTCGATGATCTTGCCGATCTCCCCGTCGTTCAATCCCTTCTTCAGCGTCACCACCAGCGTCGTGGAGATGTTGAACTCGTTCAGATGTTCCAACGCGCGCATGCGGATCGCCAGAAGATCCGCGCCGCGCAGCTCGCGGATGGGGCCGTCGTCGAGCGAATCGAACTGCAGATAGATCTCGAAGCCCGGCTGGTACTCGGCAAGGCGCCTGGCGAACTCGCGATCCTGCGCTATGCGGATGCCGTTGGTGTTCACCATCAGATGCTTGATCGGTCTGGCCTTGGCAAGGTCCAGCACGGCGAAGAAATCCGGGTGGATAGTGGGCTCGCCGCCGGATATCTGCACCACGTCGGGCTCGCCCTCGTTGCGTACCACGCAATCCAGCATGAACTCGATCTGCTCCAGCGTGCGGTGTGTCATGCGCTTCGGCGACGACTCGGCATAACAGACCGGGCAGGTGAGGTTGCAGCCGTCGGTGATCTCCACCAGCGTAAGGCAGCTATGCTGTTCGTGGTCCGGGCACAGGCCGCAGTCGTACGGGCAGCCGTAGGCCGTGGGCGTGTTGAAACGTTTGGGAAGCTGGCCCGGCTTCAGGTAGCGCCGTTGCTGTTCGTAGTAGGCGGCGTCGGTGGAGATCAGCACACGCTCGCGCCGATGCACGGGGCAGTGTTTGTCCAGATACACGCGGCCGTCCTGGATCACCACCTTGGCTTCCACCTTGCGCAGGCAGGTGGAACAGATGCTGTTGGTCAGTTCGTAGAACAGATACGGCCGATCAGCCATTGATGCCCTGTGGGTTGGATGAAGGTGTGCTGTTGCCAAGCCTTGTGACGCTCCAGGCGCAGAAGGCCGCGGCGGCCAGCGAGGCAATCTGGATCGCGCTCAGCCCGAGATAGGCGTCGTAGCGGGGCTTCAGGAATTCCACGGCGAAGCGGAATGCAAAATAGCCCAGCATGAACGCCCGGAAAAGATAGCCATTGGGATACGGCCGGCGCATGCGGAAGTACAGTACCACGCCAAGCAGCAACACGAACGCGATCTCGTAGAGTTGGGTTGGATGACGGATGATGCCGTCGCCGAAATCCACGCCCCACGGAAGCCCCGTGGCAACTCCGTAGGTGCCATCCTCCAGGCCGGCCAGGAAACATCCCACACGGCCGATAGCCGTGCCCGCGATCAGCGGGAACACGTACGCGTCGCCGGTTGCGTACGCGATGCCGAGCTGCTTCTTGGCGATCTCAACGCCAAGCCACCCGCCGATGAAACCGCCAACGATGGTTTTGCCGCTCAACCAGAACAGGATGTTGGCGCGGTTGGCCCAATACACCAACGGGGTTTCGGCGATGTTCAGCAGCTTCGAGCCCACAAGCGCGCCCACGATGCATGCCGCCACCAGCACCATCATGTCGGTTGTTGGCAGCGGTGGGTGCTGCCATCGCTTGCGGGTGCGCAGGTAGATCTGGAAACCGGCCGAATAGGCCGCCATCTCGAACACCAGATGTGCGTCGATGCTCAGGCCAAACAGGTTGATATGAACGGGGAAGTTCACCAGTGCCGATGTTCATGAATGATGTAGCGGTCGAGCGCGGGCCATCAGCGCACCACGTCGCCTTTGGGGATACCGGCGGCTTCCTCCTCGCGTTCCAGCGACAGCAGCAGGTTGTCCGTTGCAAAGATGCAGTGGCGTGAGCTGGAGAAAACGTCCATCCCATAGGAAAACACGAACACGGCCAGCAGGCCGATCGCCCATCCCGGCCTTGGCCGGCCACCAAACCCGATCGCGAACCATGCCGCCAATCCCAATGCCATTGCCTGCAAGCCGCGAGCCATGAATCGGTTAACCACGCCCTGGCGCACCCCGAGAACGATATGTGAGCCGGGGGCTTCGGCCATTACGTTCACGTCCACCAGAATCTGAAGCGGGCGTTCGCGCGAGCTAGTGAATCTATCGTACCATAGCCATTCGATCGTATATCGCGGGCCGATTGCCGGCCCCTGATAGGGGAGCGAAGGGGATGTGTCGCCTACCGATGATGACAATCGAAGTGGTCGCTTGGGTATTATCTCGCGCGCGAATGCGGCCAGCACACGCTTGGGGGGCAGCGCGGTGTATACATGCACGATATGCCGATGCAGCCAGGCGTTGGGTTTTCGTACGATCTTCATCGCGGTACGATGTTGCCAGTCCGTTGCGCCGGATGTCAACTGTGCGCCGAGTAAGGTGCCGGGGGCCTGTGCCGCGGTCGCGCCTCGCGGTAGCGTGCCGACTTCTGCCGTCCGAGCTATGATAGTGCCAGCAGCGCGGCGCCTATCATCCCGGCATCGTTGCCGTATCGTGCCGCGCGCAGATCGGCGTCGGCGATCGAACGTAACACGCGGCGGCGCATGGAGTCGCGGGCAGGGTCCAGCAGCCACTGTTCGGAGCGGGCGATGCCGCCCCCAACAATCACCAGATGCAGATCCAGCAGGTTCAGCGCCGAGGCCAGCACCGCACCCAGGATCTCGCCCATCCCGGCCAGAAATGTTCGCGCAAAGCTGTCGCCGCCCTGCGCTGCTTCATCCAGCAGGCGCGGGCTCAGCTCGGCGCCGGCGGCCATCATTGTGTGCAATACGGAATCCACCCCGTGTGGTGCGTTGGCCAGTTGCTCGGCCGCGATGGCTGTCATGTACCGCTGCCCAAGGTAGGCCTCGGCACAGCCGCGCGAGCCACAGTTGCAGGGCGCGCCGTTCATATCCACGCTTACGTGGCCAACCTCGCCGGCGCCGCCGGTACCGCCGCGCCAGATCGTTCCATCGGCGATGATCGCGCCGCCTACGCCCGTGCCCAGCGTCACATACAGGAAGTCGCGATAGGTGCTGGTGGCTGCCTCGGCGTACGCGGCCACGTTGGCGTCGTTCTCCACGGCAATCGGCAGAGTTGTGGCAAGCCTCGTCCGGATCTGGCTGGCGACATGTACAATCTCCCAGCCGGGGAAGTTGGGCGGATAACAGATCTCGCCGCGATTGTTGATCACGCCGGGCACGCCGATCCCGATGCCATGCAGGCGTTCGCCGCACTGGTTCAGCAGCGGTGCAATTCCCTCGGCGATGCGGTCAAGCACCGTATCCGGGCCGGCATCCGCGTTGGTTGGCAAAACATGCTGCCCGACAAGATCGCCGGTGGCGGTCACCAGACCGAACTTGATCGTCGTGCCCCCAACATCCACACCGATTGCCAGCGGGCCGTTGGCCGTAACCACGGCCGATCCGTTCGCGGTGGAATTCCCTGTGTCGGTTGTCATCACTCCTCGATCCGGTAGATCGTCTCGCCGGGGCGCGCCATGCCGTAGTGCTCGCGTGCCAGCCGTTCGATGGCCGCCGTATCGGTGGTGATGCGCGCGATCTCCGCGCGAACCGAATCGGTGACGTGGCGCTCGGCGTACACCTGCGCGCGCAGCTCGTCGGCCCGATTCTCCAGGCGCAGGCGATTGAGCAGCCCACGGTTGCCGAATGTGAAGATGCACAGGATGGGCAGCGCGGCCAGCACCGCATACAGCACCTTGCGGCGCGTTGTAAGCGGTTTGGGGCGGCGGCGTTGAAGCCGTTTCAGGAAGCGTTTCATCGATTCAGGTTGGAGTTGCAAACCGATGACCCCGTAACGGCACACCGCCGAAACCGAGGCAGGTATCATGCACGAATGCGAACAATCGGCCGTCTAGCACTGCCGATCCCGTCCGATTCAGGATATTTGCCGTACACGCATCGCGCGTGAAAAGCCGAACATCCGTGAACGCCCAAACATAAGGAGAAATCGTTGTGAAGATGACCACATCGGCGCTGGCACTTGCCGCCGCCATTGCCATTGGGGCCTGCGGTGGCGCCGACACCCCGAAGAACCAGGCTGAACCCAAGGCCGATGCCAAGCCAGCGGCGCAGGCTGCCGAAGCCCCGGCAACCGCTGCCACTGCCGATGCTACCGGCGGGCTTGACGTAAGCGACCCCAATGTGGTGCGGATCTCCGTGCCGACCATGCAGTGCGAAACCTGTGCCGAGGCCATCACGCGCGGCGTGAAGGGCGTGCCGGAGTGCGAGAAGGTTCACGTTGACGTGGCCAGCAAGACGGCGTTCGTGAAGGTGAAGAACAACACGCCCGAGACGCTCGCGAAGATCGAGCAGGCGATCGGCAAAACCGGCTACACCACCAAGACCGTGACACGTGATGCCAAGGCCTACGAGGGGCTGCCGGATTGCTGCAAGGAGAAGGCCGACCAGAAGGGCCTGTAGCCCCTCGCGGATCGATTCGGGGGAGCCCGATCGGGAGCCCGAAACGTTCCGTGGCCAAAACTCCGTAAAAAACTGTTCCCCAGTTGTCCGACCGCCCAAGCCTGATTATCTTCGCAATCTCTTCGGATTGCCGGGGGGCAGCAGGCTCCCATCGACTAGTGGTTAGGTCGCCACTCTTTCAAGGTGGTAGCACGGGTTCGAATCCCGTTGGGAGTACTGAATAGGCCGAAAAGCCGCGATATCTGCAAAGATTCGCGGCTTTCTCTTTTTGGGGTAAGAAATGGGGTAGCAGAACCCACCGCGCGGATTGCTCATTGTCCCCACGGTCTGCTTACACCGCCTCACCGGATCGGAACCGTGGCAGAATGAGATGTGTGTACATCACGCACCCGACGCAGAAGTTGAACACGCCGTCGAGCACGTTGAAGGCCGCCAGAGCCAGCGCGATGGCCGCGCTCGCGGAGAGGCTGAACGGCGCTACGGCGGCGGCCACGACCGCCATCAGGAAGCCGACCCGCCACGCGAAGATCTTCGGCGCCTTGTCCATCGGAGAGGGGGCAATCGCAAGCGCCTTCAGCAGTCCATTCGCGACGAAGGCGATCGGTGCGGTTTGGCTCGTGAACACGCGGATCACGTAGTCGAGAACCACCACGGCGAGAATCGGCCACCACCGGGTTGTGAAATACGCGACGAGCAACGCGGCCGTCAGCGATGCGCCGACGCGCGAAGCATGCTTGTTCAGCCGTTCGGCCGAAATCGGGCAAATGATATCCTTGAACATAATGATGTTTTCTCCAGAGCATCCGTTGGGCGAGTCTCCATGTCGGTGTCGAGACCGCATGGATAGTGGTGGGGCAAAGCTATCGCTATGTGATGCCGGTTGCAAGCGAAGGACGAGTGTGATTCCGCTCGATACCGGCTGGCTGCTTTGAGCGTCGCTTCGATCTTCGCTGCCTCCTATTCCGCGAACGGCCGCTGAGTGTCTGCCTCAATCCTGCCCA
>CBHYLN010000196.1:0-7544 GCA_966128725.1 uncultured bacterium | reverse complement strand
CTCCACGAACAGCTTCTTGCGCTCGACAACGCTGCCGCCGGCGGCCGGCCCGGTCGTCTCCCGGAGATAGAGCTGCACCAGATCGGAGCGGAGCAACGCCGTACGACGTGCGCGCTCCGAGAGCGGCGTGATCGCCGTGCCGGTATCCTCGTTCGCCGGTGCCACCTCGCGCCAGTATCGGATCTGCGCTTCGTACGGCAGCGACCCCAGGAGCACCTCGTAGCTCCACCCGAAGCGGCCGCCGCTGGGCACCCTCCGAGTAGTGTATCGGCCTGTCGCGGTACCCTTCTGAACGGCCCGTTCGGACACCCCAAGCAGGTTCGCAATGACATCAGGCGGCAACCAGATGCAAACCGAGCCATTTTCGGCGATTATGCGAAGATTTGAGCGGTTTTCGTCATTGCGAACCGGTTCGCAATGAATTGGCGATTTGGTTCGCAATGACGAGGGTCCATTGCGAACCTGCAGACTACCGTTTGACTGCATCTGCGTGCCTCCTGACCGATCCTTCGCGGGCCAAAATCTTGGCCGCCACGCGGCTCAACGTGTCCGCATGGCGACGCCGCACTCGATGTATGATCGCCTGCGGCGTCACACCGTCCTCGGCAGCCAGCTCGGTGTAGATGCCCCGATAGGGGTTCATCCGCATATTTTTTGACGTTTGGTGCATGGTTGACAAAGGGATCGATCGTAGATTGCCTTACAAAAGCGTCACAAAGATACGCCGCGATCGCGGTTTTTCCAACGCGATCGCGGCGCAAATCGTAACCCGGATATCCAATGGACCTCCTCGCGTTCGGCAATCGACTTAAGAGCGCCCGTGAAGCGGCACGGCTTGATCGTGATGAATTACGTGATTTATCGGGGATTTCGATCTCTTACATCGGGGATCTGGAGCGTGGCATCAAAGAACCAGGCGCTAGTCGATTGTATGCATTGGCTCGTGTATTGAATACTTCGATGGAATGGTTGGTGGCAGGAGATGCCGCGATAGCGGCGCGAGGCCAGGACTCGCCTACGGTTACAGGGTCCCCACCTGAACAGGTGCATGGATCATCCGATGCCTTATCTCGATGTCGTGAGGAGTGTGCGGAGTTGCGTGGGCAGGTGCAGGCATTGGAGCGCGTGGTGGAGCGGTTCACGGCCGGGCGTGAGGAGGGCAAAACCGGCTCTTCGAAAATCTCAAACTAAGTGTCCAAAAAAGCTCGGGAGGGTCCCAAACAGGGCCTAAATCTCAAACTCGCTTTTTGTCCCCATTTCCCCCGTAATCGTCGGTTCTTGCGGAATTTCCACCTCGGCACCTGGAAATCTCAAACTGGTGTCCATCTCAAACTCCGTGTCCATTTACAACGGGCGTCCCCCGAGGCAGATTCGGGACGCCCGTTTTCATTCCTTCCGGTTGCCGATCCTCACGGTTGCCGATGCCATGCCTCAGCGTTTCACCACGATCCGCTGGCGATGCATGCCGCCGCCCTGCTTCACAACCGTAAGCATGTACGAGCCCGATGCAAGGTCGGAAATGTCGATGGCGGCCGTTGTGCCCTCGATTCGTGTTGTGCGAACGCGCCGGCCGGCAACGTCCTCCAGCATGGCAACCGCGCCCGGGTTGTGCAGCAGGATCGTCAACGCGTCGGTTGCCGGGTTGGGCGAAACCAGCACATCGGATCCGGTCACCACCGGATCGTTCCACACCGCCTCGCGCACGCTCGACGATCCTTGAATGGTGTTGACGGCCGTGTTGGTGAGCACTACCGGCGCGAAGCCGTAGTATGCGCCAACGCGGTGTTCGATGCGCCTGCCGTTTGGCAGGCCGGGGCGCAGGTGAATACGATAGGTGAGATATTCTCCGCTGCGATATTCGTTCTCGAACGTCCGGGTAAGCCGGATACCCGTGAACGTCCAGGTGAGCACATTGGGCGCCCATTGCTCAAGTACCAGCGGCCTGCTGGATGCCATCAGCGTCAGCGTGGATGGGTCGAGCGAGGGGTCGAGCGTATCCATGAGCACAACGCGAAAGGCGGAATCGGCCGTGGTGTTGTGGAAGCGGATCGTGTATGTCAGCACCGAATCCTCGCGCCCGATCAACCCATCGGGACCGATGCCGGGGGGCTCCACGTGGATGGCGTTCAGGTGCGGCGCCGCATCCAGATTCACGAATGTGCTGTCGCGGTTGTTGGCCGGATTGGTATCCACATCCGCCGGCAGCCATGCCGCCGCGGTCAGCAGGCGATCGTGCACGCTGTCGGGCACCTGGAAGGCGATCGTGGCATTGTATTGGCCATACGGCCCCAGCGCCGGAATGTCGATTGTGAGGATCTCCGGCGTGGCGCGCTTTACCGGGCGGGTGGATTCCGACACAATCAACGGTCGGGATGTGCGCAGCGTCGCGGTTGTGGCCGGCGCCGGCGCCGTGCCGCTGTTGCGGAACACAACCGTGACACGCCACAACGGGTCGGTGCTTACGGTGCTGCTCGAGATCTGCGTCGCCAGTTCGATTGTCGTGTTGGTTGGCCGCAGGGCGAAATCCACATCCCATTGGGCCGCGCCGTTGCTGGCAAGGGCTACGAGCCGATCAACGCCCGTGCATGGGGCGCTCTGATTGTCCAGCCGTGCAAGCGACACCGTGTAGCTGCCCGGTGGCAACATCTGCATGAAGATGCCGCTGTAGTTGCAGCGGGCAACGTATCCGCCGGGCTCGATGCGTACCAAAGGGGTGCTGCTGCCCCGCTCGGTTTCCTCGCGCCGGCAATTGCCGTTGGCGTCGTTGTACACCGTCCCGTGCACCATCGAACACGCGCCGTTGTCGCACAGCACCGCCAGGTTCATCGCGCCATTGGTGCATCCATACAGCGATCCGCCGCCAACGTACATGCGGTTGCGGTAATGCGCGAAGGCATATCGGGCCGTGCCGATCTCCGAAAGCGGATGCCACCATGCCCCATCGAAACGCCCGCAATCGGTGCTGGTGATATCGGTGTTCCGAATGCCGAAACAGAACAGCTCGTTGTAGTGCGCGGCAAGTTGGCGGCCAACATACGTTGCCAGCGCCGGCGTTACCGCGCGCACCGAGTCGCCCGAAACGGCGATGATGCGGTCGTACGCGCCTGGCACACGACCGAAATGCGCAAGCAGGTACAGCGCCGAGGGCGTGGATGCCACCACGTTGTTGCGCTCGGTCTCGAATCGCAGGTTGAGCGAGTCGTGGATCAGCACAAATCGGCCATCGCGCATCACCGCGATGCCGCTGGTGGAATCGGTCCCGTTGATGTGCGTGACACCAAACGCGTATACGCTGCCGTTGTGCAGTGTTATTGCCGGCAGGGAAACGAACGTGTTGGTATCAACGTAGCGCCAGTGGTCCCCGTCCCATGCGGCCACACCGAACAATGCCCTGTCCTCGAACCGTACGGTGACAGCGGCGTACAACATCTGGTCCGCAACGGCGAGAGCGCCGATAAACGCCGAGTGCCCACCGATGGTTGGGATGGTGTACCACCGCTCGCCGTCGAAACGCACCATGCCGTCGGCAACGGTCTCGTCGTTCATCTTGAGAATCCCTCCGCTGACATACAGATTGCTCCCAAGCCACGCCATGTACGTATAGGGCGGCGTCAGGCCAAGCAGCTTCACCCTGCTGATGTGATCCCATCGCGTTCCGTCCCATGTGGAAATCTGGTACGAGGGAATCTCTGGCAGGTACTCCGTATAAAGCTGATGTAGAGCGTACAGGGCATCGCCCCTGGTGGTAAGGCCAAGCACACCTTCACCGAAATACGCGTCGGCCGGGATCCAGGCATCGGTGCCTGAACATGGCGTGGCCGACTGTGCCCACATGGGCAATGCGCCCATGTGCATTGTTGTGAATGTCAGGAGAGTTGTGAGTGCCGAGAGAATGAATAACCGGAAGCACGTCATGGGAATACTCCATTTCAATACATGAATTGTCCATACGCAATGATGAACCGAGGCATCATCGTTCCACCACGAATCTCGTGCCCGCGCCGGCCGGCGGCACTACTCATTTACTACGCATGACCGTGATGAATTCGTCACGCCCCTGATATCCATTGTGCCAACGGTGGGCTGGTCGCCACCCGAGCGTTGCTGAACCGTTAAGCGCAGCGCATAAGCGCAGCGCATAAGCGCAGCGCATAAGCGCAGCGCATAAGCGCAACGCATAAGCGCAACGCATAAGCGCAACGCAATAACCCTAACGGTGTATTTTGCGCGCGTCTGATCTCCTCCCACACCTTTTATCAACGTTTTTCGCAGTGCGCGCACCGCGACGGCAACGCCGTGCGTGGCTGTGTTATTTGAAGCACAGGGTGACGGCAATGCCAGACACAGCAATCGAAAATCCCACGGCCGCTACAGCTTCGCCGACCGAGCGCGCGGGACTGCTGCCATGTGATATCGTGATGGAAGGCGGCGTAACCAGCGGCATCGTTTATCCCACGTTGGTTGGCGAGGTGGCTGCCCGCTGCGCGTTCCGCAGCATCGGCGGTACGTCCGTGGGCGCAATCGCGGCCGCCCTTACCGCGGCCGCGGAGTATCGCCGTACGACTTCCGGCGGCGCGGATGGCTCCGCCTTTGAACGCCTGCGGGAAGTGCCGGCCGAGCTTGGGCAGCTTGTGGACGGCGGCCGTACCCGGCTGCTGGATCTCTTCCAGCCCTATGCAGCCCTGCGGCCCCTGTTCGCGGTTGGATTGGCGGCGCTGAAAACCACCGGGCGCCCGCGGGCTGTTGCAGGCGCGGTCGTGAAGAGCGCTCCGATCCTGGCGCTTGCCGGCGCCGTGGTAACCGTTGTTCTTGTCGCTATTCCATTCCTGATGCGCGTTGGCTGGAGTGCCTGGCCGCTGGCCCTTGGCGGGTTGCTGTGTGGGATTGCCGCCACGGCGATTGCCCTTGCACTCCGAATGCTGCTGCGCGCGTATCGCTTGCTGCCTGCGCATGGCTTCGGGTTCTGTGGTGGGGCGGGTGGCGGCCCAGAGCACGAGCGGCATGCCGTTGCCAACGAAGCACCGCCTGGCGTACCGCCCGGCACGCCGCTTTCGGTGTGGTTGTCGCACCGCATCGACAACTTCGCAGGGCTGGCACGGCACGATGGCGCCACGGTGAGATACGGGCGTCCGCTTACCTTCGGTGATCTCTGGTTCGCCGGCCGCGAACGTCCGCGGGGCGAGGCAGGCAAACCCGACGAGCCGGCCATCGAGTTGGAGATGATGACCACCTGCCTTACGCACGGCCGTCCGTATCGCACCACCGAGCTCCGCAACGATTTTTTCTTCGACAGGAGCGAGATGCTGGCCTACCTGCCGGAGTATGTGGTGGCGTGGATGTGCGAACGTTCGGGCTCGGTGGTGCGCACCCGCAGCGCTTCCAGCGACTGGGGCCAACTGGTACAGCGCATGCTGCGCGACGGTAAGTATCTGCTGCCCCCCGCGGCCGACCTGCCGGTGGTGTTTGCCGCGCGCATGAGCATGAGTTTCCCGGGGCTTCTCAGCGCCGTGAAATTGTACACGGTGAATTGGGCGGCGCGCAGGTCCGATGGCGACGATGTACTGCACGCAAGCCCGTGCTGGTTTTCCGACGGCGGCCTCATCAGCAATTTCCCCATCCATTTCTTCGACCGCACCCTGCCCGACAGGCCCACGTTCGGCGTGGTGATCTCCTCCAGCGGCACCGGGCAGGGACAGGCCCCGTGGATGCCCAGGCGCAACAGCGACGCGTTGCAGGAGCAATGGCGCGACGTCTCGCGCGGTGGGTTGCCAGGGTTTGTGGCCGCATTGCTCAGCACGATGCGAACCTGGGGCGATGCGATGCAGTCGCGCGCGCCGGGTTATCGCGATCGCATCGTGCACATCGTGCTTGGCAAACATGATGGAGGGCTGAACCTGATGATGAGCCCCGAGCAGATACAGCGGATGTCCGATTACGGGGCCGCCGCCGGTCGGGATTTGCTGGACTGGTACCAACGTTCGCCCCGCGAGCGGCAGGTGTGTTGGCAAAATCACCGGTGGGTGCGATATCGGGTGATGATGGCCGCGATGGAGCAGGCATTGCAGTCGCTGGCGGCCACATATGGCCGGCAGCCCGCCGTCGGACCCGGTTATCACGAGCTGCTTGATGGAAGCGTGGAACAGCCCAGCTACCGGCTCGACGCCGATTCGCTGCAGGCCGCCCGGGTACGGACCGAGGAGCTTGCGACAATGGCCGGCCGATGGAGCGGGGCACCGTTCCGGTTCGATGGCGGCGACGTGCCCAAGCCGCAGCCGGAGCTTCGCGCGCGGCCACGGGTGTGAAGGCGCCACGGCCGCGCCTGTGCCGGGTGCCGCCACGGGATGCCCAACGCAATGCACGTCCAATGCGCTGCACGGCCGGCCGCGATGTTGCGGTCGCCACTGCGGTCGCCACTGTGTTCGCCGATGGGTTCTCCTGTTTCCGACGACGCGGGCGCCCTGCGCCCGCCTGCTAGGGCGTTGTGCGATGCAGTGCCTGCACCAGCTTGCCGGACATCGGCTGCCACGCGGAGTCGCGCATCGTGGCCGCACCGTCGAACGGCATACCGTCAAGCGAGGAGAAGGAACCGGTGGCGAGCATGTCGCCGCCATACTCGGCAAGCGCGCTTATGTACCCTCCTGTTATTGTCTCCACCACCGTTCGCCACTGTGTGCCGTTCCATGCCAGCAGTTGATTGGTTCGCGAGCGGTTGCCGTGTTCCAGGCTGCACGACACATACAGCTCGTCACGGTATGCGCACATCGCCAGCACGCAACGGATAATGCCGGCCCGGGGGTGGGGCAATGGGCGCCACATATTGTCGGCGAACACGGCAATGCCCGCGGTTCCCGGGATTGCGTTCAACGCCTGGAAGTATCCGCCCACGTAGATGTTGTTCCGGTACAGTGCCATTGCGTTCACCGTCCTGATGTAGTGTTGCGGCTGGCTCAGTTGCAGCCGCGCTACCAGCTTCCAGGCCGTATCGTTCCAGCGCGAGATGTACATCACCGAGTCGCACTGCGGTTCGGTGATGCCGTGGTAGTGCAATACGTAGAACCCGCCGATATACTCAGCGTAGTCCACAATGGTTTGCATGACAAGTCGTCCGGTGGCGGTGCGGGCGAACGCGGGGTCGGTAACGGGCTGCTTTGCCGCTCGCCCGAATACGCCAAGCGCGGTAATGGCGGCCAGCAATGCTGTCAGCAATCGTGGTTTCATGGTTGCCCCCTGGTTGGCGGGCACGCCCATTCACCGCGCCCCTGTAGTGTTGCGGGGGCGCGTCGTACCGTGGCGGAGTCGTGCGTCGTGTGTGTATGCCGTGTTCGATTGTCGAAGCCGTCACCGCGACGCGTGCGCCTGGCGGCGGTTTCGTCTCGATACCAAGATCGCCCGTGCTGTTTCCGGAGTCGTTACTCAAATACTACGCATGGCCGTGATGCGCCGTCACGGCCGGCGGTGCGTATCAGGCATGCGCCCAAAACGCGGCGCGGCGCCCCCGAGTCGGCGCGGGTCGACATCCGCCTCGCCGCCCTCATCACGATGTT
>CBHYLN010000195.1:0-7701 GCA_966128725.1 uncultured bacterium | reverse complement strand
AATTCCTAATTCCTAATTCCTAATTCCTAATTCCTAATTCCTAATTCCTAATTCCCGACACATAACTCTCGTCATGTCCCGATCCGTAGCGTACCCGATCCTGGCGTTTCTTGTGGTTGTGCTGGCTGCAACCGCCAACCTTGCCGTGTTTGCGGCGGGGCAGGAGTGGTTTGTGCGCCTGCCGCCGATCGACGTGCTTGTGCGCAACGTGGCCGTAACGGCGGCGATCCTTGCCGGCGGATGGCTGCTGATGCCCGCGGCTGGCCGCACGCGCGGCGCCGAAACGTTCCTGCTGGTGGCCGCCGCGCTGTTCAGCATCGGATCGGCCGTGCAGTTCCGGCTTGGGTTTGATGCGCCGCCGCAGCTTTCCAATAATCAGATCACTGCCGTTCGCGACAGCCTTGCCGCGCACACCGGCCTTGGCGGCGATGCCCTTGCCGACAGCGCCCAGCGCGTGGTGCGTCGCCGCGACGGCGAGTTGCGGCGCAACTTCGAGGCATCGCGGATCGACACCCGGCTGGCGCGCGCGCTGGAGCACGCGTACGGCGATCGCGGGGAATTTCACGGCCTGTTGGAGTCGCGCGAGGTTGCTTCCGGCGATCCGATCTACTTCCGTCTGCTCCCGCTTCTGGCGCTGTTGTTGACGCTTGGGTTGGTGGCTCGCGGCAAACTTGCGGCGCTGCTTTCGGCGCGGTGGGTGCCGGTTGGTTTCATTGGCAGCCTTGTGATATGCCTGGGCACGCTCGCCTATCTGCTGGCCGCTGGCGGGGTGCGCGGCGCCAACCTGGCGCCGCAGGAACTGCTGAAGCTTACGTTGCCGATCGCCTGGGCCGGCCTGCTTATTCACTATCGCGCCGCCTTTGGAGCTGGCCCTTCCGGAGGGCCGGACCGCGCCCGCTTTGCCCGCTCGCCGTTGGTGCTGTGGCTGTACACGTTGATGCTGCTTTCCTCACCGCTTGTGGTGTTTCTGCTGGTACGCGATTTCGGTCAGTTCCTGGTGATAAGCATCGCGCAAACGCTCCTGCTTGCCTACTTCACACGAAGCGCGTTGTACGTTGTGTTGTTCCTTGCCGGCACGCTTGCCTCCAGCGCCATCCTGCTGGGCAGCGACCTGTTCCCCGGAACGGCCCTGCTGGCCGTGCTTGCCATTGTGGTGGCTGCCGTTGTTGCCATCGGTGCGCTGGAGCGTTTCCGGCGTCGCGATGTGTTCTGGACATCCGCATCGCTGGTGTTGGCGCTGTACGTCGGCATCGCGTACCTGGCCGTGCAGTTGCCGTTTATTGCGCGCATGCTGGCCACGCCACGGCAGCGTTTCCTGCTGTGGGCCGATCTGTACAGCCGGCGCGGCGACGCCCATTGGTGGGATACGGCGCGGCAGATCGTGGAATCGCTGTATGCCTTCGACGCCGGCGGCCTTACCGGCCACGGGCTTGGGCTTGGCACGCCGTTCCTGATACCGAAGGCGGCCTCCGATTTTGTGTTCGCCGCCATTGCCGAGGAGCTTGGATTTGCCGGCTCGGCGCTGGTGATCCTTTCGTTCGCCACGTTGACGGCCATCGGCCTGCGCATTGCGTCGAACCTTGGGCGCGATTCCTATGCCGGGCTTGTGGTTGCCGGCTACACGCTGCTGCTGGCCGCGCAGGCCTTCGTGCACATCGCCGGCACCATGAACATCCTTCCGATGACGGGGATCACGCTGCCCCTGGTTTCCAGCGGCATGAGCTCGCTGGTTGTGTCGTGGGGGATTGTTGGCATGGTGCTGGGGCTTTCAACGCGCAACGCCAACGAAGGCAGCCGGCTGGTGATCGTGAAGCGGCAATCCACGTAGGCGGCAATCCGTATGGCATGTGCCCGCAGGCGCCGCCTTCAGCAGGGCCGCGTGCGCAAGGTGCGGGGCCATTGGGAAAAGAAGAGGATGGAGGGAGGATTTTTAGAGGACCTCCGCGGCGCCGGACGATACCGTGTTCGCATCGTGAGCGTGTAGCCGCCTTGCGCATCAGCGCCGTGCCTCAGGATGCTGCATCCGCCGGCGTCCGCCATGCACGATCGTGGGCCAGCCGGGTTGCGCGATAACATCCGTAGGCGAAGAACGGAGCGGCGAGCACGTCGATTGTGTAGTGGCAATGCTGAACCAGCACCAATGCGCCCACGGCCACGGTGGCGGCAAGGAACAACATGCGCAGCGCACGACCGCTCGCCGTGAGGTACAGCAGGAACAGCGTTGCGGTATGGCCGGAGAAAAACAGGTCCTGCAGCATCTGGTCGCCGGGGCCTAGTCCTGCAAGCGGGTCGTATAACGGCAGCATCCCGGCCGGCGGTGCCAGCGGCACGGTATACATCGCCGCCATTCGCACCAGCAGCAGCACCGTGTAGGCCTGCACCGTAAGCGCCAGTGCCCGGGGGTTCCGCAACCGCGAAAACAATGCCAGCAACAGCGCGCCGTATATCAGCACAAACGTGACGGTGCCAAGGTCGGCCGCCGGGATATGTGGCAGCACGGGATCGGCGAGCGCTACGCCGCTGCGCTGCTCGTTAAACGCAAGGAACCTGGTGTAGCCGATAAGCACGGCCACCAGCACGGCAACCGAAATTGCCAACGTAGTCCATTGCCGCGCTCGCCGTGCCAAGTTGCCGGTGTTGTTGCTCTCGGGGGTCATGCCGGTGTTCCGCCTTTGGTTTTCGGCAAATCTACAACACGCCAACACATCAGGGCCGATTGCCGCCGCTACCGCCGCCGCCGAATTCCGTATGTTTCGGCACCAGTGACAGCACATGGCGTTATGCCCGGGCCTGCCAGAGAGCCCGTGCGGCCGAGCGCAAATCCAACCCAATCGCGCCAATCCATCTTGCCCCGTGCGCGGAATACATCAGAATCAATACGGCGATGTCGGTTTCGGACAGCAGAGTACATCAACTGCGTGAGCTGTTGGAATCCATGGAGCACGCAGGGCTGATGGAGCTTCGCGAGTTGCTTGGCCTGCAATCCGAGCGCCATCTTCGCCGCCTGGTGGCACGGCTGCGTGCCGACGGTGTGCCGATACAGGAGCGTTTTATCGGCGGTCGAAAGCGGCTGGCGATTGCTCCGGAGCACCGTCGTGTGCGAACGCGCGTGGTGACCTTGTCGGAGGAGGGTGTGCTGGCGCTTGCGGTTGCCGCGCAGGCTGCCCGCTCCGCGCTTGCGGTTACGCCGCTGGGCAGGCCGCTGGAATCCGCGTTTGGTGCCCTGCTGCGCCAGATGGATACCGAGGTTGGCTCCTTTGCCGTGGACGACGAGCGCGAGCGCTGGCATTTCGGTTCCGGCGGTGTTGCGCATATCGACCCCGAGGTGTTCGGCGCGTTGGCGCGCGCCATCCGCGAGTGCCATGGGGTGTTCATCGATTACACCACCGCGTCAACGGGCGAACAACACGTCGAGCGGCCGATTGATCCGTACGGGCTTGCCGCGCGCGACGGCTCGTGGCTCTGCGTGGCCTTCTGCCGGCGGCGGCAGGCCATTCGCGATTTCTCGTTGGCCGGCATTACCCGTGTGGTGCCGCGCGATCCGGATACCGACGCCGGCGCAATCTTCACGCCGCCCGCGAACTTCAACATGGCGACGTATTTCGCCGGGCGATTTAATGCGCTGCATGGCGGCACACCGCATGTTGTGCGCATCCTGGTGGAGCCCGATCGGGCAATCTATTTCCATCGTAAACGCTACCACGATTCCCAGCGGGTTATCGCCGAGCAACCCGATGGGCGGCTGCTTGTTGAGTTCACCGTCGCCAACCTCGATGAGATTCGTTCGTTCGCGCAGGGCTGGGGCGTTGGTGTAACGGTGCTGGAGCCCCCGGCGCTTGTTGCCCGCATGTCCGCCGAAGCCCGTGAGCTTGCCGCGCGCTACGGTGCATCGGGCGATCGCGAAGCGCTGCCGAAATGATGCTCTCCTTCAACCGCGCCCGGGTTGTGCCTGCCGGATGGCTGGGCAGGCCACAATTCGATCGCACCAGCCGGGTGCTGATGCCGTGCGGTTTCTTCCAACATACTGTCCACGAACAAGGAGGATCACATGCCTACACACATGCCCGTTCTGGTCGACTTCTGGTGTATCGGGGATAACCCGGGGATGAAGCCCGAGGAAGCATGGAACATGCTTGCAACGATGTACAATGCCGATACGGCCGCTCCCATTGTGATTGTTCGGCCGGGCAACACCCTGACCTACACATACGATCCGGTGGGTGGCCGAATCACGCTTGCCATCGTAAGCTCCTCCGTGTGACGCATGGCACAACGGCCGCGCCCGCGTGCGGCCGCATGCCTGCGCGCGTATTGCCGCAACGGGAGCCCGGTATGGGCTCCCGTTCTGTTTATGTGGCCATGCCATGCGGCCGCCTGCATCAGTTGTTGTACACGAACGTGAGCGCGGTTGCATGCTGCGCGCCGCTCTCCATCACGCTGATCTGAAATCCGGTAATCTTCTCGGGGTCGCCGGGAGGGCCGGTGTAGCTGAACACGATAAGGTCGCCGCTCGACGTTTGCACGTTCACAACCGGGCGGGCCAACACCAGCCATACCCAGTAGCTTGCCTCCTGTCGGGGAATTGGCGCCGAAATCAACCCGGGCCAATTCACTTCCACGGTGCAGACGTCATTTGCTTGGGTGTTCAGAAAGAACGACATCTCCACCTCGGCAATCGAATCAGGCGGCCAGTTGTAGGAGCCGTTGACGGCGATTGTGCTCTCATCCGCGTTCTGTACGCCGGACCCGATCACCTTCTCCATCAGCTTGATGGTGACCGGTTGTGTTGACACATTGAATTGATGCTGGCTCATGCGGAACTCCCGTTTGATGAATGGAATGGAAAATCGGGGCCGATCGGTTACGACAGGCCATGCGTGAAGGGCGTCCGCGGGGAACGAACGAGGAGAGTGGTGCGCGATCCGGCCGCGCTGAAGGGGCTGGTTGCCGGCATGGGAGCGCCGGCCGGAACCAGTGAGGCACAACATACAATTTCGTGCCGCGGGATGCGCGCCATCGCCTGTTGTGAATCGCGGCGCGGATATCGGTATGCACAAACGGGATACTCCCGCCGGAACCCTTCAGCGGCTGCATTGCCTGCGTACCCCAAAGGCAATGCGGTTGCCACCACGAACAGTATATTCTGGATCGTACGGCATACGCGGCATGCGTTTTCACATATGCAATTCCATGAAAGTGCCGCGAGGGATGGCGGCGAACGTGATCCCGCGCACCTCATGTTGCATGGGCCGCTCCGTGACGTCGTAGTTGCTGGTGCGGTGTCGCGATTCGTTTGCCCGCTGCCAACACCCGGAATACCCCGGAACAATCGCTGCCTGGATGCGTCAAGTGTCCGGATGGAATCGCGCGACGAACACAAGCATCAATGTGGCAATGCCGTGATGTTGTTGGCGGGCATCGCGCATCGATGAAACTTCGGATCGCGTTTCGCGTGATTGAATCGGCGCCGCGCGGCGTTGGCCCGATTGTTCGCATTCGTGTGTTCGCGCGACGCCTCATCCCCTCGTCCGCATCCAACTCTGCTTCGTTCATTGTTCTGAACTCTACTTCTTACCATGACCCAGCATACTATCACCCTGCATGCCTTTCGTGCCGCGACGCTGTGTGTTGCAGTGCTTGCCGTTGTTCTGTGTTCGATTCCCTCCGTTGCCCGGGCGCAGAGCACCGGGCGTGTAACCGGCACCGTGAAGGACGGCGCAACCGGTGCGCCGATGAAGTCCGTCACGGCCATCCTGCGCGATGCGGCGGACTCCACGGCGAAACCGCTTGGCGACCTCAGCAACGAATCCGGTGAGTTCAATATCACCAACGCGATTGTGGGCAGGGAGTACACGCTGGAGCTGCGATATGCCGGCTACGAGAAACACCTTGTGGAGCATGTGGTTGTTGGAGCGGCCGGCGCTGCGGTGAACGTTGGGGAGATCCGGCTGAAGCAGGCGGCGATCGAGGCGCCGGAGGTGCAGGTTACCGGGCGTCGCGAACAGGTGCGTGTGATGGCCGATAAAACCGTGTACGGCGTGGAGAATAATCCGGCGTATACGGCCACCAACGTCAGCGAGTTGCTGGGCCAGGTGCCCACGGTGCTGGTTGATCAGGACGGGAACGTAAGCCTGCGCGGCAGCGAAAACGTGACGATCATGATGAACGACCGCCCGTTGATGATGCCGCGCGATCAGCTTAACAAGTTCCTGCAATCGCTGCCGGCAAGCATGGTGAAGGATATCGAGATCCGTACCAATCCTGGCGCGCAGTTCGACGCCAAAAATCAGGGGGGGATCATCAACATCGTCACCCGCCGTACCATGAGCGACATGTTCGGCGGCAACGTGAACGCGGGCGCCGACTCGCGCAAGGCCATCAATGCCGGTGCCGGCCTGTACTACAGCGGCGACGCGTTCAGCGCTTCGCTGGGTGGCGGCGGTCACCATGGGCCGCACGAAGGCGAGGGGAACAGCCTGCGCCTGAACTATCGCGACAGCAGCGAGTACAGCGATCGGGGGAACAGCTCAAGCGAATCCAATTCCGATGCGCTGTATGGGTACGGCCAGGCCGACTACAAGTTCGGCGAGAACGATGTGGCATCCGTGTCGTTCAATCTCAACCACTGGATCAGCGACTACTCTTCGGCCAACAACCATGTCCTCACCAATTTCGCCGGCGACATAGTTGGGCGGTTCAGCGACAGCAGTGCCCCGGATGGCGGCAAAACCAGCGACGGTGGATATTCCACGGCGTCATTCCTTTTGAAGCATTCGTTCCAGAAGGATCACAAGCTCTCGCTGGACGTTACCTACGATGGCTACTCCTACGGCGGTTCGCGCAACTACGTGAGCCGATATTTCTCGGCGGCCGGCGAGCCGGACACCAACCGCGGCGCGCAGCGTTACTCCAACACCAGCAATTCCAACGCAACCATCATCACCCGGCTGGACTACGAAAACCCGGTGAGCGACGCGTTGAAGCTTACGTTCGGCGCCAAGCACGAGATCACCATCGCCGACGACAGCTCGTACGTTGGCAACTGGAATCGTGCGTTGGGCGCGTACGTTACCGACAGTTCGCAAACCACGCATTATCTGCCGACAAATACCGTGTACGCCCTGTATGCCCAGACGGCCTGGGCCGTGAACGATGCGTTGAACGTGCAGCTTGGCGTGCGCGCCGAGCGTGCAACCGTTGCGGCGGAATATTCTTCCGGTCAGGAGATTATCTCGCGCGATTACACCAACTATTTCCCGAGCGCCTCGGTTGCCTATACGTTGGAGCAACAGCATACATTCACGCTCAGCTACCGCCGCAGCCTTGCGCTGCCGGATGTTGATGCGCTGAACCCGGCGCAACAGCGCTGGGACGATCAGAATATTTCCACCGGCAATCCGGACCTGACGCCGGAGTTCACAAACTCCTTCCAGCTTAACTACAGCACGTACTGGGGCATGGGCAACATGCTTTCGGTAGGCCCCTATTACAACACCAGCGTAGGCGATATCGAGCGTAGCAAGGATCTTGTTGGCGGCATCGTCTATACCCGAACGGCCAACTTCAACGGCACGTATTCGGTTGGTTCCGACGTCACCCTCTCGCTTCGGCCATTCGATTGGCTGAACTTCCGTGTGTCGGCCGATGTGCACAGCAAGGTGAATCGTGGCAGCGCCCTTGCCGGCGATGTGTACAGCCAGG
>CBHYLN010000194.1:0-7709 GCA_966128725.1 uncultured bacterium | reverse complement strand
GCACCCAACCGATGGCCTTCATGTATGGCTTTCAGCGGCCGCCCGGCGATCACGCCCGGCGGCCGCTGCCGTTTCAGGCCCCACCACCGCAACCCACCGCCAGGGCGGTTAATGATTTGGTAATACTACGGTAACAGCGTCATAACATTACGCCGGTAGCTTTGTGGCCGTTCGAAGGAACGCGCAGTGAACAGGCGGAGTATCGATTCCCATTCAGCGCTCTCCGCGCGCCGTGTCGTCACCAGGGTTCCCACACCCCGGAGCCGGCGATACCCTGCCTCGCAACCCTTTCCAATCGGATCTCGCAGACCTACTCTTCATAAACTTCGTACAAGGAACGTATGAATCGCGTACTCCTCTCGTTGCTCGTGGTGGGTTCCATGAGCGTTGGCATTGCTCATGCTCAGGAGGATGAGGGCAATGGGCAGCCGACGGCGCCCCCCTCGCTCGAAGAAACCCAGGAAACCGTAAGCGGCCTTAACGACCGCACCACGACCCTGGAGACCGAGGTTGACAAGCTGAAGCAGATCAAGATCTCCGGCTATGTGCAGGCCGAATGGCAGCACTTCGACCAAAGCACCAACCCGAACGGACGGGCATTCTACTCCGACTCGCGCAAGAACTTCTTCACCATCCGCCGTGGCCGCCTGAAGGTTCAGCACAAGCTGGGCATGATGAGCGCCGTGGTGCAGGCCGACTTCACCGAAGCCGGCGTGAAGCTGAAGGATGCGTACGGCTTGTTCCAGATCCTGCCGAACGACGAACTGACCGTTCAGATTGGCTCGTTCAACCGTCCGAACTACGAAGTGGAGCTCTCCTCGAGCGCACGCGAGTCGGCCGAGCGTTCGCAGGTTGTTCGCGCGTTCTATCCGGACGAGCGCGATCTGGGCTTCCTGGTAAGCTACTGGCCAACCATCACCGACGATTTCAACCCGAAGCTTCAGGTGGGCATGTACAACGGTGTTGGTGTTGCCGCCGAAACCGATCCGTACAAGGACATCATCACCCGCCTCACCTTCCCGGTTCCGCTTGGCTCGGAGTCGCCGGTGCAGGCCGATCTGGGCGTTTCGTACTACATGGGCGGCATCCCGCAGACCGGTGACTCGATCACCAAGTGGGAGAACGAGGCCAAGGTGACGGCGTTCAACGACGAAACCGGCAACTTCCGCGGGTTCGGCAACAAGTCGAACTTCAACATCGAGGCGCAGATCTATCTGGATATCCTGCCGTTCGGTGGAACGATCATCAAGGGCGAGATGCTCACCGGCAAGCGCCCAACGGCCCCCACGGCCGCAACGTCCGCAACGGTTGGCACAACCAAGGACAGCACCGGCAAGGACATCGTGAAGATCACGCCGGGAACGGCCGCCGCCAACCTTGCGCTCCGCAATCAGTCCGGCTTCTACGCCTATCTGGTGCAGAACATCGGCAGCGACCTGCAGTTGGTGGCGAAGTACGACGTATTCGACCGCAACTCCGATCTCTCCGGCACCAACGTGAAGTCCTCGTCGGATGCCAAGTCATCGGTGCTTGGATTCGGCATCAACTACTTCATCGACAATCTCCGGATCACGGCCTGGTATGAAATGCCGAAGTACGCGACCGACGAGATCAGCACGCTGGAAGATCTGAAGGACAACAAGACCACGATCCGCTTCCAGTACAAGTTCTGATGAACACAGGGTTGCACCGCCCGGTACGCCAGGCGGTGCAACAACGAATCGACGCGAACCAACATACCAGCTACAGATCAAGGATAAACAGCAATCATGATGAAGAAGCTTCTCCTCTCGCTCGTGTTCCTGGCCGCCGTTGTTGCGGGCTACGGGTTCCTTCCGGTTGATGTGATCACGGTGAAGGGATCGGACACGATGGTGATCCTGGCACAGCGCTGGGCCGAGTCCTACCAGGCAAAGAACGCAGGCGTCTCGATCCGTGTAACCGGCGGCGGTTCCGGTACGGGCATCTCCGCCCTTATCAACGGCACCACCGATATCTGCAACTCCTCGCGCCCGATGACCGCGGCCGAGAAGAACCAGCTCAAGTCGCGCTTCGGTTCGCCAGGTGTCGAGGTTCGTGCCGCGCTCGACGGCATCACCATCTATCTGAACCCGTCGAACACGGTAAAGACGCTGACGATGGCACAGTTGAAGGATATCTTCACCGGCCGGGTCAGCAACTGGAAGCAGGTGGGTGGCCCTGATGCACGCATCATCCTGTACGGCCGCGAGAACAGCTCCGGCACATACGGCTTCTTCAAGGAGCACGTGTTGAAGAATCTGGACTTCGCGTCCTCCACCCAGACGCTGCCCGGCACCGCCGCCGTGGTGAACGCGGTGCTCAAGGATCGCAACGGCATCGGCTACGGCGGTTACGGCTACACCAAGGGTGTGCACATCGCCTCGGTGAAGGCCAACGACAACAGCACGGCCTACACGCCGTCGGAAGCAACCGTGCGCAGCGGCCAGTACCCGATCAGCCGCTTCCTGTACCTCTATCTCCGCAACCGCCCCACCGGCTCGTTGAAGGCCTATGTGGATTGGATCCTCTCGGCCGAGGGCCAGGCGATTGTCAAGAAGGTTGGCTACTTCCCGCTGAACTGACATTGACAATGACAGTGTGCCTGTATGCAGGGCATTCGCCACACCATGCGGGCATCATAATGACACACGACACGGCTCGGCCCATTGACGAGCCGTGTCGTATTTTGTAGACCTTATGCGTTGCATAACGCTCAGGTAATCTACTTTGCGCATGTTGCAACGCGCACCATCAAGTGACAATTCCGAACGGCCGGCGTGCACAGCACAGCCAGCCCAACGGGGTTTCGCTGCCGATACGCCTACTCACTGAGCCGCTTCGCGGCCTGCAAGCCAGATCGACAACGAGGCTACATGTCCGACCAACCCTCGACTCAACTCAACGGATCCCCCGGAGGGCGCGAAACACCGGTGCGGAAAAGCACCGCCGCGCTGTATCCGGAGCGTCCATCGCTTACGCAGAAAAGCCGGCACATTGGTGAGCGGCTGATCGAAGGCGGCATCTATACGATTGCCGGCACGTCGATCATCTTCATCTTCCTGATCTTCTTCTTCGTCTTCCGCGAAGCCTCACCCATTGTGCTTGGCTCGACGCCGGAGAAGATGGATGTCGCGCAGATCGAGCAGTACAGCCTTCCGGCGGGTCTGGATTCGGCGGCCGACGCGGCCGGCACCACGTCCGCGCCCGGCCAGGACACGGCCACGATGGAAGTGTACAATGGCGGCACCGACAGTATCCCGCTTGCGGGCACGGCAGCGGCCGGCGCCGACTCGGCAAAGGCAACCGGCGCCGCCAACTCCGGCAGTGGCAACATGGAAGTGTACAACGCCGGCACCGACAGTATCCCGCTTGCGGGCACGGCAGCGGCCGGCGCCGACTCGGCAAAGGCAACCGCAGCCACCGACTCCGGCGGTGGCAACATGGAGGTGTACAACCCGGGTTCGTCGGATCTGCCGATGGCGCAGAACAACGATACCGCCGCGGGCGGCACCACCGACCCATCCGGCGCAGGCAGCGCAGCAGGCGACGCCGCCAGCGGCAAACAGGGGCTTCTAGATCTCGGCGAACAAATCCGCGCCGAGGGTTACCCGCTGTTGACGCACGATTCGCCGGTGAAGCTGGAATACATCGCCTACCATAACTGGCAGCCGAATTCGGAGCACCCGCGCTACGGTATCTACCCCATCATCGTTGGCACCATCAAAACCACGGTTGTGGCGTTGCTGTTCGCAACTCCGCTGGCCATCCTGGCCGCGCTGTACACGGCATTCTTCGCACCGAAGCGCCTGCGCGAGACAATCAAGCCGATCATCGAGCTTCTGGCCGGTTTCCCGTCGGTCGTGCTCGGGTTCTTCTGCCTGATGACGGTGGCATCGATCGTACAGGCGCTCACCGGCACGGAATTCCGCCTGAACTCGGTTGTTGGCGGCATCGGCCTGGGCCTTGCGGTGATTCCGATCATCTACACCATCACCGAGGACTCCCTGCGGGCGGTGCCGCAATCGCTGCGCGAGGCCGCGCTTGCCCTTGGGGCCAGCGAATGGGAGGCGGCGTACAAAGTGATGCTGCCGGCGGCAACCCCCGGCATTTTCGCCGCGGTGCTGCTTGGCTTGGGGCGCGCCTTTGGTGAAACCATGATCGCGCTGATGGCCACCGGCAACGCCGGCACCTTCAGTTGGAATTTCTTCGAGCCGGTACGCACGTTCGCGGCCACGATCGGCGCGGAAATGGGCGAGGTGGTGTTCGGTTCGCCGCACTATCAGTTGCTGTTCCTGCTGGGCGTTATCCTGTTCGTCTTCTCGTTCGCAATCAACCTGGTTACCGAGTTCTACGTGAAGGCACGACTGATCAAGAAATTCCGGGGGACCGAATGAGCACGACACGCAAGGCAATCATGGGCTTCCTGGCTTTGCGCCTCCCGATGGTGGCAACACTGCTGGTAATCGCCATCATCGTGGTGATCATCGGCAACTTCGTGGTCACCGGCAGCGGCCATCTCAGTTGGGAGTTCCTGACAACCTCGCCCAAGAACATGAACACCGAGGGCGGCATCTTCCCTGCCATCTACGGCACGGTGCTGCTGGTGCTTATCATGACGCTTGCGGCTGTGCCGGTGGGCACGATCACGGCGATCTACCTTACCGAATACGCAAAGCAGAACTCGTGGTTCGCGCGCACCATCCGTTTCGCCGTCAACACCCTGGCGGGTGTGCCGTCGATCGTGTTCGGTCTGTTCGGCCTGGGATTCTTCGTGCAGACAATCGGCGCGCAGATCGATCGCGTGCAGTGGGACCGCACGATGTCGTCGTTCGAGCAGACCATCGAGGCCGCCAAGTCGCCGGTTGGTCACGGGCGCATCGCCACGATCGCAACCGTGCAGGAGTATCTGAAGAACGATCCGCAGTTGGACTGGGCATCGCAGATCTCCACGCTCTCCACATTCCCCAAGGGCACCGAGGCGCGTGTCAACGGCGACATCGTGATGCGCTTCATGAACAATCATGTGGACTTGAAGTGGGGCAAGCCGGCGCTGATCTGGGCCGCGCTTACCCTTGCCCTGCTCACCCTGCCGGTGGTTATCGTCTCGGTGGAGGAATCCCTGAAAACCGTGCCACGCGAGCTGCGGGCGGCAAGCCTTGCGCTTGGCGCCACACGGTGGGAAACCATTCGCAAGGTTGTGGTGCCCAACTCGCTTACCGGCATCCTTACCGGCTCGATCCTGGCGATCGGCCGCGGCGCCGGCGAGGTTGCCCCCATCCTGTTCACCGGCGCGGTGTACTCGCTGCAGGGCCTGCCCAGCTCGCCCAACGACCAGTTCATGCACCTGGGCTACCATCTCTATATCCTCGCAACGCAGTCGCCCGATGTTGATGCCACGCGGCCGCTACAGTATGCCACCACGCTGGTGCTGCTGGGGCTTACGCTGGCGCTCAACCTCTCGGCCATTCTGCTCCGTTCACGCATCCGCCGTCGTCAGATTGCGGCGTAATCGTTCAGTACACGATATCGACCTTCATGGCTAAGGAAGAACTACACGTCAAGATCCAGAGCGAGAATCTCTCGCTCCATTACGGCGAAAAGCAGGCGCTGCGGAATATCAGCGTGAACATGTACGCCAACAAGGTAACGGCGTTCATCGGCCCGTCGGGCTGTGGCAAAAGCACCTATATCCGGACACTGAACCGGATGAACGATCTGATCGAGGGTGTGAAGATCTCCGGCCGCACCTATATCGACGGTGTGGACATCTACTCCAGCGGCGTTAACGTGGTGAACCTGCGCAAGCGTGTTGGCATGGTGTTCCAGAAGTCGAACCCGTTCCCGAAGTCGATCTACGACAACATCGCCTACGGGCCGCGCATCAACGGCATCAGCGATAAGAAGCAGCTCGACGAAATCGTGGAGCGAAGCCTTATCGGGGCGGCCCTGTGGGAGGAAGCCAAGGACCGGCTTCACAGCTCGGCGCTGGCGCTTTCCGGCGGCCAGCAGCAGCGCCTGTGCATCGCGCGCGCCATTGCGGTGAACCCGGAAATCCTGTTGATGGACGAACCGTGCTCCGCTCTGGACCCGATCTCGACCAACAAGATCGAGGAACTGATTTACGAGTTGAAGTCGGAGTACACAATCGTTATCGTTACGCACAACATGCAGCAGGCCGCGCGCGTAAGCGACTACACGGCGTTCTTCTATATCGGTGAGCTGATCGAGTACGATCTTACCCGCACGATCTTCACGAACCCCGAGAAAAAGCAGACCGAGGATTACATCACCGGGCGCTTCGGATAACAGGCCACGCCGGGCTGCCCCGCCCCGCCACCTTCCCACGGGCGGGGCGTTGCAAGGCCGGCACATCAATTTCACAATCCCCGTATTCTCGAGACGCCATTATGAGAGCTTTTGAAGAGGAGATGGACAAGCTGCGCACCCGCATCATCAAGATGGGGAGCCTTGTTGACGAGCAGGTTGAGTATGCGTTCCGGGCTTTGAACGAATGGAACGTGGCCATGGCCCACCTGGTGATGGACCGTGATTCCAAGGTGGACAAGCTGGATTTCAAGATCGAGAAGCAGTGCCAGCGGATTTTCGCCCTGCAGCAGCCGGTGGCACGCGACCTGCGCCTGATCATGGCGGCGATGAAGATCAACAGCGACCTGGAGCGCATGGGTGACCTGGCGTTCAACGTGGCGCGCTCGGTGGAAGCCCTTCTCCCCTATCGTCCGTATGTGGAGCGCCTGGAACTGTCGCAGATGACCGAGGCGGTGCACACCATGGTGCGCCATACGATCGACAGCTTCGTTGGCAACGACCCCGAGCTGGCGCTCTCGATCATGCGAAGCGACATCCGCGTGGATCAGTACGAGCAGCGCATCGGGCGGCAGATCGTGGAGATGATGAAGCGCGAGCCGGAGTTCATCGAGGCGGGCGCGCTGCTGATCGTGCAACTCCGCAACATGGAGCGCCTGGCCGATCACGCAACCAACATCGCCGAGGATGTGATCTTCTTCACCGAGGCGAAGATCATCCGCAATCGGTTCGACCAGACCTCGTACAAGGAATTGCCGGACATCTATTCCGACAATGAGACCGACGAGGAACGCGAGGACGCGTAGGCGCCGAACACAGCCCAGGAAATCAGAACGCCGGATGCGCACGGGTACGGCCCCGCGTATCCGGCGTTCGCGTTATGTGGCAGCCAATACGGAAGTGCGGCCACGTGACACACGTAAGGAGTCGGACGCATACACACGGAAACGGACGATGCATCATGCGATCGTCCGTTCTCGGTTTCATTCACCAATAGCTATTCCAACAGGCTGCGAAGCCGTCACGACGCGGCCTGCGAGTGCTCGCCGCGCAGCACGCTCATGATACGGCTGTGTACGTCGTCGATTTCGCCAACGCCGTTCAGCTCGATCACCTCGCCGTGCGCGCGGAAGAAGTTCAGCACCGGTGAGGTCTCCTGGTCGTACACCTCGAATCGTGTGCGGATCACTTCCTCGGTATCATCCGGGCGGCCACGCTTCAGCATGCGCTCCACCAGCTCGTCGAGCGGCGCGGTAAGGTAGATCACGTAATCCACCGTACGGCCGGCCGCCGTAAGCGATTCGGTAAGCGCCTGCGCCTGCGACGTGTTGCGCGGGTAACCGTCCAGAATAAACCCCTTGGCA
>CBHYLN010000193.1:0-7845 GCA_966128725.1 uncultured bacterium | reverse complement strand
GCACCCCATCCCCCCCTCTCAAGGTATTGTATACTCTTGCTGACATGTATTGTATGTGGAGGGTGTATTCATGCAACGACTACTGCCGGCCGGTTTCGCTGCGTTTGTTGTATTGATATCGGTTCTGCCAGAAATTCTTTCGGCACAGCGATTGGAGTGTGACGATTGCAAGGGATGGCCGTGGACGTTCGCATCGGCGACGATCACGGCGGATCGGAGCCTCTGTACGTTCGGCGTCGATTACCGCTATCGTGCCTCGGCCTGCGACCACTACGACATCGAAATCATCGGCATCAGGAACTGGAACGTGGCGTGCAGTAACCCCTTTGATCCCGGGGCCATGGTATCGCGTGCGTTGGAGTTCCTTCTGCGGGAAAATCCGATGGGGTTCCCGCCCTTTGAAAACGGCCAGTGTGATGCTCGAGTCCGAACGTATGTAACGCAGTGCATGGGACTTGTTGGGCCGGGGGACTATCTGGCTGCCTGTGCTGATGTGGCCTGCTGCGTGCGCACGTACAGCGTATGCCGGTTGGCCGATGGTACGCGGCAGGTACGGCAAACCGGTGGCACGGACCCCGGCCCCGCCGTCTGCCAGGCCGGCGGCGCGAACTGCTTCCCGGTATGCGAGGAGGCGAAGTGATACCACCGAATACAAGCCGGTACGTAATACGGGGTTTGATGGGCATGATGATTATCATGCGGTGTATCGCCATGGTTTTGTGATGTTGACGCTTATCGCTGTTGAAGCGGGGGATTCTGGCGTAATGAAGCGGTTTGTCAGTGGCGTGATAGGGGAGGGCATGTCTTGCATGAAAGAGATCAAGGCGGTATATTCGGGATATACTTATGTGCCTGATCCGGATGGCATTGCATCTGGCCTGTGTGAATGCGTATCGTTTAGGTGCGTTTCAGGGAGGGGTACACAATGATGTACTGTGCCGATGATCCCCGAATCATTACGTTCGGGCGTCACCACGGTGGTCCAGCATAAAATCCCCCTCCCCCGCCATTCTCTCTCCAGGATGGAACGTTTCGTTGTTGTTCGTTTCAGGAGGGTACATTCATGAACAGCATTCCGCGGGGAGGGATCTCCGCAATTTTCGTTGTTTTCGCGATTTTTTCTATCCCCATCACAGCCCTGGCTCAACTGGCCCAGTGCGACAACTGCCTGCAGGACCAATCGTGGACGGTGGCCAGCCAGACGATCCCGGCTGATCCGGCGGGATGCAAATTTGATGTCGACTATCGATTCCGGGCATCATCCTGCAATCAATACGATATTGAGATTATCGGCATCAAGAGGTGGAGCCCTGCCTGTTCGGCACCATTTAATCCCGGTGCGATGGTGAGTCGAGCGTTGTTGCATCTGTTGCAGGCAAATCCGATGGGGTTTCCACCACACCAGAATGGCACGTGCGAAACCCAGATACGTGGCTTTGTCTCGCAATGTCTTGGCCCGAATTCCCAGTTCGATTACCTGTCCAAATGCGGCGACGCCATCTGTTGTTCGCGGACATACCTTGTCTGTCAGGATGATCAGGGTAATCGCACGGTTACACCAACCGGCAGTTCCAACCCGAACGGCGCTCCGTGCCTGTCCGGCGGCCGGAACTGCTATCCGGTATGTGAGGAGAACTGAATAATGCGTGGAAGAGCCCATCGTACCCTCACCACCGGCACGTGCCGAAGCGTGCCTGCCTGCGTATTCGTACCCCTCGTGCAACGGCCGGTTGCGCACCCGGCGGAACATGGCCCGGGCGGGCGAAGTTTCGGGAATGCCGCACGGGTTCGTTTCGCCGCGATGATTCTGCTGACGGTGATCTGTGCCGTTCCCGGCAGCGCATTCGCGCAGTTCTGGCAATGGAACACGCAGGATTCGTTGCTGGTGTCGTACGATGGCGGGAGCCTCATGAATGTGTCGTACACCTCAATAGCCGCCGCGGATTCGCTGCACTGTATAGCCTCGGGTTTCACGGGGACAATCAGCGTCCTGAATCGTACAACCGACGGTGGCCGCAGTTGGGGCGTTGTGCTCACCGATACCGGGTATGTACATGGCCGGCAGGAGCCCATCGAGTACCACGACGTTGCGTATCCCACACCAAATCTGTGCATTGCCGTGGGTGACAGTGGCGCCATCGTGCGCTCCGGCGATGGCGGTGCCACATGGCAACGCATCCCATGTGATGCGCGCACGCGAAGCGGAACCGTGATGAACCTGTTCACGGTTTCGATGAGCGATTCGCTGCACGGCATTGCCGCCGGGTTCAGCCAGGTGCTGCTGCGCACCAGCGATGGCGGGCGCTCGTGGCAACGGGTCGCCACCCCGGCCGATACGCTGCCAACCATGGGCATCCACGACGTCGCCTGCCTTTCGGCAACCACCTACCTGATGGCGCTATGGGGCAAGCAGACATTCTACATGCTGCGCACCGAGGATGCCGGCGCCACGTGGGCGCGCATCGAGGCGGATACCGTGCAATCGCTTTCCTTTGTGGACAGTCTGCACGGCTGGGGCGCCGGCAGCGGATATGCCGGCAACGGCCACATTACCGACGAGATCATCATCCGCACCGTTGATGGTGGGCGCACGTGGCAGACGCTTGTACACCAGCCGGCCGTGACACTGGTCGGGTATCTCGCGGTGGCGTTCGCCGATACGCGCAACGGTTTTGTTACCGCGTACGACGGGCGCATCCTTCGCACCACCGACGGCGGCGAAACCTGGTCCCGCACCGACAGCATCCGCCGCCAGCTCAATTTCAGCGCACGGTGTATCGCGTATCCGGCTGAGGGTTTAGCATGGGCCGCCACAACGCTTGGCCAGATCCTGAACTTCAATGCACGCTCGGCCGATGTTGGGGCCGTTGCCGGTCAAGATGCCGCTACCGACCTGCGTGTGGCGCCTAACGTGGCCACTGGCAATGTCCATCTGGCGTACAATCTGAACATGCCCGCGAGCATCACGCTTGATGTGATCGATATACGCGGCGAACGTGTGCTGCTGATACGTGAGGGTAGCGCGGAATCGGGATGGCATGTGGAGCATGTTGACGTGGCGTCGCTGCCGGCTGGCCCGTATTGGGTGCGCCTGCGCCGTGGCGGCCGTGTTGATCTACAGCGTGTGATGGTGGTGCGATAACCTGCGCTGCATCGGCGCGGGGCAGTTCGATGTGGGTGGTGGTGATTGCCGCTCACTGAACGTATATGCGCCGGTGATGGATGCCATGAACCGGCCCAACAACACCAACACGCGCGGGCGGCTTGTCGCTACCGTTCTTTCGCCATCTCATCAAATATCAACACAAACGTGTCGCCAAGCTGGGTGCTGGGCGGAGAGTCCGAGCTCAACAGACAACCCGAACATGTCAACATGGGCGTGGTGACTTCGCGCAGGCGCTGGATGGCGGCCAGGTCGGCGGGCGCCAATCGCATGCCGCGACGTTGCAACACCAGCAACCCAAGTGCGCCGTAGGTCTGTATCTCCGGGGTCATCGCGGCAAGCCATGTGCGGAACAGAAAGGTGTCGCGGGCGACAACCCCCGCGCGGAGTTGCCGTGCCATGTACGTACGCTGGCCACCCAATGCGCAGTACGTGCCAACAACTTGTCGGGCAAATGGTGAGGTGATGCCGCTGGACAGCGTGGCACTGCCGCCCCATAATTGACGGTGGCGTTGCACGAACTGATTGGCGGCGGCCGTGTCGGACACGATCACCGCCTGGATGGTGTCGGCATGGATATGCGTGTTCGACGGATCCGCGATTGCGCCGGCAACAACCATGCCGTTGATAATCAGCAACCGCAGGCCGAGTCGTGATTCGGGCATCGCCAGGACGCAGTCCTGTACCGATGCGCCCGCAGGCAGCATACGCTGGGCTGCCAGAATGTTCGCTGGCCATCGATCGCCCACATCCCATTCGCCGCCGCCTGCCAGCGAATCGCAATGCCGGAGCGTGTTGGCCAGCCGGCGAGCGAAGTTGCCGGTATCGATGCCTGGCGTGGCCAATAGTGCCTTGACTGCCATAAGCAGTGCCGCATATGGGCGATTATCGTGTTGATACGGGCAGGATCGGCACGCTCCGTTGCGATCGGCATCGTGAAGGATAATCGTATGGATGCGTTGTGTGCCCGGGTTCTGGGATCTGTTGCTATCGGCGGTTGCCAGCATCCTGATGCCGGGGCAATCGCATCGGATGTTGTCATCGTACGAGGCCGACAACGCGCAGCCATCGATCCGGAGCGCCTGATCCATGTGGCTTCCAATGCCGATGTGCCCGAACACCGTCGCTCGACACGGTTGCACCAGCAGGATTTCCTCGATGGTATGCAATCGATTGTACGGCCGATAGCCGAAGCCGATCCCGAGCGAATCATACCATAGCTCGGCGTTCGCAAGATATGCGCGGGCGATACGGTATCCGGGGCCGTAGTGTGCGATGGCATCCTCGATCGACGATCGGCCGATACTGATACCGCTGCCTTCGATACCAGCACCCGGAATGGCCCGCTGCGCCTGGGCCGCTGTACCGCCATATGCCAGCACGGCGCAACAGCAGCCTATGGCCAGCCAACGCAACAGCCGTCGGGTACGACCACGCACGCGGGCGATGCGATTGTACGGAGCCGGTTGTTGGCGCGTGGAGGATCCCATGGATTGAACGGTGTCGCTACAGGCGATTTGGTCAAAAAGTCGTCGGCCGTTCGGTTCGTTGTTCGGGCGGCCGACACGCGCCGGAACATACCAAACAGCCGGCGGTGCAACCATACCATGTGCTGCTCTGCCGGCTGTAATATCTGGAATGCTGTTGCCGGCTTTTGTGTTGTTGTACGACGGTGTTGCCGCGCTACTTACCCTTCACGAACCGCAACGAAACCGAGTTGATGCAGTAACGCAGCCCGGTTGGCTTTGGGCCGTCGTTGAACACATGGCCCAGATGTCCGCCGCAGCGCGCGCAGGTGACCTCGTCGCGTTCCATGCCCAGGCTGTTGTCGGCGGCAACCTCCACGTGGTTCCTGGCGATCGGCTGCCAGAAGCTGGGCCAGCCGGTGCCGGACTCGAACTTGGTGCCCGAGCTGAACAGTGCCAGCCCGCATGCGGCGCACATGTACGTTCCCGTTTCGTGATTATCCCAATAGGCGCCGGTGAACGGGCGCTCGGTACCCTTCTTGCGCAGCACGTCGTACTGCTCCGGTGTAAGCGTGTTGCGCCACTCCTCGTCGCTTCTGGTGATCTTGGCCACGTGAGTGGAGTCGCGTTCGGCGGGTACGGCCGGCGCGTTCGCGGCCGATACCGTTGCCGGCATGGCGCCGTCCGGGGTGGAATGGTTCGCGCACCCGGCAACCGAAAGGCATGCGGCCAACGCCGCGATCACTGCAATCATCATTACTTCATACTCCCGTGCAACGGAGAAGGGTTTCTCACAGCCACATCGATCCACGGCGCTGTGCCAACCGTGGATTGGCCTACAGGGGTAAAGGCCTGCAGGGTTTGGATTTATTCCGGCAAGGCCGTGGCGCGCCGCATCGCCGGGCCACGAATTCAATCCTGAACGCCACGCAGAGCGCGGCGGCAACGAATGGTTGTTCGGGAAAGGTCCAACACAGGCCGAGCCATAATAGCCACGGCCGCTCCGCAAGTGGCGGGGCGGCCGTGAGCCTGATTCAACCGATACGTTTATTTGGCAACAACCACCTTCGTGGTGATCCATTGTGTGCCGTCGGATATCTCCACCACGTATGCGCCCGATGTCCAGTTCATGGTTTCAATCGGGAACTGGCGCGTACCTGCCTTGTACAGGCCCGCGGTGGACATTACCAACTCGCCCTTGATCGTGCTGACACTGATCACCACCTTGGCATCGTGAGCCAGCTCGAAATCGATAACAAGCGGTTGTCCGGCAATCACCGGGTTCGGGAAGATCGCGGTATGCCGCTGCCCCGCCGTGGCTGCGCCGGGTGCGGCCTTCAACGCCGGCAACGTGTCGCAGAACGGTGGGCACGGCGGCGGATCGATGATCGTATCCGGCGGTGGCGGCGGTTCGGCGCAGTCGGCAAGCGCGCACGGCATGATCGGGCACAATACCGTGCCGTCGGCCCGCACACACAGCAGGCATCCCCAGTTGCGGCAGGTGCGCATTACTGGTGGTTCGGTCCAGTCGTACAGCGTGTCAATGGAAGCCTTCAGGCTGTCGTACGAGAGGTTCGGTATCAAGTCCTGCTTCGTGATCGTTGTGTCGTTGCAGTTGCTGGAACGCACATTGTCCGTCTTGAGCAGATAGATATCCTGCGGGTCGGTTGCGTCGCACAGTGGGCTGCGTGAGCTTCCGCATGCCACGAATCCGGCGGTGCGGCAGTTCGCGGAGCTTCCCACCGGCGAAACGGACCATCCCCAGTCGTCACGTGTACCGCCAAATACCCGTGTGGTTGGTGCCACTGGTGCAAGGACGCCCGTGTACTCCTGCAGGAACAGATCCTGGTTGCCCCACTTGCTTCCATTCGGCAGCGTTGTGGTCACGTAACCCGTTACGATGAGATTGCCGGCGGTAAGGCCGGTATGCGCGGTACGAATCTCGCGGATTCCGTACCCCACGTCCGGCAGGTTACCGTTATCGCCCAACGTGCGGTCGTTGATCAGTCGCCACGGCTCCGGCTTTGTCCGTACAATGTAGGCTTCGGCGTTTGCGCTGGTCGACGTGGTGTAACCCGTGGCAACGATATTGCCGAGATTGCCGTTGAGATTCTCCTCCAGTTCGTCCACCGAGTAGAATTCCTCGCGCGCGGTACCACCGTGTACGCCAATGCCCAGCCGACCCACCGCGGGTATCAATCCGGTATTTCCGTCAACGCGCATCAGCAGCCCATCGTATCCCAGAGTATACGGTGGGCTGTAGGTTGTGCCCGCCGCAACGATGTCGTGTGTCCAGGTATAGTTGGTATCCGAGGGCGGTGTGGAGATACATTCGTCGAGCGCGAAAAGCGCGTCGTCGGCATTGTTGTCGTAGCCATTGCCAACCTCGTACCGTCGCGACCAGATGATATTGAGGTTGATATCGACGCGTATCAGCCAGGCATCGCGCGGGCCGCGGCCCGGGATTGTCCATGTGGTGTAGCCGGCGACCACCAGATCACCGACGTTGGTGCCTCGCGATGGATCGCCGCTTCGCGTTTCGATGATATCGTATCCGACCTCGTAATAATCCTGCGTGCCGAATGTGCGCAGACGCTTGATTGCGCCGCAGCGATCAAGGATCAGGATGAACATGTCGTTGCGATTGACAAACCCGTTGTAGTTGGTCGTGAATCCGGTGATGGCAAAATCTCCGTTGGCGAGCTCCAGGATATCGTATGCGGTGTCGGTGTTGTTATCGATGTCGTAGGTGGCCTCCCAGAACTTCGCGCCCCGGTCGTCCGTGCGAACCACATAGATATCGGGTGTCGCCGTGGAGTGCGAAACGCCCACCGAGATGTATCCGCCGGAGGAGACGGGTTGCACGCCGCTGTGCCCGGCCTCCTCGTTTGTCCCGCCGTAGAGATATTCCCACCGTTGCGCATGAGCGGCAAGCGCCAGTAACGGCAGCATTATTGCCGCCAGCACCCAGACTACCACATTGTGGCGCGGGATGCATCGTAGGTATCGTGACATGATTGTCTCCGTCTTGTTGGATGAATGTCGGTGTGCCGGCATACGGTTTGGGCATGCCGATTCACCGTGGCCAATGCTGTTTCGGCCGTTGTGTATCCGTTCAGATGGAGGTACGTGTGTGCCCGCCCGACGTCGCGCGCAGCGGCGTGACGGCGGATGAACAACCTTCAAGTTGGATCGGGGGGCGGGGTGTGTTGGGGG
>CBHYLN010000192.1:0-7936 GCA_966128725.1 uncultured bacterium | reverse complement strand
GTGGAGTATCGATGGCGATCCAACGGCCGCTGGAATACCCTGTCGGCACGAACCAAGGGCGCCCCGATGCCGTTGGGACCGGGCTCGGAGGCCGAGTTCATCGCGGAACATTACTGGGGATATGCCGCGCAACGCGACGGTGGCTGCGTTGAGTATCAGGTGGAGCACCCGCCGTGGCGCGCATGGGAAGTGGATCAGGCAGTGCTGGATTGTGATGCGCTGGCACTGTATGGCGGTGGGTTTGCCGAGGCGTTGGCGCAGCCGCCGGTTTCGGCGTTCGTGGCGGAGGGCTCGCCGATTATCGTTCGTGCCGGCACGCGCATCACGGGCCGTTAGCCGGACGTTGCCGGGGCCTGAGTGCCGGTGCAACGCGCAATTGTCACGGCAGCTCAGCCAGTGGCCGCCTGCGTATCGTCGCCATCGGTTGCGCTACGCTCCAGCGCGGCAATCATGTCCTCGAAGTTCAACGTCGGCCTGTCGCCACCAATCGCGAACAAACGCTGCGAAGCCAGCTCCACCTGATCGGCCATCTGGCTGATCTCCATCACATCATGATAGCAGCAGGCGGCCTCGTCCAGACGTCCATCCGATTCCAGAAGCGCCCCACAAATCAAACGCAGCTCGGTTGAAAGCGGCGCGGCATGATAACAGCGGGCCAGCATCAGATACGCGCGCGATCGCTCGCCGGCGCGATGCAGCGTAAGGGCCATGTTGCGAAGCGCCTCGGCGTACGTCGGATCGATACGCAACGCCTCCTCGAACTGCTGGCGACTTTCGCGCTCGCGGCCCAGTGAGGCAAGGATCAGCCCAAACGAATTGAGGAGCTCCGGAGTCATCCCAAGCTGCTCGATGGCCAATCGCATGGTGCCGATTGCCTGCTCCGGCTTGCCCACACGCAGGTACAGCGCGGCCAGCGTCGGCAACGAGGAGGGGTCCAACGGCTTGCGGTCGATAAACTGCGTGATCAACCGACGCGCCTCGCGAACGCGGCGCGCGCTGATCAGCTCCTCGGCATGCGCCAGCAGCGATTGAAACGTCTGGATAATGGAGCCTTGATCGTTCTGCACGTAGATTCGGCACGAAAGGGGTCGTAGCCTTGGCGGGTATTCGCTTCCCGCCGTACAAGGGGGGATGAATATACACGAACAGTTGGAACTACTGCTGCGGTGGCAACACTTCCATACCGATTGGTATGATTCGCAATGCATCCCACCGCCCTGCTTGCCGTAGGCAGTGCACATTGCACGCCCATGACGTCGACAAGGGGAGTGGTATCTACGAAATCGGATGGTGCCGATCAAGTATGAATACCCGAGTGATGAGGAAGAATCCGTGCAATGCGAAACGATGATGGTAGATCGACGGACCGTTCACTATTTTCGGTTACGTATCCATGAAGCCAAGAGACATGATGAGACTACGCGCTCTGATTCCGGTTCTGGCACTGGCAGCAATGACGCCGGCCATGGCGCAGAACGCCACCGTCCGTATCCTGTTCTTTACCGGCGCTGTTACCGTCAACAGCAACGAGAAGCCCGCAATCGGCCGCCAGCTTACCGCACACGATCAGCTTACGCTTGGCGCCGGCGCCACATTGCAGCTTTCGGTGAACGGCAAGGTGATCAAGTACGCTCAGCCCGCGAAGGTGCGCGTGGCGGATGCGATCGCGCGGGCAGGAAAAGGCGAGAACGCTGCCGTGGCAACCACGGTTCGCACGCTGGCGGCCGCGAGCTCGAACAACAATAACCGAAGCAGCCAGGCCGGCGCTACTCGCGTGGAAGGTGGCCAATCCGAACAGGCCAAGGATCTGCAGGGCCAGGCAGGCCAGGAGGCTCGCGACCGGGCAAGCACGGAGATAACAAACCGCACCGGCGTGGAGAATCCTATCGACGTGATCGATGGGATGGCATCGCATGCCAACAGGAACGAAACAACTGTGATACTGGAGCCGCGCTCGACGGCGGTGTACAGCAACGCCATCACGTTCCGATGGCTTCGCAGCCCGGGCATCGAGCGTTATGTGGTATCGGTGCGCAATCACGTGGGCGACGAGATCTGGCACACCGAAACGGCCGACACAGCGGTGACCTGGCCCGATGCATCGTTGGTTGGCGACGCGCTATATACCTGGACTCTGGCCGGAACGCAGGATGCCGGCTCAGGCACGGAAGCAACGTTCCACCGTCTGGATGATTCGGCGCGGCAAGTGGTGCAGAACGGCGTGCGAGCCATCGAGCGCGAACTGGGCGCCGACAACCCGGCGCTCCCGTTGGTGATGGGCGCATACCTTGCCGACTACGGATGCCTGGGCGAGGCCGCACGCGCCTACACGGGCGGGGCGCTTGCCGGCGGCGAACACCGCGAGGAGTTTGAGCAACGTGCGATCGAGATCTATCGCGACCGGTTGGGGTTATCGGAGGATGAGATGCGGATGATCGCGGCGGAGAAGTAGCAGCGCTACAGTTGCTGGGCGGGGACGCAGAGCAAACGAACGTATCGCGCGCCCTGAAGGAAAGCGAAGCCCCTGCTGGCCATGCCCGGAACAACGGGCGCCGGCAGGGGCTTACTTCTGCGTGCCGGCCTGTAACCAGGCAAGATATGGCTGCGAGCCAGCCGTAATGGGAAGAGCAATAAGCTCCGGCACCTCGTACGTGTGCAGCTCGCGCACACGAGCCTCAAGCAACGGGAAGCACTTTTCGGTGGTTTTCACCATCATCAGCACCTCCTCGGCGCGCTCCAGCGCCTCGTGCCATCGGTATATCGATGTAACGGCGCCTGCGATTGTGCAACATGCGGCCAGCCGCTCGCTGACCAGAGCCTCGGCAATCTGCTCGGCCTGCTCGCGATTGGCGCATGTGGTTAGAACAACGATGTGCGACATTGGCGTGGGATTGAGATGTGGCAGCGCGGACGGCACGCCTGACGGGTACGGCGCCACCCTACCTTTTCGTGGTGCCGCGCTTCTCCCTTGCCGCATCAACAAACATGTTCACGATGGAACTGAGAAGCATCCCGGCGGCCACCAACACGATGTAGTACCATTGCAACTCCTCGCCACGGCCAAACGAGTATAACCCCAGGCCAAGGGCCACAACGGCAACAACGAGCACCGAAGTGCGAAGGTGGCGCAACAGATGGCGCATGTACGGGGATTCGGCATTCATGGACGGAGCGCGTATGTGGTACCGGCCGAGTGGCAGCCGAAGGTGGCCACCAACGACCCGAAAAACGGTGAAGCGCTCATTCGCAATCAAGCAGGCGATGAGAGTTCATCGGGCTGGACGCGAATGAGCGCTTACGTTCGGCAATGCGAGGCGCACGGTGGCGCCGCACGTTACGTGGTTTCGGTTGTGCGGATAATCACACGACCGTTGTAGTAGCCGCAGCTGCTGCAGGCCGCATGATGCAGCTTCATCTCGCTGCAGTTCGGGCACTTGCCAAAGCCGGCTGCCGTTGCCTTGTAATGGGTACGGCGCTTGTCACGGCGCGACTTCGAGTGCCTCCGCTTGGGATTAGGCATTGTTCTCTCCTAGATGAATGTATGTACGGTATCGTATCTGCTTTCTAGTTATCGATGTTCCCTCGGAACACCTCCGACAATTTGGCCCAGCGGGGATCGATCTCCGCCTTCGTGCATGTACACTCGGCGGCGTTCAGGTCCACCCCGCAACCAGGGCAAATGCCACGGCAATCCTCACGGCACAGATGCTTGAGCGGGACGTCCAGAAGAATCAACTGCCGAACTTCTTCGTCCAGCGCAATTGCCTCTTCGTCCGCGGCGAGCATCACCACTCCTTCGCCGGTCTCTTCGCCCTGCCCATGCGCGGTATGGCCAAGCCCATAATACAGCGCCATCGGCAAATGCACGGCACGGTTGATATCGCACAGGCAACGATCGCACGTACACGTCTGCGTGGCATCAACCGTTCCTTCCACGAAGAACTGCGTCGACACCCTTCGAAGAGTGCCCGAAACTCGCACGTTGCCAACGAAGGACTCGTCCATTCCGAGTGCCTCGACTGGTACGTCGAACGCAAACGGATACTCGCCGTCGCCAACGCCGCTGATGCCGATCTCCATTGCCGGTCTACGATTTATCCGATCATTTGACATGGCGGAAGACCACCTCAGCTCCGTGAATTGACAAAGAAAACACGCAAATATATGGTCAGCGCAACTGATCATCCAAGTTATCGGCGAATCGTCACAACTCGTTGTAACTCGGATCGCGGCAAACCTACGCAAACCAGCGGAGGTATACGCATCCAAAGGTGAAACCGGCCCACCCCGAACGGCCGTTTCCCCTGCCCCACCTTCGATATCCTTGGGGGATGATTGCCGCCAACGGACAATCAGCACGGACCTTCAGGGTGCGCTCATGGTATACGATCCAAACTGCGCCGGCTTGCGCGCGCACGGCAGGATTGCCAGCACCCACGCAACGAATGCCCGAAGGCACCGTAGGCCAGGAATCGCGATCGGCAAGGCAACTGGCCATGCGTCGCACCCTGCGCCGATGCCCGGGCACGCAGCGCGCTCGGGGGGGGGGAGCGCACCGTTCTGGTGGGTGCCCACACGGCAACCGCGCCGCCAACCCCTGCACGGGCTGTAATAGCGGCAGACCGCACCGGCATGATGACGGGCCAACCGCACATTTCTTCAGGCCGAAGCGCCAATCTGGCAAGTAGCCGGCCGGCAATGCCCCCAAAACACGGCGATTGTGGAGTGGCACACCGATTGAGAGATCCTACAGCGTTGCCGGGATGTTCAACGATACGCCCGGTGGAAAAACGATCCGATCGCATTGATCAACCGACTAACTACGAATCACGAGGAGGAATTACGATGTCTATCGTCCGTTATCCTGGCTTTTCCATGAATGTGTTTCAGCGCGATCTTCAGCGCGAAATGAATCGCTTGTTCGACAACTTCTTCCCCGCTCGCAAGGGGAACGGCGACGAAGGTTTTGAATCGGCCGTATGGCGACCGGTTGTCGACGTTCACGAGGACGAACACAACTTCATCGTCGACTGCGAACTTCCGGGACTGAGCCGCGAGGATATCAAGATCAACTTCCAGGATGGCACGCTCTCGATCTCCGGTGAACGGAATTACACGTACGAGCAGAAGCCGAACGAGGCCAACGGCACCGTGCAGGACAAGGGCAAGAGCGCACACCGCGTGGAGCGCTTCTACGGAAAGTTCCACCGGAGCTTCACCTTCCCCACGGCCGTGAATCCTGATGCCATCAAGGCGAACTTCGACCACGGCGTACTGACCGTTACGGTACCGAAGGCTGAGGAAGTGAAGCCGAGGCTGATCGAGATTGGTTGATCCATCGCAAACCCGGCACTCTTCGATGTGGTGAACACTCGATAACACCAGACCAGAACAGGAACGCCGGCCACCGATAAAGGTGGCCGGCGTTCGTTTATCCGGGGCACACGATCACAACCCTGCCGCACGCCGCCGTATCGGCCAGCACCACGCACATGCCAATCAGAACGGCGTCCAGGAAAGCGCCAGCTCGCCGTACGATTCCTTGAAATCGTTGCTTGGAAGCGAGCGCCCGCCTGGGCCGGTATAGTTGGTGGAGTTGTTCCGAACCGTGCCCAGCGTAAGGCCCACCGTGAGAAACGAAGTGGCCGCGGCGTTGAGTGTGAACTCGCGGTCAAGATGAAGCTCGATCGTGGCGTGCTTATCGGTACGATCCTTCAGCTCGATCGAGCGCCCTCCGATGCTTACGATCGGGCGGCCATAGTCGCGTGATTCCAGCACCACATGCGCGCCGGCCATCAGCTCCCACGGTAACGCCTGCAGCACCAACAATTGCAGGGCAGGCCCGTTCCATCCGTATATGTCGTTGGTAAGATTGGTGCCGCTGTTATCCAGCACACCCACCTGTCCCCCACTGAAGCCGATGGTCATGCGGGGATTCAATGTGGGGGTGAACTGGGCGCCGAGCACCGCACCCAGCACGGTGCTTGTGCCCGGCTGGATGAAGCCCCCAACGCCGATCGTGGCAAGCGTCGTGGTAAGCCCCTCGGCCGTCACGCGCGTGATCTGGGACGAGCCCGATACGGTTGGCGGTTCCTCGATGTAGTTCTTGACACCGTACCCGGCATCGAACGCCACCAGCGCGTTTGGGTTCGGAACATATCGGAACTGAACAGCGAACTCGTGCTGGGTGCTGTTGAAAACGCTGGCGTTGGGATATCGCGCGGTAGCAAATGTATATCCGCCCCACATCGACCATTGCTTTGAAAGCCGTTGCTCCAGCAGCACGCTCGCGTTGATACCGGTATTGTTGTACTGCAGCAGGTTGGTATCGGTAGTGCTCAGGTATCGAACCAGGCTGGCCGATACGCCGGCACGAAGATAGTCGGCCCCCGCATCATCCGGACCGGTGTAGAAGTAGTAGTCGTCGCGGATGTTGCGCAGCAGCAACTGATGCGATACTGAAAGCGGGGCGTAGTTCGGGAACAGTCCGCCATCGTCGTCATCGAGCACATCGTCGTTCAGCTCATCGTCCGAAAGCGGCGGCTGATACCGCCCAAGGTCGCGTATCAGGGCCTCGATACGCCGAACAGCCTCCACGGCAACCTCGTCACCCGGAAGCTTCGCCCGCAGCTCGGCAGCCACCGCGCGCAATCCCTGGTTTACCTGATCAACCAGTTCGGCCGACCCGTCGAACACATCCAGCGAATCGGACAGCCCGTCCAGACGGTCCACCATGCGAAGCATCAACGAATCGCTTGCCGAGCCTGCAAGGCCGCCGTTCGTGTTGGCATCAGCCTGATTCGGTGGATTGCCATTCAACAACTCGTCGTCAAGAAAATCGAGATCGTCGCCGGTGTCGGCACTGTCGATCAACGCATCGAACAGTGTGTCGGCCTCGGCCGCCAATTGTTCATCGAATGTGCTGGCCGCGTCGCGACGCGTGAAGGCGGTGCTATCCAACAGATCGGCAATGGCATCCAAGCGCCGTACCAGCGCGGCCTTGGCTGTATCACCGGCCAGGATATCGTTATCGGATACGTCGGCAACCGGCTCGCGGTACCCGAAAAGCTTCAGATCGCTCTGCTTGAAACTGATCGCCGGGCTATGCTGAATCAGGTTTTGCTCGGTCTGTGAGCCCCACAGCGTAAGGCCTACCGAGTAACTCGGGAACAGACGCGAGTTATCGCCAAGGCCAATCCGGTAGCCCAGCCATACACCATGCTGGCCAAGATAATCGCCGGTGCCCCCGCTTTGCCCGTCGCTCTTTGCAACCTGATTGGGATTGGAGTTCGCCTGATTGGTGGAGAAGATATCCACCTGCAACTGCGAACGTGCCTGCCCCGTCGCCAGCACAAGCAACACGATTGCGGCCACAAGCCGCACACAACACACGCCGCGGTCGCGAAGCCGGGGCGCGCCCGTTTCGCAATCGCATGCCGATCTGTTTCGACGCATGATGAACCTTCGGATAATCCCTCGATACGGATTGATGTTGGAAGCTGGGCAATCAGAGGCAGGCTGGCTGGATCGGTTCCCGCAAGCCCGGGCAACGGACGGTTTCACCCATCCGGCCATCACGATGCATCCGCACGCACGGTGCGGTTCAGTTCCAAACCATTAACGGCACAACACGGATTTGCCCTGCCGTGGAGACGCGGCAGTAATAGATACCCGGTGCAACGCCCATGGCATCCCATTGCAGGCGGTGTTCCCCGGCCAGAAAATTGCCGGAGCCGATCACGGCCGCTTCGTGCCCGGCAACATCCACCACCACGGCACGCACCTCGCAGGCACGTTCCAGCGTGAATCGTATTGATGTGCTGCCGCCGAACGGATTAGGCCGTGCTTCGAGCAACGCAACGCCACGGCTTGCCGACTCCACTCCCTGCACATGCCCCTTTACAACCACGGCGCGCCATAGCGATGTATCCCGGCA
>CBHYLN010000191.1:0-8335 GCA_966128725.1 uncultured bacterium | reverse complement strand
GTGTTCAACTGCGCGAACGTTTTTGGCTTCACCTTGCCGCGCGGCGGGATGGCCTGTGGGCGCGGGCCCAGGATGTTCGAGGCCAGCACGTAGATCTGCGTGGCCTCGTTGATTGCCTCGGCCGTGTCCTGCTGGAACAGATTGTCGCCCCAGGCGATCAGGTTGTCCAGGTACTTCATCACCACGGCGTACTTATAGGAAAGATGCCTGGTGCGCGCCACGGCGTGTGGCTGGAACGGCTTGTTCATCGACGCCTGATAGCTGGCCATCGTGGCGTTGTACAGCGCCTGGTCCGACGTGGAGAGCGTTGAGTAGTTCTGGCTGAGCAGTGTCAGCAGATAGTCGATATGGTTGGTGCTGGTGCCGTAGCGGAATCCGAAGAACCGCCAGTACCGCTGCGCCGCCGGGATCGACGTGTTGCTCTCGGTTGGGTCGAATATCAGATGGAACCACTTCTGCGCCTCGGCGAAACGCTGTGTCTTGCTAAGATGCACGGCGATCGTGAACGGCACGTGGAACAGCAGCTCCCAATTGTAGTTGGCGTACGGCCCTGAGGCCGAGATGTCGATCTCCTTGGAATAGTGTACCACATCCACATACGCCGACACCAGCGGATGGTAGATGTTGTTGAAGAAGTCCAGCGTTGGAAACGCTATTGGGTCCGGCGTCTTCAGGCCGTTCAGCCACACGGGATCCAGCATTCCACGCAGCGACGCCAGGTTGAGCTTCGCGATCAGCTCGCCCACGAAAGGGTGCAGGAAGTTCTCGAACTTGTAGGTGAACTTCAGTGTTGTTCCCGATGCATATGATACCCCAAGCGCGCCGCCGGTTGCCACCGATCCGGTGTGGTAGACGGCCGTCGTCATTGTACTGGGCATGGATTAAAACTCCAGTTTGTTGTTGGTGATTACGTCTCGGTTTCGGCCTCTTGCCACTACGGCGTCGAGATTGCTCCGCCCGGCCCGATCTGGTTGCCGTTGAATGTTGCCAGCTCGGTGGAACCAAGCCCCACCTTGATGGTCGCGCTCTGTGCCAGATACCCGCGCATTGCCGCAACGGCCGCGGCGGTTGATGCGGGGGCCAACGCCGGGCTTCCCACCCACGTGCTTACCGCGGGCCCGGCGGGGGCAAGCGGAGCGAACACCGGCCCGGGGATTGCCCGGCCTGCCGTACCCGGCGAGCTTGATGGGCCGTATCCGGGCCATGCAGTAATTGATACCACCTGCTTGGTGGCCGTCACATAGAACACGTGGCGCGCGTCCCAGTAGAACAGCGGCGCCAGCCACGGATCGTTCATCGGATGCCGCGTTGGCACGATGGCGTACGGGAGCGTCGAGGTTGGCGCCAGCACATTGCGCGGTATCATGGTGGACATCATCGACGTGTTGGTGATGTACCCGAACGTCAGCAACGATGCCGACGCCGTGATCATCCGGTCGAACGTTGGCCAGCCCGAGCCTGTTGGATACACGTTCTCCACCGGCACACTGTGCATGTTGTACAGCAGGAAGGTTGCCCAACCCCAGCCGCCAACGTTCACCCGCAGCGCATCGCCCTCGGCGATGGTCTCCAGATACAGGTTTGCGCGGTCGAACGCGCCCGTGCTGCCCGAGACCGACGTCCCAAGCTGCACCGGTCGCTCCACGTTCGAGGTCCGCACATCCTGCCACTTGCCGTTGTAGTACTCGCTCCAGCACAGGATCACGCAGGGCCGCATGTTCGGATCGTTGGGCATCACCAGATGGTCGAGATCGTCGCCAACATAGGTTCCGTGCGGTCTCTGCCCGGCCGCCGATTCGTCGCCCTTCTGGAAAATGCGCAGCCAGAACAGCAACAGCCTGTCCTTCCACATCACCGGCACAACGGGGTTATCCTCGATGTCCAGCTTGATGTGCTCCCACGGGGTCCAGTAGCCGTACTCGCGGCGGCGATAGTAGTACTTGCGATGCGCGCCGGCGGTGCGCGCCACCACGTGATCCACGCCGCCGCCCGGCGAGCTGGATTCCACGTAATGCAGGCCGCAGGGTTCCAGCTTGGCCACATCGCCCAGCTTCGCCAGGTAGTTCAACAGCGCCGTTGCGGCGGATTCCTCGGTGACATCGTTCTGCAGCAGCTCGCTTTCGATCTCCTTGAAGAACGGCGACTTGTCGTCGCGCAGCTCCGGCTCCATCCAGTTCTCCGGATGCAGGAACACCTTGCGGTTGGCCTCCCAGATGCGATATCGCTTCTTCCATTCCCAGTGCGCCGCGTTCAGTGCAAGCGGGGAACAGCGGGGCTCCAGGTTCATGAAGCAGCGGTCGATGAACAACTGCACCGAAGCGATCGCATGGCGCACGCGCGAGGTCTGCATGCACGGCTCCATCTGCACATCCATCAGGAAGTACTCGAACAGCTTGTCGGCCGTGTTGATATGCGCGGTAAGCGGATCGGTGCGGAACTTGTGCAGGATGTAGGCCACCAGCGCGTCGCGTTGCAGCGAACGCATCTGGTCATTGATGGCCTGCACCACGTCGCGCCAATCGTCGGCCGCGTACAGCGCGCGCAGGGCGGCCTGCAGGTTGGCCGCAATGGTGGATGTGGGCGCGTTGGTTGTGCCCGCGATCAGCGCCGTTGCCGAGATGCCCATCGTGCGTACCACGGCGAAGGCGTCCAGCACGCGCCGGAACACGCCGGGATACTGCAGGTCGGCAATCACGCGGCCGAACCGTGTCAGCATGGCCGTAAGCGACGTCGAGTCCCACCCGGTGATCGCGTACAGCAGGCTGGTTGGCGTTGCCGTTGCGGCGGCCGGGTTGCGCATCACCGTCAGCAGCGCGTCGCTGCCCGGCGAAAGCACCGCCTTGGAGTGGCCGAAATCCAGCAGCTCGCGCAGCGGCGGCAGGAACGTTGCCGGCGATGCGGGCGTGCCGGCCACCGCAAGCGAGTTCAGCCAGCTTGCGCCGCTCATCACCGGCCGCGCAACCTCGCCATCGGTCAGCTTCATCGCATCGGCCAGGGCGCTTGCCTTCAGGAATCGGAGATACGCCGTGCGCGCGTTCGCGTAGGTGCTGGATGGATACAGGCTTTTGGCCGGGATCGGCGCAAGACCGTTGCCCTCCGATATCCACTGGATGGACGCGGTGTTCACCACATTCGCGATCGTCACCGAGATTGTGTAAAGCCTGCCGGCCTTGAACTCGATGGCCGTGGTGTTGCGCCATTCGTTGCCCGTGTGCGTAAGCGTGATGGCGGCGCCGTCGATGCTGAGCAGCACCGTTGAGGCCGCCTCGGCGTTGATCACGATGTTGTAGTAGCTGTTTTCCGGCGCCTCCAGGCTGCCCGTCCACACGCCCGATATCGGCGCGCCCGTGCTGACGGTGTTGGCCGGCAGCGTGTTGGCCGAGCCCGCCGCGTACACCAGGTTGGCGTCGATGCGGAGCGGTTGCGGGGAAGTGCCCACGGTTGTGGAGTTGTAGTACTGCGCGCTGAGCCCCGGCTTCTCCAGCGCCAGCATGTCCTTGATGGCCGGGTCCGTTGTTACCGCTGCGCGCAGGCCGTTTGCAACCACCGCCGGGTTCAACAGCCCCTCGGCGAACGCGCGGGTCTTGCTGGCCGCATCGGCAAGGCGTTGCAGGGCCACCTGGGTTTTGCGCTTGGTGATCAGCACGCCAAGCAGGCTTGCCAGCAGGTTGCTGCGCCTGACTTCGGGCGACGCCGTTGAAGCCAGGTACGTGGTGAACGGCGTCAGCAGCTCCGCGTACCGTGTGAAGAACGGATCCACCACCGAGCTGTTCGCCGTGTACAGCGCGTTTACCGCGGCGGTGAAGTTGGTGATGAACTGCGTTTGCAGCGCCGGCGCGCCAATCTCGGCCAGCACCGGCGCGTTTGATGTAAGCGCAAGCAGCGCGGTTTTGTGGGCCGTGGTCATGCGGCCGGTGAACGTCAGGCGCTTGCGGAAGTCGTCGTAGGCAACACGTGCGCGGGCCGGGCTGCCGTAGGTGCCAACCGCCGTTTGCACGGCCGCCGCAAGCACGGTTCCGAACGCCGAGGCCGTGTGGCTGTACGCGGCATCGGAGACGAAGGTATCGTTCAGCAGGCCGAAGTAGAAGTCCGTGGCCTCGGTGCCGTACACCAGCGTCATGCGCGCCTTCGCGATCTCGCCGCTGGGGTCCTGCACCATCGCGAAATCGGAGTCGACCTTGGCGAAGTCCGATCGCAGGCCGCGCGCCATGTCATCAACCGCCGCGGTGCCAGGCGCCGCGTTGCCGGCGGGGTCCTGGTTCCATACCAGGTACAGCGCGGCCGACGTGGTAAGCCCGTTCTCGCGGATGTCGCGCAACAGATCGGCCAGCGCCAGCGTGGCCGGCGCGGTCAGGTTCGGGTTGGCGAACGGGTCAAGGCCGGTAAGCGAGATAAGCTGCAACAGCTCCTGCACGCTGATGCGCAGCGCGCGCGCAAGGTAGCCACGGCGATAGATGGCGCTTACGTTCGGGATGTTCAACACCGTGGTTGAGGTGAACCCGAGCGCGTTGTAGATCAGCATGAACTCCGCGCTGGTGATGTTGAACGCCGCGCGAAGCGATTCGGCGTGGTTGATCACCATCTGCGTGGCGTCCTGCAGGAACTCACCGTAGCCGTCGTCGGCGTACACGGGGTCCTGGTTCAGGATGGTGGGCGAGAGGAACATCCGGCGGTACATCGAGTTCGCGCCGTAGGTGTCGATATCGGCCCAGCAGGTGGCCAGCGGCGCCAGGTCGCGCGCCGGGGTAAGCTCCAGCGTGTTCATGGCGCGCACGATCACGCCCAGGCGCGGCAACACGCGCAGGAATCCGGCGTCCAGCTCGGCATAGGTGTCGATGTCGGCGTCCACCATCCACGCCAGCGAGTTGGTGAACAGCGAGCAGATGGCGTCGTCGGTTTGCTCGATGGTCCAGCCCAGCTTCTTCCACAGGCGGATGAACCGGAGAATGCGCAGATACTCCACCGCCCCCAGGCGCGTGGTGGTGTCCGCGGTGCTGGTCATCGGCTTGGAGAATCGAAGCTCCACCGTGTTGAAGTTGCACGGATCGGCCGTTGTGCTGGTGTCCACCAGCGAGACGATGCGCATGATGCGCGCATAGTTGGTGGGGTTAACCACCCACGCGGTGATGCTGCCGCCGTACTCCGCCGGGTTCGGCGCCAGGGCGCCTGTTGGCAGCATCGCCAGGAACGCCGCCGGTGTGATGGCGCCGGTGTACAACTGCTCCATCGTCCTGAAGTTCACGCCCAGCCGCGCGATCTTCGGGATCAGGTCGGCGTTCGGGTTCACGAATCGTGTCTCGACGATGTCCGCGAGATCCTGATACGTGATGTTCATGCGGCGGCAGAAATCCTTGGCCAGCGACAGGCCGGCGATCACGGTTGCGTCGGTTGTGCCGCTGGGGAAGCCGTAAACCCGCCACAGCGGGTTTGCCGTGGAGTCGGTGAGGATCTCGTATTCCTCGCGCGAAAGCCGCAGCTCCTCCATCAGGATGTCGCGCCATGCGTACGGCGAGCTAAGGCGCTCCAGGTTGTCGTTCGGGCGCAGGCGCTCCATTGCCAACGGCAGCGGCACGTTGAACTTCGCGAACGTGCGTCGAAGCTGTTCCAACGGCTGGTTGAACGGCAGCGGCATCGGGAAGCGTTCGGCGGCAAGCGCCGTGTATGCCGCGTTCATCACGTAGGCCGGGCTTGCCAGCAGGTCCTCCGTGGCGGCCGTGCCCGTGTCGTGGCCGGTATACGTGGTCAGCGAAAGCGGTGAGGCGTTGGCGATGAAGTACTCCAGCGTCTCGTTGACGATGTCGATGTAGGGCAGCACCGTGTTGGTGTTCTCGCAGGTCAACGGCAGATGCTGGATATCCGGGCGGCGTGTGAACAACACGGTTTGCGGGTTCAGCGTGCCCAAGGGCGGCGTTGGCTGGTCGATGAAGTGCAGCAGGTCCACCAGATACGCCGCCGGCGACAGGATGGAGCGGCAGTGATCGCAGGTGCAGAAATCCATGCTGTTGAACAACGTGTCCATCGTCGCGTAGGCGATGATATCGTTGTATCCGGGCGCGGCCTTCGCCATTGCGTGCATGGAGTGCGGCAGATCCAGATCCACCGGGCCCTGCGGCGCCGGCTGCACGATCTGCCCGGCCGATTCGGAAGCGTCGGGGTCCAACGGGTTGCTTCCGATCACAAGGCCGTTCTTCGCCGTCAGATAGCTGATCGCCAGGTGCAGCGTCACGTTGTGGATCTGCGCGGCGCGGTCGTGAATCCGAGCGGCGGCCTCCGGGCCGCCCACTTGCTGGCCAAACGCCTCAACGAAGGAATCCTTGTCGTAGCGCGCCACGCTCATCGCCGAATCCATGCCGCTTGCCAGCAGGCCGCTCATCTGCGTGTGGTTGGTGGTGATCTGGTACACACGCTCGATGCGCTTCAGGTCGTTCAGCACGGTGGGGTCCACCTGCAGCTGCTCCTGCGCAACAAACTGCTGGATCGGCTGCGCGCCGATCACGAAGCTGTCCTGCTGGGCCGCGAGGAAGTCCGCCACCTCGACCGGCATCTCCAGTTGAAAATGCCCGTCGCGCGCCATCGATGCCACGCAGGCTGTTGGGTGCGCCAGCGTCACGTGCGAGGCCAGGTACTCGGTGTAGTTGGTGCGGCGTTCGTCGTCGGTTTCGCCCGGGATCGTCTCGGGGATCTCAACGTCCTGGCCCATCAGCTCAAGCCATGCCGTGGGGTCGTAATACCCGTGGTCTGCCAGGCTGGCGGTGCTTGTCAGTTGCTGGGTGCCAACGGCGCCGCGCAGCGCCGAGATCAGCGGCGCGTTGTTCAGGGTCAGGTACGCCAGCTTGCCATCCAGCTTCAGGCGGTTGATCGAAGTTTCGTCGAACGTACCGTTCAGCGCCTCCCAGAATGCGTCGTGGTCGTTGCGGTGGTCGGCAAGCGCCTTGGCGAATGCGTCGCGTTTCGATTCCTCCACATCGGAAACCGTCAGCAACTCGTCAAGCGTCGACAGGCCCAGCACGGGCACATCGTTTCGCATGCGGCGCGCGCTTGTGGCGCGGAATCGCTCCAGCACGGTGTCGATCTCATCCGCGTTCGAGGCGTCGATCACACCCTGGTTGATGGCCGCCTCCCACACGGCCCGCAGGGTGTGGTCGTCGGTGTGGAACAGTGTGTTCTCGTTGGCCGGGAAGCCGGCGCGGAACAGGGCATAGAAATACGCGGCCGGGATTCCGGGTGTGCCGTTGGGCGGGATCGAGAGATTGCTGAACGCCGCCGCCTGCGCCGCCATCACGATGGCGCGTGCATCCCATCCGGTCTTGTTGGCCAGGTAGGTGATATCCTGGTGTTTATCATCCTCCTTCAACGCCCCCAGGGCGCCCCCGTAGTGTACGCGGATGGCCGCGTCAAGCGTATCCAGCTCGCTGGGCATCGCCTCGGTGCCGGCCGGGATGGTGACGTCGAGCCTGGTGTTCTCCCCGGCGTTATAGGCTACTTCCGATTTCGCGATCGTCGCTCCGGCGATGCGAACCTTGGCCTGCAAATCCGGATGCAGCTTGCCACGGCCGGTGATGACCGCCGCGTCGATGGTGGCCTTGAAATTGCCGCAGGGGTCGGCGATGACGGTGACGAGCGTGAAATCCAGCCCCACGCCCTTGTCAACGATCTGTACCTCCAGCCCGCCGGTGCCGGCGCGGTCCGACGCGGCGATGCGGCCGGTAACCTTGTACGTTGTGATATCGGGTTCGCCGCAGCCCTGCGGCACCTGAGGCGCCTTTGCCTGGAGCCCGTGTTCCTGTTCTTCCATGTGTGTACCCTTCTATGTGTGCGATTGCGTTGTGGTGGTTCGCTGCTGCTACTGTCTCTGATTCACGCCATATGCTCCGTTGGCGTTTTGCCGGGATTTTACTCCCGTGCAGCATGCCCTGGTGCCGGCCAGGTCGTGGAGTGCAACTCCGCGACCACATTGGTGAAACCTGCGCCCAGCCTCCTCCAGGAACGGAGGAGGCTGGGGAATGAGTGCTATTTAATTGTGGCTGTCGTATCCCGGTGGACAAGTTTTGCCACGAAGTGTACGACTGTGGCTACATCATCCAGCGTCACGTTGCGCACAAATCCTGGATGTGCCTTGCTGTATTCGCTCCATGATTTTGCGTCCTCGGTTTTTGCCTCCGGTCTGTAGCTCTTTTTCTGGCTCGGTTTATTCGCTGCTGCGTCGCCCAATGGAACAAGCTCCTTGATCTTGTTATTCAACATCTCTATCTGCTTCTGCTCCGTTGCCTCCGCGTCGAACACCTTGATCAAGCGATCGGACTTCAGCGGTGCGTACAACTTTGTGACTCGTACT
>CBHYLN010000190.1:0-8408 GCA_966128725.1 uncultured bacterium | reverse complement strand
GTGGGGGGGTTGGGGGGCGGGGGAACACTGGCAACGAACATAGCGGAACACAGGTTCGACCGCGGGTACATCATGGTGTACCCCCCGGCCGGGGCTATATGGCTAGGCATGCTTGACAGCCAGACCGGCCCATCAAATTCGCAGGCCGCGGCGGTGGGCATCCCGGGCCTTCCTTCATCCGGATCGGCACCGCACGCATTCCAGCGTGTATGCGGCGTTCCGGCATGCCCCCCCCCAGCAAGTGACCAGAACCGCTGCTCAGAACAGAGCCCACACCGAGAACGGCGCTGCTGCACGCACGTTCGATACGTATCATTGCGGCATTGAATTCCGTTGGCATGTAATCCAGAATGCGCGTAAACGCGTCGATATCGAACAAAATTCACCCCTGCTCCCAACTGTTTCCTTCCACACCCGAAACCGTTACCCCCGCCGGATACCTTGTAGCACGACCATCATGCTGATGTGTTCGCACCCACGCCGACGATGCACCCACAGGCGTGAGGGATAATTACTCATCGATTTCAGTACAGGAGTCAGCACAATGAACGCTTTTTATCGCGTGCCGAGCCGAACGGCAACGGCGCACCTGATTGTGTTTACCGCCACACTGTTGCTCTGCTGGGCCGGCCTGCTGCACGCCCAGACATTCGAATGGGCACGACAGGCGGTCGGACAGGGATGGAAACACGGCTTTGCGATCGCGGTGGACGATCAGGGCAATTCGTTTGTCGTGGGTGAGTTCACCGGCACCAACACAACCACACCCACCCCCTTCGACTTCAGCAATCCGAATATCAGCACCCCATCGGCAACCCTAACCCCAAACGGCGTCAACGCCTTTGTGGCCATGTATAGTGCAAGCGGCGACCTGCAATGGGCGGAACGGATTTCCGCGGGTGCCAACGGTGTGGTCGTGGCGCGGGCAGTGGCAACATGGAAGGATGGAAACGGACTGCGGCACGTATACGTGGCGGGCGACCTGATGGGAACAATAAACCAGAGCGGGCTGGTGCTTTCGGCGTCCAATGGTGGCAGTTTCCTGGTGGAGTACACCTACTCAACTCCCACTACCCCACCGACGCCGCCTGTATCGGTGAAGAGCATGGTTCTTGCGGCGGCAGACCCCAACTCCTCGGTGCAGATCGGTGGCATTGCAGTGAATAACGGCGGGGGGATTTTCATATGCGGCACAGTAAAGGGAACGGCGAACATCCTGGCCTCGGGACCATCCATTCCAATGCCCCTGAATGGCGCATCCAACACGCATAGTCTCTTCGTTGAGTACGTTCCACCTACGACATCAGGGGGCATATGGTCCCCCGGCGTACCGACAGTGACGACCGGCGGAGAAGTATACGGCACAGCAATCGCGGCTGATGGCACTAACGATGCCGTAGTAACAGGGCGTTATGCGGGCAACGGCGTACTATTTCCGTTGGCCAGTCCACCATCACCCCAGCTCTCCTACAGTCCGTATAACGGCATGTTTATTGCGCGCTACACTGCCAACGGAGCATTCACCGACGCCACTGGAGTTCCGGGCACCGGGTCCAATGGCGGCATCAACACCATTTCGAGCACGGGAGTAGCGGTGAGCGGGAGCAACGCCTACGTGGTGGGAACGTTTTCCGGGACATTCACAATTGGCTCATCACAACTCTCAACGGTGGGCAGCGGCACCGATTTCTTTCTGGCCAGCTACGATCTCCCAAATAAGTCATGGATCGGAAACGGCATCAAATCCGGCAATATCGGCATCACCGGCGATGCCGCCGCCAACGGCGTGGCCGCACGCAACGGCATGGTGTACGTGGCCGGCACGTTTGCAGGAACCATGGATTTTGGTACAAGCTTGGCGGCTCCGAATCCGTTCGCATCAATAACTCTCACCAGCATGGGCAACCATGATGTGTTTGTGGTGGGGTATGCATCCAACGGTGACTTTAAGTGGGCGCAGCGGGCGGGAAATGTTTATGCCAGCCCTGCCAACAATCATTACGACCAGGCCACCGGCATCGCGGCCGACCCCGCCAGCGACGCAGTATATCTGGCAGGTGAGTTCGGCGGCACGGCGGAATTTGTCGGCACACCTGGGCTTGGGTACAACCATTTCCGCAATGTGTTCGCCGCGAAGCTGAACCCCACATCGAGCAGTATATCCGGCACAGTCATCGCAGACAACCTGCCAGCGGCCAACCAGATTGTAAAGGTGGTGGCCACCCTGGGCGGCACCACACTGCCCGCGGACTATGTGGTAACCGGGCCAGACGGTACATATATCGCATATATCCCCTCCGGCTGTACGGCAACGGTGACGTTACTCTACAATCCGACGTACTGGACCTGTTCTCCGCAGTCGTACACGGCAACAGGGGGAGCGCAGAACGTGAACTTCACACTCAGCGCGACTGGCGCACTGGCGCCGGACGTTGACATTCATATGCGCGTACAGACTACCGAAAACGCGATCAAAGGGCAGAAGATTCGATATCTGATCACCTACGAAAATCACGGAAACGCACCCGCGGCTAATTACTCGATCCAATTTGATCATCCAGTAAAATTTACCAACCGAACATATTTCTACGATCCAACCTGGCTGAGTGGAACCGTCGTGCCGTTAACAACAACAGCCACATCCACCACATGGAAGATACCCAGCATTCAGCCCTTTGAAAGCGGCATGATCCTGGTGCAATTCGACAGCATCGCATTCGGAACTCTGGATTCAGAGTACAAATCGACCGTTGTTCTGCGCGACAGTGCCGATAAGTCCTCCAGAAGCAGCGGCGTCGGCCAGATGCTGGTGACCCCCAGCGATCCAAACAAGAAAACGGCATTCCAGCAGCGCATTGTGAGCATCGCGAACGTGCTGGCCGGGCTTTCGCTGGACTATACGATTGAGTTCTTTAACGACGGAAAAAAGCCAGAGCCACATATCCTTGTACAAGATGATCTGGATGGGTGGCTGGACGTTGCCTCCTTAAATGACATCCACGATGTGTGCGTGGGACCAACCACTCCGGTTAGTTCATTGTCCGGCAAAACCCTGAAATACGATTTTGTGAATGTCAACCTCCCGCCGATCGATCAGAAACCCAACACCATCGGCTTCGTATCGTTTTCGGTTCCGGTGAAGAAGTCCACGCCGGTTGGCACATGGATCCGCAACCGGGCGGCGGTACGGTTTTATGAGGCAGGCACAATATTGCAGACCAATGTGGTTGAGAACTGTGTCGGGGCCGATTTCACCGTCTCTGCGCCATGTTTCAGCGCCACCACGCAGTTCACCACGCTCGACGACGCAGGCAACAGCTACCTGCCAAGCTGGGCCGATTCCCTGACCATCCGGTGGAATTTCGGTGACGGTAGCTCCACGAACAGGCAGCGCAACGTCTCGCATGTGTACACACGCCCCGGAGCGTACACGGTAACGCTCACCTTTGCCGATATCGCTCGCCGGCGCATGTGGCTATGCGACCAGTACGATTCCGTGTTCACGATCACGAAGCTGGTGACGGTGGACAGCGTGCCGGCCATACTGTACACTCGGAACGGCGATACGCTCACAGCCGTGTCGGCGGCGGCGTATCGCTGGTCGCTCGGAGACTCGCTGCTGGCGGACACTCGCTCGTTTGTCCCAACGGATACGGGCACCTACAAGCTCTGCATTACCACCGCCGGCGGATGCGAGGCCTGTACAACTGTCACCGTAACAGGGAACCGCGATAGTGCCGATTTCATAGCCAACCGCCTATGCTTTGGGGACACTGCTCTCTTCACGACAAGATTTTCTACAAATAGCAGTACTCTGCCAAGCTGGGCCGATAGTACCTCAATCCAATGGAAGTTTGGTGATGGCGACACGGCCAGCGGACTACACGTTGAGCATAAATACAGGCGCGTCGACACCTACACGGTAACGCTTACGTTCAAGGCTCTTCAGGGGAAACGGCACTGGCTGGGCTCTACGTACGATTCCGTGTTCACCATCACCAAGCTGGTGACGGTGGACAGCGTGCCGGCCATACTGTACACAGTAAGCGGCAATACATTCACCGCGGTGTCGGCGGCGGCGTATCGCTGGTCGCTCGGAGACTCGCTGCTGGCGGACACTCGCTCGTTTGTCCCGACGGATGCGGGCACCTACAAGCTCTGCATCACCACCGCCGGCGGGTGCGATACCTGTACCACCTTTGTGTTCAACTCGGCATCGCTCCCAACCGAGCGCGCGCATCCTGCGCTGGCAATCCATCCCAACCCGGGAAGCGATCTGTTCGTGGTGGAGCTGGGGCAGGCGGCCACAACCGCCGGACAATGCGTGGTGATCAACGCTCTGGGCGCGGTGGTGCGACGCACGGCCATCGAGCCGGGGAGCAGCACGGCCACGCTTGATATGCGCGGGTTCCCCAGTGGGGCGTACCTGGCACGGATTGCGTTTGGCGCCACGGTTACAACGCTGGGGTTCGTGGTGCAACGATAAACCCACGTTGATGCGGCCAACCATCGGCGGTTGGCCGCCTGGCACGGCGGGCGCTACAGACTCCTGGGCGCCCGCCGCTGCCGTTTGGCAAGCGCGGCAACCCCCTCAGGATTCATCGGCCAGCATCGCAACGATACGCTCCGCCTCGGTTCGCCGGCCCGCCTGCAGCAATGCGCCGTGCAGAAGCTCGGCCAGCTCCTCGTCGCCGGGGATGGCGTGCAGGGCGCCGTGCAGCAGCTCGGCCGCATCGGCGGCGGCGCCCTGGCGCAGAAGCGCCGCCGATACATCAATCGCGCCGCGCCGCAGCGTGGTCTCGAAACTCTCGCGTGTTGCCTCAACGATATCGTCGTACAGCGAGGGGAAGGGAACATCGCCGCCGGTAATCGCCAATGCCTCGGTAAGCGCCCCCTTGGCCTGCATCAGCAGCCCCTGCCGCATCGTGCTGGCAACACGTCCCAGCAGCTCGTGCGCACGCAACAGATCCACCTCCACCCTATCCGGATTCAGGCTTGGCGTTGCTCCCGTGGTAAGGATCGCGTCGCGCCCAATCAGCTCGCGCAGGCGATGCACGGTGGTTTTCACCACGTCGCGCGCATTCTCGATTTCCACGCCATCGCCGCCGGCGGCAATCCGGCAGAACTCGGCGGAGCCAAGCGGCTCCGGAAGCATCCGGTTGATCACCATGGTTGCCAGCAACATGCGCGCGCGCGCGCCCTGAAACCGCCGCTGCCCACCATCGGGCATGTGCGCCTCGATGGTCCCCAGCATTCGCAGGCGCAGGCGCGCGTCCTCGCCGGCGCCACGCTCCTGGCGTTGGCGGGCCGCGCTGCTGGCAAGCTCGTTGGCGCGCGCACGCCACACGGCAATATCCGCCGCGGGCAGAAACGTGGCCGCACGCTCCAGCAACACCGGCATGTAGGCGAACAGCGCACGGTCGGGGTCGGCCAGCCACGCGAGCGCCCGCGCAAGCGCATCGGCGGCAGCGGCAGCCAGCACCGGGGGCAGGGGATCGGCAACGCCCCGCCTGTGGCCTATATGCACCGCCCACACCGCAGCGGTAAGGCCCAGCAGATCCGTAAAGCGAAGCACCGGCGTGGCAAGGATTTCCGCAACGGCCCCGTAATGGGCGGCATCACACGCCGAGGTCATCAACGTGTACAGCGGCGTCAGCGAGCCAAGCTCTTCGTGGGGTTCGCCCTGCGATGCAACCGCGCCCGGCGCACCTGGCGCGGCATCGGCATCCCGCGCCAGCAGCAGCAGCCAGGTTGCCGGCTCCAGATCGTTGGCCGTGATCGCGAACCGCTCAACAAGCGCACGCGCCTGCTCCGCATCCCCCAGCAGAAGCGCGGCGTCAACAAACGGCGCGGCGATGATCGGCTCGATGCGCTGGCGCCGCCAGGCCGGCTCGTTGGCCATTACCCGGTTGAACGCCTCCACCGACACGTCGATCGGCTGACCACGGCCCGCAACAACCAGGCAACCCTTGGCGGCGAGATCGGCCAGCAATACTTCTGGCCCCTGCTCGCGTATGAAGGGCTCAACGGCATGGCTCGCGGCCAGGAATCGATCAACCGAAGCGGTGGCGGCCAGCACGTCGAGACAGGATTTCCAGACACCGAGCTGGCCTTTCTCCACGGTGCGTTCCAGCTCGTCGATCCGTGCCAGCCGGGTTTGCAGCTCGTCGGGGCTATCGTACAACGTCAACAGCGGCGGGCGCACCTTGCGCTGGAACACACGGAGCACATCCTCCGGAAGCGCCCCCGATGTTATCAGCGCTTCGGCGCTGGCTTCGATCCGCCGCATCATCACCGTATCGTTGTTGCCGCTGGCCCCAACACATGCGGCAACCACATAGTCCGTATACACAAACGTTGCCCGCAGATGCGGGCGCGTTGCAACAAGCGCTTCGGCCTGCTCCCACAGCACCGCGGTGATGCTGGCGTCGTGCGGGCTTTGCAGCAACTCGCGATGGAACAATCCCACCAATCGCCCCTTGATCAGCTCGTCGGTATCGGCCTGGCCGGCAAAGTCCATAAGCCGCGCAAGCCATGTCTCGCGTTCGGCGGCGGGTTGATACCGCACAAGATTCAGCCGGTGATTCAGCAACCTCACCACCATGCGATGCCACTGCTCCGGCTGCCAGGCGCCAAGCCGTGAAGCCACCAGCCGTGCGGCCGTGCGCCACGTGTACTCCGCCGCCGGCCCGGGCGCGCCATGATTGCCCGCCACATGCACCTTGAACGCGCGGTCGTACGCGCGCTCGATGGTTTCGATATCGAGCCCGGCGGCCGCCCACGGCTGGCTGGCGAGGATCCGAAACGGCACCGTGGAATGCAGCGGGGCGCGGGCAACGGCGGATATAAGGCGCTCGGCATCAACGGACGCGCTCTCCATCAGATGCCTGTGCAGCAGCGTATGCGTGAACCCCAGAACCGACGACGCGCCGGCCAACGGTTCGGGCGCAGCGGCTGGGGAATCGGCTGGCGAAACGCCGGCCAACGGCTCGGGCGGCGCAACGGCCGTTGCCACCACGCCCTTGAACAACAGCGCTTCGATGCTGGATTCGGCATCGTCGATAATGTAGCCGGCCGCCTCGCGCGCGAACACTTCCCCCAGCGTGGCAAGGCGCTGTGCGGCATCCAGTTCGGCGCGGCTGAGATGCGCGATAAGGCCGCCCGCCAGCAATCCAACCGATTGCCTCAACCTCCGCACGATGTGGGCGGATTGCTCGGCCGGACGCCGCGGGCCGCCAACGCCCGCACGCTGGGATTCGGCCGTTTGCAGCGCGCCTCGCAATGCCGAGCGCAGCGCCAGCGGATTGCCGACGGTTGCCTCGTGTAGTGCCGTTGCAAGCTCATCGCCCGTCTCGGCGCCGTACACCTGACTCCACACATCCGCGCACTCCTCGCGGCCAAGCCCTTCCAACACAATATCCTCGGTCAGGTACGGCTCCAGCAGGCTTCGCGTCTCCTGCTGGATCGGCCGTGTCATGGCCAGCAGCGAGAGCGATTCCTCGGCCAGCAACCGTATCAGCCGCGAGAAATCGGCAACGGATTCACTGCCCAGCAGATGCAGATCCTCCACCACCAGAAGCGTTGGGCGGAACCGCGCCAGGCGTTGCAGCGCCGCGCCGGTAGCGCTGACGCGCGGCTCAATCTCCTGATGCAGAAGCCAGCGCGCGGCGTGCGGATGACGCAGCCCACGGGCAACAAGCGATGGGAACGATGCCGCCGACTCCGGATACAGCTTCACGTGAACAACGCTTCCGCCGGCCGCCACAACACGCTGCGCGGCCTGTTCCAGCAACCTGCTTTTCCCGATCCCGGCTTCGCCGCTCAGGAGCATGGCGCGCAATGCCGTGGCGTGATACGTGCCGTGCCAGAACTCCATGATGCGCGCGATCTCGCGATCGCGGCCGATAAATGGCAGTATCCCGTGGTTCAGGAAGTCGGCCAGGGCACGGCCCGCGGGCATGTGCATAACACGGCTCCGATGATTGTGGGCAAGGGAAGGGAGGGGATCAATGGCGGCCAAGGTAGCAAAGAAAAACCGCCCACCGGAAACCGTCACCGACGCGCCGGCAAACCGTTACCCCCGCCGGATACCTTGTATGCATGATGGTCGCGAACGCGACCGACCGGCATCAATTCACGAACACATGCAGCAGAGGGCACGGCCATGACTTCCCCTTCTCGATCAACACCAGCCATATCGCCCGAGCACACAGCCGACGACCCATTCGTTCGATGCGCCGCATGCCGCACGATGGGATATCCCAACGACCGATTCTGCCCCCGTTGCGGCACTCCGTTCGGGCCTACATGCGCGCGGTGCGGAACGCCGGTAATCCACCCTGTTGCCGCGTACTGTACGTTCCTAAATTAAGGGTATCGGAAGGTGCGGAAATGGCGAAGAAAACGAG
>CBHYLN010000189.1:0-8460 GCA_966128725.1 uncultured bacterium | reverse complement strand
GCAGGTAAAACGCCACGAAGTGATCGCCTATGATGCGGACCGATTCCAGCACGTCGTCCTGCTCCGGTATCAGCGTGTGCAGGCTCAGGTCATCGGCAACGGCCACAACCGCGCCACGCGGAGCGTTGTGGTCGGAGTGTACATACATCACGCCGGGGTCACTGCCGATCGCGATATACGACGCATCAAAGTTGCCCAGAACATGTGTTACCGGTGCATCCACGCGCGGCTGCATCGGGTTGCCCAAGTCCGCGCGGAACAATGTCTGGTAGCCGCCCTCGGAAGCGTGGATGAACAGCGTCCTTCCATCCTCGCTCAGCTCGTGAAAAAACAGCCAGTGTGGTTTGTCGGGGCGTTGGTATACCACCGTGTCGGTGGATTGCGCCGTGCCCAGGCGGTGGTAGAACAGCGTGTGATTGCTGTGGGCATCGTCGCTTCCTTCCTCGGCGTCCGGGTAGCCGGCATAGAAGAACCCGAGATTATCGTGGGTCCAGTGGATCGACGAGAACTTGACGCGGTTGATCACATCGGCCAACTGGTCGCCGGTTGCGACATCGTACACGCGAATCTCCTGCCAATCGGAGCCGGCCGTTGAAAATGCGATCGCTACCAATCGGGCGTCGTGTGACACGGCAACATCCACCATCGCAACGGTGCCGTCGTCGGACATGGTGTTCGGGTCGATCAGCACGCGACTCTCGCCGGTTGCGATCTCCTCCACATACAGGATCGGTTGATTCTGCAAGCCGCTGCTGCGGGAAACAAATCGCCGACCGTTGATGTGGCGCGGGATGGAGCTGCGTGTGGTGGCGAACAGCTCCCGAAGCCGCTGCCGCACCGTCTCGCGCTGTGGAATCCCGTTGAGGTACTGCTCGGCAACCGCATTCTGTTCGGCAACCCAGGCCATCGTCTCCTCGGAGTTGTCGTCCTCCAGCCAACGGTATGGGTCGGCAATCTCGACGCCGTGGTACGTGTCGGTCTGATCCACGGTGCGAGTAACAGGGTACTGGATAGCCATGATGTGTTTGCCCGAGTTCGAAGTCCGTTCCAAAAGTACCGGATGGATAATCGGGCTAACTTACGAAAGGCGGGGCAATCCCCCGGGTTGCATGTTCTTTTCACCGCTGGCCGCCGCGTGCTTCTTGGATCGGGGCTGGTTTGCTCTGCCATTTTGCGGCAGCCTGCGGTAGTGTATCTTCACGCATCGGTCCTCAGGCTGTGTAACGGCAACGCCACGGCGATACATCGGCGCGGCATGCCGTCTACATCAGGGGGCCGCCAGGTACCATGGAACGGAGATCAGCTTATGGACGATACCCAGGCCGGCGCTGCTGATGCCCTGCATGCGCACGAAGTGATCGAGGAGCGTCGGTTGAACGCTCCGCTGGGCCGCGTATGGTATGCGTGGTCTGACGCCGAACAACTTGAACACTGGTTCACCGAGAAGGCCGAGCAGGATTTTCGTGTGGGCGGCCGCTATCGCAACAGCGACGGCGACGAAGGCGAGTTCCTGGAGATCGTCCCCAACGAGCTGATACGGTTTACCTGGGAACAGGCCGATTACACTGCCGGCGGCGTTGTTACCGTCACATTCCGTCCGGACGGTCCGGACGCCACGATCGTGCGGGTGGAGCACACCAACATCGCATGTGATGACGCCAACGATCTGGAGCTGGGCTGGAACTACGCCATGGACTCGCTGGTTGCGTTCATGGACAACGGTCTCGGGCTGCGATTCGAGGAGTGGGCTGCGGCCAAGGGCATCTGACGCGGCGCAGGACCAACCGCCGCGCTATCCGGCCACGCCGGTACGCCCCACAGGCTGATACGATACTTGATACGATGGCAATTGCCGGCAATACATGATGAGCACACGCGAGTTATATGCGGAACTGACACGGAAGATCCAGGGGGTGCGCCGCCTGGAGCGGAGCGTGTTGCTGCAAACCGCGCTTGTCAACACCATCACCGTTACGCTTGCCACGTGGACCCTCGCGATTGCGCTTGAGGCGCTTGTCGGGTTTCAGGTTCCGGCGCGCGGCGTGCTGTTCCATTCCGCGATTGGGGTGAACGCCGTGCTTGCGCTGTGGTTGCTGTTGCCGCCGCTTGCGCGTATGGCGGGCGTGGTGAAGTCCGAGGATGATGATTCCCTGGCCGGGCGCATCGGGCGAGGAATCCCGGCGGTTGGCGATCGGCTGCTGAACACCCTGCAGTTGTTCCGTACCTCGGGCTCGCCGGCGCTGGCGCTGGGGTACTCCGCCGAACTGGTCGACGCATCCATCCTGGCCCAGGGCGAGCCGGTTCGCCATCACGATTACACCGCCATAGTGAACCGCGAACATCGGCGGCGCGCCGTGTTTCTGCTGCTGAGTTCGGTGATCGCCGCCGGCGCGCTTATGCTGGTGTTCCCGGGCGCCTTCCGCGCCGCGGTCGAGCGCCTTGCCGATTACAACCGTGTCTACACGGCGCCCGCTCCGTTTACGCTTTCGATTGCCCCCGGCAACCGGCGGCTGGTGCGCGGTGACTCCGCCGATATCACCATCCGGGCCGTTGGCATCGCCCCGCGCACCGTCCGTTTGCGGATGGCCGTTGGCTCCGCCGCCGCCGATGAGGTTGAGCTGCGCGCCGATTCGTCCGGCGTATTTCGCTACCATCTTCCCTCGGTTACCGAGCGCGTGGTGTACAGCGCCCATGCCGGGCCTATCGCCTCAAGCGAACACAGCTTCGACGTGATCGACCGTCCGGAGATCCGTCTGCTGCGTGTTGCCGTGGCGCATCCTTCGTACACCGGGCGTGGCACCGAGCGGCTCCCAGACAATGTTGGCGATGTGCGCGGGCTGCGCGGCACCGCGGTGAACGTTGAGCTTACCGCCAACATCGAGCCCGCTGCCGCAACCATCGTGCAATTGTTCCCTCGCGGCCGTGCCGGCGTGCCGGTTACCGCTGCAAGGCCTGTGGCGCTTACAGCCTCGCCGGAAGCGGTGCGGATTCAGTACGATACCGTTCGCATTCGCATGGCCGTTGAGGGTACCTCGGTGCGGGGTGGATTCCGGCTGGCCCGCGACGGTGAATACTACATTGAGCTTCGCTCGGCCGAAGGGCTGGTGAACCTGGCGCCGGTGCATTACCGGATGACCGTTGGCGTTGACGCTCCGCCGGCGATAACCCTGTTGCAGCCGGGCGATTCGGCCGATGTGGACCGGACGATGCTGCTGCCCGTGCAGGTTCATATCTCGGACGATTACGGCTTCTCGCGCCTGCGCGTGATGTATCGCCTGGCGTTCAGCCGCTACGCGCCGCCGGCAGAGAAATTCGCCGAGCGCGGCATCCCCATTCCGCGCGGTGGTGGGCTCTCGATCGATGTGCCCTACATCTGGGACATGACCGGCATGAGCATGGTGCCCGAGGATGTGGTGGAGCTGTACGTTGAGGTGTACGACAACGATGTTGTTGGCGGCCCGAAGGTTGCGCGCACCGATACGGTTCGTGTGCGATTCCCGTCGCTGGATGAAGTGCTTCAGAAGACCGAGCAGATCCAGACGCAGGCGACCGCCGAGTTGAACAAGATGCTGAAGCAGGCGCAGGAATCCGCCAAGGAGATGGAGGGGCTGAACCGCGAGCTGATGAAGCAGATGGCGCAGAATCAGCAGGAGGCCAACTGGCAGAACAAGCAGAAGGTGCAGGAGCTGTTGAAGCAGCAGGAAGCCATGCGCGAGCGCATGGAGAAGGTTGCCGAGGACCTGCGCACCGTTGCCGAGAAGTTGAAGGAAGCGCAGGCGATATCGCCCGAGACGCTGCAGAAATACACCGAGCTGCAAAAGCTGTTCGAGCAGTTGAAGAACCCCGCTCTGCTGGAGCAGATGCGCAAGATGCAGCAGCAGATGGAGCGCATGACGCCCGAACAGCTTGCCGAGGCGATGAAGAACTATCGCTTCAACGACGAGCAGTTCCGCAAGTCCATCGAGCGCACCATGAACATCCTGAAGCGCATGCAGGTTGAGCAGAAGGTGGATGAGATGATCCGCCGTGCCGATGAACTTGAGCGCCAGCAGGAGAACATCAACAAGGCCGCCGAGGCCGTTGACCCGAACGACCAGGCGATGCGCCAGCAGCTTGCCGAGCGCCAGCAGCAGTTGGCCGAAAATGCCCGCAAGCTGGAGAAGGAAATGGCCGAGCTTACCCAGCAGGCCGCCGAGATGGGGGGCGACATGCCGCAGAAGGAGTTGGAGCAGGCCGAACAGATGCTTGGCCAGGATGGACCCAGGCAGGGCATGGAGAAGGCCAGCGAGCAGATGCAGCAGGGCCAGATGCGGAACGCCCAGCAACAGGGCCAGCAGGCGCAGCAGGCCGCGCGCGACTTCAAGGAGAAGATGCAGGCCGTGAAAAAGCAGATGCAGGAAAACGGCCGGCGCGAAGTGCTGAACAAGATGAAGAAGTCGCTGAAGGACCTGCTGGAGCTCTCGAAGCGCCAGGAGGAGTTGAAGCGGCAGACCGACGATGCGCAACCGAACAGCCAGCAGTTCCGCGACCTTGCCGAGCAGCAGCAGCAGCTTGGCGAGCAGATGGAGAATCTTGCCAACCAGATGATGAGCCTTGGCCAGAAGAGCTTCGCGGTAACACCGGAGATGGGGCGCGAACTTGGCAACGCGATGCAGCAGATGTCCGATGCCACAGGCTCGCTGGAAAAGCGCGATGGCGCCGGGGCCTCGCAGCAGGAAGGCGGCGCCATGGGCTCGATGAACAATGCCGCCAAGATGATGAGCCAGGCGATTGGCCAGATGCAGAACGAAGGGAACGGGCAGGGCGCCGGCATGGGTATGGGAATGGGCTCGATGCAGCAGCGCCTGCAGCAGATGGCCGCACAGCAGCAGATGATAAATCAGGCGATGGGCCAGCAACAGGGCCAGGGGCAGCAAGGGCAACAGCAGGGGCAGGGCCAACAGGGCCAGGGGCAGCAGCAGGGCCAGGGCGGCCAGCAGGGTCAGGGTGGCCAGCAAGGCCAGGGCAAGGAGGGCGAAGGTGAGGGAAGCGAAGGGGAGAACGGGCGCCAGAAGAACGGCGCCGGCAAGAAGAACGGTCGCGACGGCCAAGGCGGCGATGGTGGCAATCAGGAGCAGGGTGGGCAGAACGGCCAGGGCTCCGGGCGTCTTGCCCGCCAGCAGGAGGAAGTGAAGAAGTCGCTGGACGAACTGAACAAGGAAGCCCGCGAACAGGGCGGCACCCGCAAGAACATGTTGGGCGACCTTGAGCGGGCCGCCAAGGAGATCGACGAGGTGTTGAGCGATATGAAGTCCGGCCAGATCTCGCCGGAGACCATCCAGCGCCAGCAGCGTATCCTGAGCCGGTTGCTTGATGCGGCGCGTTCGCAGCGCGAGCGCGATTTCGAGCAGAAGCGCGAGTCGAAGCCGGGCCAGGATGTTGTGCGCGAAGGGCCGGGGAGCCTGAAGTTCGACGACGCGGATGCCGCCGAACGCATGCGCCGCGATCTGCTGAACACCCGCGAGCAGGGCTACACCAAGGATTATGAATACATGATCCAGAAGTACTTCGAGCAGATCGGGCGTGGGTCCGGCGCTCCCGTGCTTCGCTGATGCCGCCGCATGTTGCGGCCTGCACCACATAGCATGGCAGGCGCAGCAGGGAGGCCGGGAGTGTTCCCCGAACCCGGCCAACCACCGTGTGCACCGTAATCTCCCCCGCCGGCTTGTTGCGGTTACGGTGATGCCGATCCACAATCCCCGAACTCAATCACCCTGGACGTACTCGTATGAGCCGGCGCTCGCACGTTTCGCACCACGATTCACGATGTCAACAACGTTCTGTTGCCAGCACTCCGCAGGTGGCCGGTGCCGACCATGCGCCCGGTGAGCCCGTGCCCATGGATCCAATTCCTCCCGATGGGCGATGCGTTCCCGACGGACGATCCGCGGCCGAATGCCGGCTACTCGATGCCATGGCTGGCCCTGCCACGGTTGCCGACGTAACCATGCCCACCAAGCTGCAACACCTTCTGGAACGGGCCGAGCGGTTGCTGGGCTGCGATCCCGGCGGGGCCGTGCGCGCCGCCAACGCCGCGCTTGTTTTTGCGCGCGAAGTTGGGGAGGCACGCCACGTTGCGCGCGCGCTGTGCCTGATTGCCCAGGCCCAGAATGTTCGCGGCCGTTGGCACGCGGCGCTGCGTGTGGCCGAGCAGGCCTGCGCGATGTTCGCCGAGCACGAGCGCCCGCCCGAGCTGGCCTGCGCGCTGCTGACCGCCGGCATATCGCATCGTCGCCTGCGGCATTACGCCGAAGCGCGCCGTGCGCTGATCGGTGCGGTGCGTGTGGCGTCGTTGCTGGGATTGCGGGGGGTGGAGTCCGAAGCATTTACCGGATTGGGCGCGGTCGCCGCTGACCAACGGGACATCCAACTGGCCCGAGCATTGCTTGCGCGGGCACGGGCAATTGCCTCCGAATCGGCACATCCCGAAGCTGAGGCCCGTGCGGTGATGGGGCTTGGCATCTGCCACTTCATCTGCTGCGAGTGGGTGCAGGCCTCCGAATGCCATCGCCTGGCGCTGGAGCTTGCCGGGGCAACGCGCAACCAATCGTTGATAGCGCACATTCGCTGCAATCTCACCTCGTCGGAGATTGCCGTTGGCAACCTTCCGGAAGTACTGCGGGCCGAGCGCCGCAACTTCCGGGTATTGGAGCGGTTGGGCGACCGGCATGCCATGCGCATCTCCTTGAACAGCATTGCCATCTGTGCGCGATCGATGGGCCGCTACGATGTGGCGCTGGATGCGCAGATCCGTGCGCTGAGACTGGCCGAGACCTTGGCCGACAGCCACGGAATCGCGACTGTGATGTGCAATCTGGGCGAGCTGTACGAGGCGCTTGGTGATGCCGCTACAGCGGCGCAGTGGCATCAAAAAGGGCTGGGTCTTGCGTGTGCCAGCAACGATGACCGGTTGGAAGTGCTGATAACCGATTACCTGGTGGCGCATTACATGGGGATAGGCCAACACTCCGCCGCGTTCATCCATGCGGTGACGGGGCTGCACAGTGCACTGCGCATGGCCGATCGGTACGGTGAGATCATCATGCTGAATGCGTTGGGCCGGCTTCATCTGCAACAGGGGGATCTGGGCCAGGCCCGTTCGCATCTTCACCGAGCATTGGAGCTTGCGCAACGAACCGGTTCGCTTGAGCTTGAAAGTTGCATTCTGGAATTGTTGGCCGGGGTTGCCGAACGGGATGCCTGCCCGGCCGAAGCCCTGAGCCTGCTGGGGCGGGCATACGCCGTGGCCGAACGAAACGGACACCATCAACGCTGTGCTCAACTGCTGCCGTTGTTGGAGGCCGCCTGCCGAGCCGTCGTCCACGCCGAGCATGCACCGCGCCCGCACCGCCAATACCCAAATGCTGCCCGGCAATTGATTGCTCCCGGGGCCGCCCGGCGCATTCGGCGTCGCGTGGCGGAGTTCGAACGCGCCCAGCGTGTGGCCGAAGGGCGTGCCGCGAAGCTGGACGAAAGCGAGCTTGCGGCAGTGGCATCCCTTGCCAGCCAGGAGCTCGATCATCGGCTGCGACTGCTGCGGCCCGATGCACAGGGCGTTGGTTCGGAACATGGCAACACAACCGTGGGCGCCCGCGTTGGCCTGGCCAGCACACGGTTGGCCAACAACGCCTGTGGCACAACCATCCAGGCACCATCGTACCGTGTGGTTGCGCTGGGATCGCTGCGCCTGTGGGTGGGCGATACCGAGATTGCCCCCTCCGCGTGGGGCCGTAAACGGGCGCGCGATCTGTTCAAGCTGCTGCTGGTGCGGTATCGCCGGCAGGTTGCCATCGACGAAATCATCGAGTTGCTGTGGAACGGTTCAGCAGGCGCCAATGCCGAGCTGTTGGCCATGAATGCGGTGTCGCATCTGCGTCGCGTGCTGGAGCCCGCCCGTCGTCCGCATGCACGATCGGCCACGATTGCCGCCGTCAACCGCACATACGTGCTCGACCTTGGCCCCGATGCCGATATCGACATCGTCCGCTTTCGTGCCTGCATCGAACAGGCCCGCCATGCCGCGCATGGCGAGCCCCGATGCCGTGCATACGAGTGCGCCATCGAGCTGTACGGTGATGATCTGCTGAAGGAGGACCTGTATGCCGATTGGACGGCAAGCGAGCGCGAGTTGCTGAAGGACATGCTTCTGGAAGCGCTTGAGTTTGTCGGCCGTGATGCTGTGGCCAACCTGCGGTTCGGGGCCGCGCTCGATGCCGGACGTCGCATTCTGGCCGCCGATGCCACAGGCCACGAGGGATATGCCATCACAGCCGCGGCGCTGCGTGGGCTGCATCGTGGTGCGGAGCTTCCCGCGCTTGCCGAACGCTGTGCCGCCGCCTACCGTCGCGAGCTTGGTTGCGAACCACCCGAGCGCCTTCGTCAGTTGTTGCGCTGCCCCTGACTTCAACGTTGCCACGATTG
>CBHYLN010000188.1:0-8510 GCA_966128725.1 uncultured bacterium | reverse complement strand
AAAGTTTCGCGAAATAATTTAGGAACGTCGCGAAATAATTTAGGAACATACAGTACTGCGTGCAGTGCGGTGTAAAACTGTCCCGTGCATCCTGCACGCCGGATGGCCAACGGGCCGGCTTCCAATGAACTATCCACTCCCCTTTGTTTCATCATATCCATCAATGGAGTATTGAATCATGAATCCACGAACACAGGCTCGCGCACCGCGATCGCGGTGGTGGGGTATTCTTCTGGCAACAATTGTCGCGTGTGCTTCGGCGCAGGCGATCGCGCAACCGCAGGACGGGACCGAACTGCACGTTACTGCCCGCGGCAGCGGCAACACAAACTGCTGGCGGTTCCATGTAAGCCTGCTCAACAGCAGGCCGGGCGCCGTCACGAGGATTGTGGCCGGCATCACAACGCCCGGCATCACGGTGGCCAGCGCATCAAACATCGGTTGGAGCACGCCGGCACCAACATGGAACGCAACCGCCATCACCTGGAGAACCGCAACGTCCCTGGGCCTGAATCCATCGGCCGATGTTGAGGCATGTTTCCTGAGCGACAGCGCATATCGTGCCATCACGATCGTGTTCACCGGATACGATTCGCTTGGAAGAAGTGATGCGTTCTTACGCGATACGATCATCGTCGACGCCCCGCGCCCCGTTGACCCATGCGCAACCGACACGCTTACGCTGAACACCGGATGGGATGATGCATCGGGCAGAACGATCCCCGTTGGCTCGCTTAACAGCGCGTGGACGGTGATTGCCGACCCTGACCCAACCACCGCTGAGCCGCGCCCGGCCGTGGTTGTAACGCCACACCCGTTGTGGGCCGGACCGCTGGCGAACAGCATGTGGATCAACGGATATCCCGACATCAATGCATCGGCGGCAGGCGACTACAGTTTTCAGACATGTTTCTGCGTACAGCGCCCCACGCAAATCTCACACATGGTACTCGACGTTCTGGCCGACGACGGCGCGCGCGTGTTTCTCAACGGCAATCTTGTTGGGCAGACACCGCCAACATGGGGCTTCTCGGCCCCGCCAACACATCTCGATCTGGCGCCGTATCTGGTTGGCGGCGTCAATTGCCTGGTGATACAGGTGAGCAACTACGGCGGCCCATGTGGCCTGAACGTGGGCGGCATTGTTACCGCCAACAACGGGGTGCTGCGCAAGCCGGGATGTTGCACGGGCCAGCCGAACCCATGCGCGGCCGATACGCTCAGGCTGAGCACCGGATGGGATTATCGAACCGGCGGAACCATCGCTGTTGGATCGCTCAACAGCGATTGGACGATCACCGCCGACCCTGACCCGACCACCGTTGAGCCGCGCCCGGCCGTGGTTGTGGAATCCATCGCAGGTTGGGCCGGACCGCTGGCGAACAGCACATGGATAAGCGGATATCCCAGCATCTATTCGGCATTGGTTGGCGACTACAGTTTCCAGACATGTTTCTGCGTGCAACGCCCCGAGCAGGTTTCACACCTGATCCTCGACATCCTGGCCGACAACGATGCGCGTGTGTTTCTCAACGGCATGCTTGTGGGCCAGACCATCGCTACCTATGGATTCAAGGCCCCGCCAACACATCTCGATCTGGCGCCGTATCTGGTTGGCGGCGTCAACTGCCTGGTGGTGCAGGTTCACAACCAAAGCGGCCCGAGCGGCCTGAACGTGAGCGGATTCATCACCGCCGACAACGGCGTGCTGCGCAAGCCGGGATGTTGCACGGGCCGGCCGGACCCATGCGCAACCGATACGCTTACGCTGAACACGGGATGGGATTATCGAACCGGCGGGACAGTCCCGATTGGTGCTGCCGGCAGCGCGTGGACGGTGATTGCCGACCCTGACCCAACCAGCACCGAGCCGCGTCCGGCCGTGGCCGCGGACCCCTACCCGGGATGGGCCGGTCCGCTGGCGAACAGCACCTGGATAAGCGGGTATCCGGATGTCAGGATGTCCAAGGAAGGCACCTATACATTCCAGACCTGTTTCTGCGTTGCGCAACCAACACAGGCAACCAGGATGATACTCGACGTACTGGCCGACAACGAGGCGCGTGTGTTTCTCAACGGCACGCTTATCGGCCAGACCATTGCTACCTATGGATTCAAGGCCCCGCCGGCGCATATCGATCTGGCGCCGTATCTGGCGGGCGGCGTCAACTGTCTGACGGTACAGGTATACAACAATGGCGGCCCATGCGGCATGAACGTGCGCGGTGTTGTTACGGCTGATGACGGCGCGCTGCGCAAGCCGGCCTGTTGCGATTCAACGGGCTGGATCACCGGCAGGAAGATCAACGACCTGAACGGCAACGGACGCGACGACAACACGATAGACCAACGGAATGCCGAGCCCGGGCTTGAAGGCTGGCAGATCACGCTGGAACCCAGCAACCACACAACACGCACCGATGCCGCCGGCAATTATTACTTCGGCAACCTGCCACCCGGCGACTACACGATTGCTGAAACAGCACAACCGGGCTGGGCGCAGACCGCGCCGGGCGGCCGGGGCATACATGCGGTGAAGCTGGGAGCAGGCGACGTTCTGAGACGTGACTTCCTGAACTTCGACCGCCGCCGATGCCCGAAGCTCTGGATGCGGGACAATGATCTCGATATCGGGAACGAACCCGACGTTGAGGCAGGACCGGTGCTCTGGGCAAGCCCGGATATATGGATCAGGAACGCGGCGGACGGCGGCATCGTGCATCAGAACCCGATAGCCGGCGAGACGAATTACGTGTACGTCACCGTCCGCAATCGCGACACCGCGGACGGCACGGCAATACTTCATCTCAACTGGGCAAAGGCATCAACCCACATGGACTGGCCGAAGGACTGGACCAACGGCAACGGCCCGGTGTGCGGCACCATCGCCAGCGGCGAAGTGGCGTCTGCAATTCCAGTAACGGTGCCGGCCGGAGGAACCATTACAGCAGGCCCATTTGCCTGGACCCCGCCCAGCCCCTCCAGCTTCAGCCGCTGTTTCACGGAACAGGAGCAGCATCACTTCTGCCTGTTGGCGCGCCTGGTGACGCAACCGGAGACGTTGTGCCCAATGACGTTTCCGGAAACGGAGTCGGTAGGCGCCAACACACGCAATAACAACCGCGTCGCGTGGCGGAACGTCTCCGTTGTGAACAACGACGAGCAGCCATGGAGGTTCGGGGTTCTTGTACGCGGCTCTCGAACATCCGCGGCCGATGCCCGGCTGGTGGTCACCTCGCCGGCGAACGATAATGGGCACACGTTCTTCGACGTCGGCACCGTAACGCTGGAGCTGAAGGGGGCGTTGTACGACCGCTGGGACAGCGCCGGAAGGAAGGGAACGGTCGCCGCATCGAACGACAAGGCCCACACGGTTCAATTGGCCCGCAATGGTGGATGGATCGGCGGCCTGCGGCTTGATTCCGGCGAGGTTGCCCCGGTGACGATTGGGTTTATATACAACACGCAGCCGCCTTCGGACACGGCAACGTTCATGGTTGATCTGGAGCAATACGGAGTCTCCCGCGATACGGCCGAGCCGGACGGCGCTGTGCGTTTTGTTGTGCAACGTTCCAGCACACTGGGCGTGGAGCCATCCGCCGGGGAGCGCGGTGGAATGTGGCTTGGGGCAAACACGCCAAACCCGGCCCGGCAGGAAACCTCGATCGCGTTCACGTTGGCAACGGCGTGCAACGTGCGGCTGGTGCTGGCCGACATCGCCGGCAGGGAGCTGCGGACATTGGCCGCCGGCAGGTACGAACCCGGCGAGCACGCCGTGACGTGCAACCTGAGCGGCCTCCCATCGGGCACCTACCTGTACGAGCTGATCGCCAACGGCACACGGATGGCGCGCACGCTTGTGATATCACGGTAGGCGCGTTGCCTGCAATGCCGGTTGCAACAGACGGCCCCGATGGAATACATATTCCGTTGGGGCCGTTTGCAACCGCACCTGTATACCCCGATATACAGCACGGCGGAATGAGGAATGCGAAATGCGGAATTCCTTCGCGCGCCTTTGCGCCCTTTGCGGTGAATTCCTGCACCGCATCCACGATGACTTCCCGAGCCGCGCATACCACATCACTCATACCCATTACGCACCTGTATACCCCGATATACAGCACGGCCCTGCAGGAACGGTGTGTTGTGCGCCGGTAGCACCTGATATCACCTGCCGCCGGGGCACATTTGGCATGGAGCACCCCGTGAAACACCCGATGTAACGTTTCGGCCGGTTCGCGCACTTACGATATGTCGCCGCGCGGCACCAACCGCGGCAAACGGTATCTACAGCAACAATTCAACCTATTCGAGGCAGATACAATGAAGATGAACGGAATCCTCAGGACGGTGATGGCCTGCGCGGCCATCGTTACGGTTGGCGGCACCATTGCCCTTGCGCAGCCAAAGTTGGAAATCGTGGGCGGCAACACGTACGATTGGGGCGTGGTCCCACCGGGCAAGCTGACCGCGGCCGTGCAGGTGAAGAACACGGGCAGCGAGGAGCTGAAGATCACCGAGGTGCGCCCTGGATGCGGATGCACCGCCGCGCCGATCGACAAGAACCTGCTGGCCCCGGGCGATGTTGGCACGATCAACATCACATTGGATGTCACCACGCGATCCGGCCCCGTGGAGAAGTACATCAAGATCACGTCGAACGATCCCACAACGCCAACCGAGACGCTGAACCTGAAGGCGAACGTAAAGCGCGCCATCACCTGCTCGCCGATGCAGTACATGCTGATCTCCAACGCGGAAGTCGGGGTTGAGGCAGCGGCTTCGCCGATCACGATCAAGAACACCAGCGACGCGGCCATCACGTTCCAGGTACCGGAGATTGCCGACGGTAGCAACGTTGGGCTCCGCTTGGAGATGACCTCGCCGCGCACGCTGAAGCCGGGCGAGGAATTCGCGTTCAACGCCTTCGCCACGCCGAAGGAGGCCGTGAATCCGCCGCACGCAACGTTGAAGATCAAGACGTCGAGCACGGAAATCCCGGTGCTGGAGATCACGATCTCCGGCGCGATGAAGCCGTTGACCACAACGCCGACCACGGCCACGCCGCAGTCGCCCATCGCACCGGTGACGCCGTCGGCAACGTCAACAACCTCCGCGCCCACGCTGTCCGGGCATTCGAGCAAGCCGCACTAACAGCCTGTTGAAATGCCCCAGGTTCGTCAGCCCGTTCAACAACGGCCTGGCGGGATTTCGGGCATATGCGAACGATAACGATCACGGCCGCCAACAACGGCCGTGATCGTTGCATTTCCGCCCCGCCGGGCGCGGGTTCGCAGGGCAGCGGCACGGCAGGTTCCCTTCGTTCGTCACACAGCCCAACGCCGCCATCACACCACCAGCCGCGCCATCACACGGCAACGGTACCTCGGCGTATATTCGCCGGGCAGGCGCGCGCAACGCGCCGCGCAACCAAGGCGATCCCGGACCAATGAACAGCCGATCATGCTCCAGCATCTCGACCCCGTACCGTTCACGATCGATAACGACACACATTTCGGGCTTTCGGAAACGCAGGGCCTGCTGTCGTGCAACAGCGATGCGCTTGTCATCGAGTACCGCATCGCCGACACCATCTCCGGCCTGTTGAAGTCCGCATCCAAACGGATCACCGTCCCCTTTGCCGAGATCCAGTCGCTGACGTACCAGAAGAAGATGCTTGGATTCAGCAACCGCATCACGCTGCGCACGCGCTCGCAACACATCATCGAATCACTTCCCGAAGCCCGCATGGGGACGGTGACGATGGCCATCCGGCGTGGCGACCGCGAGGCGGCCGAAGGATTCTGCCTGGCGGTGCAGCAGGCCGCCGTGCAGGAGCGTGGCCGCCGTATCCAGCAGGACGTGGAGCGCCTGGACCACGGCACCGCCGGCGATCTGGGCTGATATCACGGTCCCACGAACGCCACGGCCGGCACGCCGCCCCCACAGGGCACGCCACTGAACGGCGATGGCGCGAAGGCAGCCAATCCCGGCCACATCCGCGCCATCTCGAGTATCACATCACCATGCCGAGCCGGGCAGCGCCGCATCCGTCCTGCGCAGCCGGCCGCCCCGGCCCGGGCTACTTCTTCACGAACCGCTTCTGCAGCGATCGACCCGCGCCAACCACGCGCACCAGGTAGGAGCCCGCCGCCAGGTCACGCGTATCCACGCTGAGGCTGAAACGATCGCCGATGGTAACATCCTGGCGTTTCACAAGCTCGCCGCGCACGTTGTACAGCTCGAGCCGGGCTGCGCCAATGGGGAACTCGTCGAGCACCACGGTAACGCGCTCGGCCGCAGGATTCGGGAACAGCGCCAGAACATTGTCCACGGCGGGGTCATCCACGCGCCCCACATTGCCAACCGAGAAGCTGTAGAACGTGCCGGCGCCGCAATCCGGGTTGAACGCCTTCAACTGCTTCCCGGAGGTGTTGTACAGCCGCAGGTAGCCGCTGCCCTGCTCGGCATAGGCCCAGTAGGAAAGCCCCAGCAGATTACGATCCACAAGCTCCATCGAGTAACAGCCCGGCGCAAGGCTCAGCGTGTCGCGATACAGCGTCTCGGCCGCGGCGTTGGTTTTCTGGAACACCAGGTTGCCGGACGCGTCGCGAATCTCCAGCGTGAAATCCTCCGGCCGCTTGTTGGTACGGTACCACAGCACCAACTGGTCGCCGTACAGATCCGGCGCACGGTACGTCGTGACCATCGAATCGTTTGCCGCATACTGATCGGCCTGGCCGTTGGGGCTGCTTACACGCACCGTGAACCGGTGTTGCGCGTCGCCCAGCCAGAACGGATTGCCCGACACCGGAAGCTGCACCGTATCAAACACATTCGGCTTGATGCTGCCGCTCCAAGAATAGTGTTCCTGCGTTCCGCCGGACACGCCGTAGTTGAACTCCAGCGCGGTAATCGGCGCCGCGCCGTTGTTGCGCACGATCACGCGCGGGCTGCCGCACATCGGGTTCTTGCGCGAATAATACCCCACGTCGGTTGGGGCAAGCACGTCGTACACCTCGGCATCCACCGGGTGCGTGGGCTCGCCGTACTGGAACAACTGGAACGTGGAGAGATACACCCCGTTGCCCATGCCCAGGTTATCGGTCGGGACATCGGTGATATCGTAATCCACCGTCACCGAATCGCCCCGCACCCAGTCGGTAATCTCGAAGTCGTGATCCTTCACGCGATCGCCCGGGCACCACCCTTCGCGCGATCCGGGCCACGTGCCCCCCTGCGGATACACCGGGTTCAGCGCGCAGTCATCATACTGGAACACATGCCACGTGTATGCCTGCTGGCCGTTCAGCAGCAGGTAGTGGGTGTTGTCCTTCCACTCGCAGCAATGCGGATACGAGCCATCGTTGCTGTTGTGGCCGTGGCCGGTAAGGCGCGTGCGCACCATGGCCTGGCGCGTATCCGGGCCCAGCTTCAACGTGCGCGCGGAGAACACCCTGTCGGCCGCGATATCGCGGTAGGACCGGTCGTACGTCCACCCCCAGATCGTGTCGATCGCCAGAACGCGGCGGGGCGGATCGCCCTTGATGAACGCGAAGCGGACATCCGCCAACTCGCTGTTGCTGCCGCTGGTGAAGTCCACGCTGTCGCGCAGCAGCGGGGCGTAGTCGGTTACATCGTAGATCCACGTGAAGCCGTTCGGCCCCAGATCCAGATTGATGCCGTACGGCGTGATATAGCGCCCGATCTCGATCTGGTCGTACACCTCGAACGGGGCGCCGTAATACCGCAGCTTGCGGTTGTGCAGCACCTCGGTTGGCGGCACGGCAACCGAATCAACTGCCGCGCCCGCCTCGTTGTACGTGTAGGAGTAGCCGCTGGGCCACACGTACTCCACGTTCGTGAGCACCGGCCGGCGATCGCGAATCTCGTAGGTCTGCACGGTAACCGGCTCGTTGGCAACACGGTTGGTGGCCACCGATGTATCGCGCGCCACCGTATACGAGCCCTTCAGCAGGCCGATGTTCGGGGTTGTGGCAAGCGCGCGCTGCCCGGCCAGAAGCTCGCTGCCGTGCGAGGTTCGCCATTGCGGGGCGCCAACCAGCGTACCGTTGTGCAGCCCGCCGGCCCTGTTGTGCAGCGTGCCGCCGGTATCACCCTCCATGGAGTAGTGTGCAAGAAGCGACGCCAGGTACGGATGTGTGTTCATCGGGCCGGAGCCTGCCCACCACGCCCGGATGGTTGCGGAGTCCAGCGCGGCGCCGAACACGCGAACCTCGTCGAACGCGCCCTTCAGCGCCGCGGCGCCGTGCGAGATTTCCGAAAGCGTGAACGACTCGTTCGTCACCGGGGCAGTTGCCGCGATCACGCCGGTAAACGCCAGGCCGGCCGGCGCACCGTTCACGTACAGCCGCATGCGGCGCGCGTTGTCGGGCTGGGTGCCGTCGTACACGAAGGCCAGATGGGTCCAGGTTTTCAGCTTGATCGCGTTGGACGCCACACCGAACCAGTTGCCGCCGTTGCGATTGTAGCAATACAACTGCCCG
>CBHYLN010000187.1:0-8571 GCA_966128725.1 uncultured bacterium | reverse complement strand
GGATATGTCATGCCGTCGGGCGCCCGCATCTGCAGCGAGAACTGCCCGCCGGCGCGCAGATCGATGAAGCAGTCGCCGCAGGTAAAACCCTGGGGTCCCCACCATCGTGCAACGTGCTCCGGGTCGGTCCAGATCTTGAACACCAGTTCGCGCGGCGCGTCGAGCACGCGCTTGATAACAATCACGTTATCCTCGGCAACCACCGAGAAGCCGTCCGGTACAGTATTCATGGGGTTTTCGTGTTGCAGGAGAAGAGCCTTGAGGCACGCGCTGGAAATTCAGAATTGAGAATTCAATGTTGAGAATTCGGAATCCAGTAATTCCGGATTCGCGCTTCGTAATTCAGCCAAGCGTTGCCAGCAGGGCTTCCAGGCGATCCATGGATTCGCTGGCGCCGGCCGACATGCCCGAGTTGAAATGCCCATCGCGCGCTTCGCGTGTTTTGTGCAGTATGGTTTCGGTCATCAGCGTGCGCCCCGCCATTTCCTGCAGCGTAATTGTGATCACCGCGCCATCGTTCGGGAACGGTTCGTACACGAAGGTGTACACCAGCCGCTCCGGTGCGGCGATTTCCTGAAACACGCCGTTGAACGCGTGCTCGCCGCCATCCGGGCCACGCTGCACGAAGCGATAACTTCCCCCTGGGCGCACATCCATCTCCATGTGGAGCATGGTCATGCAACCCGGCCCCCACCAGTGCCGCACGTGTTCGGGTTTGGTCATCGCCTCGAACACCAGCGTGCGCGGCGCGTCGAACTGACGTGTCAGGACAATCTCGCGATCGGTTGGAAGCGTGATTGTCATCGTTGAACCAAGAGTCTCGGCCATGATTCGCGTTGCCCTGTTGTTGCTGGAAATGGGAATTACAGAATGTTGGCGCGCGGTTGCAGCCGATCGCGGCGCCAACTTCCGCGACCGGCATCGTGTTGATTACCGGGCCATGCCTTGCAGCATCGCGACGTGTTCGGCCAGGCGTGCCAACGTCTGCTTGCCGCCTTCGATAGCGCCGTAGTGTTCCACCACGTAGTTGCGGGCCTCGGCCGTTGGGAATACCGAGTGCATCGTCAATTCGGTTTTCCCGCCAACGTCCTCGAACGTTACCGTCACGTGGAAACTTGGTTCGGGGCTATCGCCGCCACCATGCGCGTACACCAGCCGCCTGGGCGGCACCACCTCGCTATAGGCAATCCAGTTGGGATAGTCCACCCCGTCGGGACCGTGCATCATATAGCGCCACACGCCGCCGGGGCGTACATCCATCTCATCGGTGACCGTGGTAAAGCCGTTCGGCCCCCACCAACGGTCCACATGTTCGGGCGTAGTCCAGGTCATGAATACCAGCTCGCGCGGCGCGTCGATCATGCGCGTAATCACGATCTCGCGTTCGGCCAGCGCCATGCCGTCCTTTTCCATGTCCACCTCGATACTCCTGTTCAATTATTCTGTATTTGGGTCGGGATGCCGACCACATGGCCGGCGGAGATACACGCAGCGCGCGAAGGCCTTGCACAGAGGAATGCGCGGCAGGGCAACACCAATGCCAGGGTGCGGACGCTACGGCCTGCGTGGTCCGCGTTTGCGCGGCGCGGGCCTGGGCTCCCCGGCCGCCGCCGGCGGCGAATTCCTGGAGGAGGATTTCGCGCGCCCAGTGGCGGCAGGCGTTGGGGATGCGACCGTTGTTGATCCGGCCTTCGTCGGCTGCTTGCGCGGGACCTTGGGTACCGATGCAGCGCCCGCCGTTGCCGGCGACTTGCCGGCGGATTTCTTGGCACGCTTCGCGGCAGGTCTGGATGGCGCCACCGCGGGCCCGGGCAGATCGGCGGTTGCCGGCGCGGCCTGTGTGGCGGCCGGTTCGGCGCCCGTCCCCTTGGCCTGCAGTTCGCGCAGGTATATCTCCAACCTGTCGATGCTTTCCTCCCAGAACCGGCGGTACTGATCCAGCCAGTTGGAAACATCGCGCAACGGGGTTGGCGCCAGGCGGCATGGGCGCCACTGTGCCTCGCGCCCACGCGTTATCAGCCCGGCGCGTTCCAGCACCTTCAGGTGCTTGGTTACCGCCGGGAGCGACATGTGGAACGGGGCCGCGAGTTCGGTTACCGAACGCTCGCCGGTGGCCAGGCGCGCCAGGATCGCGCGCCGGGTGGGGTCGGCAAGGGCCGCGAAGGTCAGGCTGAGTTGGTCTGTCATCATCGTAGTAAACCAATCGGTTAATTAACCGGGCGGCAAAATACAGTTGCGCGGCAACGGAAGTCAAGGGCACCGGAAGAAAAAGATGCAGGGGAATTGCGGGTGAGGTGGCGGGCGGTAACCGGAAGCGGGGCAGAACGCACAATGCCGCCCCATCTGCCTGGGGCGGCATTGTGATATCACAACGGAAGCATCACCTGGCCCGGCACGCGGGCGCGGTACGGTGAATCAGCGGCTCATGGAACGGTATCGCCGCACACCCAGCGGCACGAACACGGCAAGCAGCACGGCCGCCCACACCAGCGTCACCAGAATCGGGTGCTCGGCCGGAAGCCCCTGCCCCACATACGGGTTGGGATTGCCCCACAGCTCGCGTATCGCGGCGGTCAGCGTGCTTGCCGGGTTCCACTCCGCCACCGGCTGAAGCCAATCCGGCAGGGTTGACGGCGGCACGAAGATGTTGGAGAGAAAGGTCAGCGGGAAGATGAAGGTGAAGCCCACCTGATTGGCAACCTCCACGCTTGGCACCTTCAATCCCACCCAGACACCGATCCACGACATCACGAACGTAACCAGCAGCATCAACCCCACGCCGGCCAGGAACTCCGGAACGCCCGCATGCACGCGCCAGCCAACAACCAGACCGGAGACCATCAGCACCACCATGATGCCGGCGTTGTACACCAGGTCGGAGGTGGCACGCCCGCTCAGCACGGCCGAGCGCGCCATGGGCAGGGAACGGAAGCGATCCAGGATGCCCTTGTGAACATCGTCGGTCATGCCAACGGCCGTGGTGACGCTTGCGAAGAACACTGTCTGCACAAAAATGCCGGGCATCAGAAATTCGCGGTACGATCCGCCGCCCGGCAGCGGGATTGCGCCACCGAACACAAACGCGAACAGCAGCACGAACGTGATGGACTGCACTACGGCGAAGATCGCCAGCTCCGGGATCCTGGGGACCCGCTTAAGGTTGCGCCAGGCCACAACCAGGCCGTCGCCAACCGCTTGTTGAATACCACCCGCCATTATTTCTCCCTCCGTGCATCCGGGTTTGCATCATCGGCCGGCAAGCCGGCATTCTCCGGGGTGTCGGCATCAACGGCCGCATGGCCGGTAAGCGCCAGGAACACGTCGTCCAGCGTCGGCCGTCGCAGGCCGATGTCGTCGATGCCGATCGCGGCCGCGTCCAGATCGCGCACCACCTGCACCAGGCGCCCGGCCCCGCCCCTGGCCGGTATAGTAAGGCGGCGCGCGCGTTCGTCGATCGTGCTTTCACCCTCGCAGTCGCGCGCCAGCAGCTCGGCCGCACGCGCGATGTCGCCGGCGGAGCGCACCACCACCTCGATTCGCTCGCCGCCAATCCGGGCCTTCAGCTCGTCGGCGGTACCACCGGCGATGATACGCCCCGTATCCACAACGGCAATGCGGTCGGCAAGCTCGTCGGCCTCCTCCAGATACTGCGTTGTCAACAACACCGTTGCGCCCTGCCGCACGCGTTCGCGGATGGCCTCCCACATGGCGATACGGCTGCGTGGGTCCAGGCCGGTGGTGGGTTCATCCAGAAACAACACGCGAGGCTGCCCTGTGAGCGCGCAGGCCAGATCCAATCGCCGGCGCATGCCGCCCGAATAGGATTTCGCCACGCGGGAGGCCGCATCGGCAAGCCCGAACTGCTCCAGCAGTTCGCCGGCACGCCGCACGGCATCGGCCTTCGACAGATGATGCAACCGCCCGAACAGCACGAGGTTTTCGTGGCCGGTCAGGTTCTCGTCCACCGCGGCGTACTGGCCCGACAGGCCAATCACCGAACGCACCTGCTGTGCCTGGCGCACCACGTCGAAGCCGCCCACCGTTGCATGCCCGGCATCGGGTTGCAGCAGCGTTGACAGGATGCGCACCGTGGTAGTTTTGCCCGCTCCGTTGGGGCCCAGCAGCCCCAGCACCGTGCCCTGGGCAACGGTAAGATCCAACCCGGCCAGCGCGTGCACCTGGCCGGCTCGTGATTTATAGACCTTCGCCAATCCTTCGGCGACAATTGCGTTCATGATGTCCTGTTCATTGGGTGATAACCTGCCACCGATTCGTAATCCAATATCCCGCACACGTTCAGCGCGATACGTACAGCCCCCATGCTACCGCGCTTCGATATGCCTCCGGCGAAAAACCAGGGCAGCGCTGGCGCAGCATGTCGGCCGCCTCATCCGTTGTGGAAACGGCGTTGCGAATAGCATCGCCTGCCTCGTAACACCGCTCGAGAAGGCCAAGCGCACGAAGATACAGGGCATGCAGGGTGCCGGGAGTTGCGGCTTCGAACATTTCCGCAAGCCGGCGTTTCGCATGCGCGTGGCTCAGCGGCCCCACGGCCTGCGTTGCCAACGCGAACGCCGCGTCGAGTATCGGCTGTTCAGGGGGGATTGCCTCGTGCATAACGTTGTTCATTCCGATAATTCGCCGGAAAACCATCCGTCCACGAACTCCGCAAGCGATCCGCGCACCCATTGCCTGCTGTCGGATTCGTGATCCCAGCGGAATAGGTCCGGACGATGAATGCGCCCATCGCCTTGAATAGCGTACGCGAACAGATCGCCATTCCCTGCGTCGGCAATAAGAAGAAGATTGGCAAAGGGCATGTAGAGATCTCCGGAATCGAATCGCGATCGCATTTCCAAGTTGATCTCCACGATTCGAGCCACGGGCAGGATACCACTGCCGAACTCGTCGGCAAGCCCATCCGTTTGGGCAAGCAACGTGCGCAGGTCATCGGGGAACGCAACACCCAGCACGACTTCAGCATCAGAGATCGCAAGTTCGGACGCTGGCGGAGCAGACCGCACATCAGGGCAATAGCGTTGTGCACGTTCCATCCACATAGCGCGCTCCTGGACAATCAGCCATCGTCAATCACCCCCGTCAATCAAACACCTTGTACGCATCCCACTTCGGATCATCCTCCACATCGCATTGCAGCTCGTGGGTGGCGATCTCCGAACACAGCGCATTGACGATTGCATGGGCCGCGGCGGGATTTCGCGAATAGAAAATGAACTCGCGCATGGCCCCGGTTGTGATCGTCAGCACGTGCAGCGCATCGTGGTTGTGCTCCAGGCGTTGGCGCAGAAGGTTCTCAAGCACATCCAGTTGTTCGCTTTCGGCGGCCTCGGGGAAACCATCGGCATTGGGCGCATGTATCGGCACGGCAATCCCAACCCTGTGGCGATACTCCGGGTGGCGCGCCAACAGCGCCGCCGAGCTGTTGCGCCGCACGGACATCGGATCCCCCTCGTTCTGCATCCACGCAACGGTCCAGATCTGCTCGGTTGGGTACTCCTGCGCTTTCTTCTTGAACAGACTGAACATGCAACTTCGTTGGAATTGGGGTCGATGCAATATGCACTGCCACGAATGGTCAGCCGCATTGTTCTTGATCCGGGTTCGTGCACGAGGATAACGCGCAAGGTTGTTTTGCGTGGCAGCACGACAACACTGTGGTTGCGATCGGCAAATTATACAATCACCGAAAACGTACGATCGTGGCGGGTGAAAACTCCGTTCAGCGCGGCCGAATGCGGATACCGGCGCACACTCCCGGCCATCAGCATTACCGCGCTGTGCTCGCCGTCACACCGGCGCAAGCGGCTGGCGCCAGGGGTACAGCCCATCCCGGTTCGGGCCGGGCGATTACAGCAGGGCCGCGCGGCACTTGCGCCCGCGCGGCCCTGAACGTCGGCATCAATCGGTCAGCACCGCAACACCGCGGCCGGCATCGCGGCGCGACGGATTACTTGCCGGTCACCACGATCTGGTGCACGGCACGTGTGGCGCCAACCACGATCTCCACCATGTACGAACCCGGCGCCCATCCATCGGTGTTCACTGGAAGTTCGCGGGCGGCCGCCACGCTGCGAGCATACACGGTTCGGCCGGACATGTCGTACACGGTAAGGGAAACAGTGCCCTGCCCGGGTGCGAGGCCGGATAGTGTGAGCGCGCTGCCGGAACGAACAGGGTTGGGATAGAGCTGCAAGAACCGTGCATCGGCTCCCAGCATCGGCGCTTCCACACCGCTTACGCCATCGTTGCCGCCCCCCTGCTCCCTGCGCGTGAACGGCGCGAAGCACAGGAGATTATTCCAATCGTTGTGCACAACCGTGAAGGTGGGCGCACACTTCACACCAAACGGCAGATGAGCGATCGTGGGGCACGTCTGCTGAAAGCTCGCCGCAGCCGGCGTTACGCTGAGCGCGTTCTCGTTGCAGCCGCTGGAACGATTTACCAGGGTCTTCACCAGATACGTGCCGCGCGGATCGCCAGTAAGCAGAAGGTTCGGGCTCTCGGCAAACCCGCACACCACGTAGCCCGGGGTTTCGGCGCCAACCGCGCGCGTGCACACGCCAACGGAATACGCCCAGTCGCGCGCGGTGCCGCCGTATACCGTCCCATTGTTGGCCAGCAGAAGCCCGGCCGCGCCAACCTGAAACTCCTTCAGAAACATGTTATCCCCGGTGACCGTGCCGGCCGGGCTCAGCGGGGTGTTGCCGGCCACCACGATGCGTCCCTGTGGCAACCCGCCGGCCGCGCTGCGCACTTCCTGCACGTCGTTGGCAACATCGATGCCGGCGGCATTGTCCCCAAACCAGCAATCACCGCGCTGCGGATTGCAGATGGTTGGCTGCATCTGCACCAGCAGCGCCTCCGAGCTGGTGCTTGGCGACGGACGGCTGTTGGTGGAACCGCACATGATGAAGTCGCCGGGATTGAACCCCGCACCGGCGGTACGAAGTTCGCGCACACGATAGGCCGCCTCGTTCTTACCAAGCCCGAACGTTGTTGCGCCCTGCGGCGCGGCGCCGATTGCGCCGCTGTTCCCGTCGACGCGAACAGCAAGGATATCCAGGCCGCCCACACCGAAACTGTTGGTGGCGCCAACCGCCACGACATCGCCCGCGGTGTTGGCGGGCACGCCAACGGTAACCTCGGCCACCGAATAGAAGTAATCATCCTTGGTGGTTGGCCCGGTGCCGTACTGCCGTCCCCACCGCATCGCCAATGTGGACTGCAATCGCATGATCACACCGTTGCGGAATGTGGAGCCGGTTGGGGACTGGTCGGTTGTGGACCCGGCCACCAGAATATCGCCGGCCGCGCTGTTGAAGCCGTCGCCCGTGGTGGCTTCCTCCACATCCCACGCAATGTCATCGGCGGTGGTGCCAAATGTCTGTGAGCTGATGATCGCGCCGGTGGCATTGTTCAACCGAACGAAGAACATGTCGCGTGTGCCACCGCACAGCGCCGGCGTGCGCGTAACACCGCATACCACCAGATCGCCGTTGGCGCATTCGGTAACGTCGGTGGCGGAGTCATCGCCGCCAAGATCGAGCGTGACGGCCCAATTAAACGTGCCGTTGGCGTTGGTACGCACTACATAGGCATCGGAGGCAACACACCCGGTAGCGCCGCGCCATACCCCTACGTGGATGTAGCCGCCTCCGGCAAGCTGGGTTGTGCCGAACAGGCCTCCCTGCCCGCACGTGTTACTCCCGAATGTGTACTGAAATGTCTGCGCCGAAACAGCCTGTGCAGCGCACAGACCAAGGACCATTGCCACTGCGGCAACGGCCGTCCGTCGGAACAATTGATGAATCATGATGCACTCCTGTTGGTTGGTAATGATGGGTGCCGGCACCCGGTGTGTTCTGGTAAAACAGGCCGGCAAAACCGCCGGCGCTCGCCTGTCTCGTACACAGGCCGCGGGCATACATCCCGTGGCGCAGGGCAATGCAGTCCCCTCCCCCGGCATTGCCGGCAAATCGCGGCAACGCGGAGGGATTCCATTGTGAACACGAGGAATGATGCCTGTGATGTTGGCGCACCGAACGCAACCACGTTCTCCGCGCAACGTTTTTGTTGCGCGATGCGCGGAGGGACCGGAATAAGGATTGCGTGCGGTTGGTCAATCGCAATGGCGATACCGTGATCAATCGCCCGGGATGACTACTCCTTCAAGAAATTGGCATGTAAAACCCACGCGTACCGATAATTCCACAGCCGGATATTCCGCGGAGCAACGGAACGCCAACATTTGCAGCGGGCTGGTAGTACCGCATGCTGCGTGTGTATCCGGGTAATTGAGCCTTTCGGAATTACACAGTTGCAAATTAGGGCAATAATTGACTTGCGACACCTAGCCAACTTTGTTGTATACTACGGGTTCGATTCCTTGGATAACCCCTGCTCGCTTGGCATGTTCACCATGTCGTAGCACTAGGAGCAATCCAACGAGCCCAACCATCCGGAAGCCGTGAGGCCCCGGGCGTACCTAGTGCACGCGACAGTGGTTGGGCTTTCTCATGTCAAAGCACTATGAACCCTTCAACATCCGAA
>CBHYLN010000186.1:0-8644 GCA_966128725.1 uncultured bacterium | reverse complement strand
CCGAACGGACCCTCGGCGCCGAGCACGCGGATTGTTGTACCGATGGCATCGCGCGCGGCCGCGAACTGCCGCTTCTCGTAGAACTCGCGGTAGTTGGGCAGGTAACTCTTGGGCACAACACCCAGGATGGCGCCGTTGTGGATCACGACCCCGCAATTGAACAGCTTGCCCTCCGATCGCAGCGGTGCGCCGACAACCAGAACCGATGCAAGCCCGCGGCTGGCCGCGACAACCTGGGCAAGCCCGTCGAGCACGGCGTCCAGCAGGGCATCCTGCTGAAACAGGTCGTCGTTGCTGTAGGCGCTGAGCCCTAATTCCGGGAACAGCACCACCGCCGCGCCCATGCCCGCCGCGCGTGTTGCCAGCTCGATGGTGCGCTGTGTATTGAACCCAACGGCGGCCACGTTCACGTGCGGGATGCATACGGCTGTGCGCACCATGCCATGCGTGTAGATCGAGCCGAAGTTGCGGGTATCGTTGGCCATATCGTGCGTTGACGGCGTGTGCCGCATTGAGGGGTGGAATCAGCGAGAGCGAAAGCTAATCAGAGAGAGAACAAACCTAACAAGATCCCATAAACGGTACAGCATTCATTGCCTGATTCACATGGACGAAGAAACATGCGCGGTGGATGCGCGCCTTACAACCTGTTAGACGGTCCGGATTGCCGATCAACCCCCTTTTCGTAAGTTGAGCGGTCAATTCCTAATGCCCGTTCCGCTTCTGGCTGATGCACGCAATTATCCCCGTTGCCGGGGTTGGTACCCGGCTCCGTCCGCATACATACACGCTCCCGAAGGTTCTGCTCAACGTCGCGGGCAAGCCGATTCTGGGTCATATCCTCGATAAGCTGCAAAGCGAGGGGGTGACCTCGGCAACGATCATTGTCGGCTACATGGGCGACCTGGTTGAGCAGTATGTGCGCGATAACTATTCGCTGGAATGCCGCTTCGTGGAACAACCGATCCGCGAGGGGCTGGGGCATTCCATCTATCTGGCCAAGGAATCCCTGGGCGACGAACCGGTGCTGATCATCCTTGGGGATACGATCTTCGAGGTCGATCTCAGGCCGGTGCTCACCGGGGAATACTCGGCGCTGGGCGTGAAGCCCGTTGAGGACGCCCGCCGCTTTGGGGTGGTGGAGCTGAAGGATGGATTTGCCGAGCGCCTGATCGAGAAGCCCGACGTGCCGCCAACCAATCTGGCGATTGTCGGGCTTTACTTCATCCGGAACGCGCGTCTGCTGGCCGAGTGCCTTGCCGAGCTTGTTGAGAACGATCGTCGTACGCGAGGCGAGTACCAGCTTACCGACGCGTTGCAGATGATGATCGAACGCGGGGAGCGGTTCTCCACCTTCCCGGTTGAGGGGTGGTTCGATTGCGGTAAGCCCGAGACATTGCTGGAAACCAACCGTCACCTGCTGGACCGCGAATCGCAGGCACAGCCGCTGGACGGCGTGGTAATCAATCCCCCGGTGCACATCGCGCCAACCGCGCGCATCTCGAATGCAATCATCGGGCCGTATGCCACCGTGGCCGCTGGCGCGGTGGTCTGCAACGCCATGGTTGCCGACTCCATCATCGGCGACGATGCAGTGGTCGAGCACGCGATGCTTACCGGCTCGATTGTCGGGAATGCCGCGATTGTGCGCGGCGCGTTTCACAGAGTCAACGTTGGCGCCAGCTCAGAGGTGGATCTCGGCGCGTAGCCGCCGAGCCTGCCGGCGCCGGGCCTTGCCACGGTGCGATGGGCCATGCCGAACGCAACATCAACAATCCATACGTTGAGTTCTTCCCATGTCGTATCTCTTTACATCCGAATCCGTTTCCGAAGGACATCCCGATAAAGTGTCGGACCAAATTTCCGACGCCATTCTGGATTCGATTCTCGCAAAGGACCCGAACGCTCGTGTTGCGTGCGAAACGTTCGTGACAACCGGCCTGGTGGTTATCGGCGGTGAGATCACGACGAAGACCTACGTGGACTTCGCCGAGGTTGCCCGCGAGACGATCCGCCAGATTGGATATACCCGCCCCGAGCTTCGTTTCGATGCGGATTCCTGCGGCGTGCTCAACGCGGTACACTCGCAGTCGCCCGATATCGCGATGGGCGTGGATACCGGTGGTGCTGGCGATCAGGGCATGATGTTCGGTTACGCCAGCGACGAAACGCCGGAGCTGATGCCGATGCCGCTGATGTACGCGCACCGGTTGATGGCGCGCCTGGCCGAGGTGCGCAAGATGAAGGATTCGCCGATGAAGTACCTGCGGCCCGACTCGAAGAGCCAGGTCACCGTGGAGTACGGCGAGGATGGGCGCCCGGTGCGCGTTGATACCATCGTGGTTTCCACGCAGCACGATCCGTTCAAGGATTCCGCGGCGATGCAGAAGCGTATCCGCAAGGACCTGCTGGAGTACGTGGTATCCCAGGAGATTCCGGCGGAGATGGTTGACAAGCGGACCCGCCTTCTGGTGAACCCGACCGGCAACTTCGAGATCGGCGGCCCGCACGGCGATACCGGCCTTACCGGGCGCAAGATCATCGTGGATACCTACGGCGGCCGCGCACCGCATGGCGGCGGCGCGTTCTCCGGCAAGGATCCGTCCAAGGTGGACCGCTCGGCCGCATATGCAACGCGTCACCTTGCCAAGAACGTGGTTGCCGCTGGCCTTGCGCGCGAGTGCACGATCCAGGTTGCCTACGCCATCGGCGTGGCCGAGCCGGTGTCGCTCCGTGTGGATACCCATGGCACCGGCGTTGCGCCGGACAAGGAGTTGGCCGCGATGCTGTTGAAGGAGATCGATATGACCCCGAAGGGCATCATCGCTCGCCTGAAGCTGCGCCGTCCGGTGTATCAGCAGACCGCCGCCTACGGACACTTTGGCCGCAGCGGTGATGGTTTCAGCTGGGAGAACCTGGACCTGGTGAAGAAGCTGCAGCGCGCGGCGCGCTAACGGACCGCTGAACGGCCCGTGAGCCCGGCGCATCAACAGCGGTGTGTTGCCGTGATGCCTAGATGTTCGCTTCCGCCGCGCCCGTTGGGCCAGCCCCGATGTGGCGCGGTGCGAGGCGGTTGCAAGGAACCGATGGTCGTGGGTTGCTGTTCTGCAAATGCGAACAGTACGCGTCGGGATCTGGAAAGCCAACGCATGTGATGAGAGTTCTGAACCTGGGGTGCGGACACGCGAAGCTGGACTTTCCCGAGGCCGCAACGGCACGGGAGGTTATCGGCATCGACATCAGCCCGAACTCCCAGGCGGATATCCTGCACGATCTGGACAGCGTCCCGTATCCGTGTGATGCCGATTCGTTCGATCTGGTGATCATGCAGGATGTGATCGAACACGTGCGCGATGTGCCGGCCGTGTTGAACGAGGTGTATCGCGTTGTGCGGCACGGTGGCATTGTGCGAATCCGCACACCGCACTACAGCAGCTACTACGCGTATAACGATCCCACGCATCTGCATTTCTTTGGTGCGCTTGTGTTCGATGGCTTCGATGCCGCCAACCCGAACGTGCTGTATTCGCAGGCCCGGTTCAGGTTCCGAAAGCGCCAGATCCTCTTCCCGAAAGTCTGGCGCATAACAGGTGTTGCGGCGTTGGCCAATCGTTACACCAAGCGCTGGGAACAATTGTTCTCGTTCGTGTTCCGGGCCGAGAACCTTTACTTCGAGCTCGAGGCCGTAAAACAGTGATGTGGAATCAGCCCCAACGCCGGCCCTGAATGTGATTGCAACGGGCAGTGCGGGCGTTGGAGTTCATGACACATCAATCTCACAGTACCAGATTCGGAGTTATCGATGGATTACGCAGAAGGACAGTACAAAGTCCGTGACTTGGCGCTTGCCGACGAAGGGCGCCGCCTGATCGACTGGGCCGAGAGCCGTATGCCGGTGATGATGGCGCTGCGCGCCACCTACCGCGAAACCCAGCCGCTGAAGGGATATCGCATTGCAGGCTGCTTGCATGTGACCAAGGAAACCGCCGTGCTTGTGCGCGCCCTGCGCGACGCTGGCGCCGAGGTTGCGTGGTCCGGCTGCAATCCGCTTTCCACCAACGATGCCGTTGCCGCGGCGCTTGCCGCCGAGGGCGTCAAGATGTATGCGTGGCATGGCCTGAACACCGAGGATTTCTATTGGTGTATCGAGCAGACGCTCGCCATCAATCCGAACCTTACGCTGGATGACGGTGCCGACCTGATCTTCACCGTGCACAACAAGTTCCCCGAGCTTACCAACACCGTGATCGGCGGCACCGAGGAAACCACCACCGGCGTGCACCGCCTGCGTGCGATGGCGGCCGATGGCGCGCTCCAGTATCCAGTGATCGCCGTCAACGATGCCGAAACCAAGTGGGACTTCGACAACGTGTACGGCACGGGCCAGTCCACGCTGGACGGCATCATCCGTTCAACCTCGGTGATGCTTGCTGGCAAGAACTTCGTGGTTGCCGGCTTCGGGCATTGCGGCAAGGGCGTGGCGCTTCGTGCCAAGGGTATGGGCGCAAACGTGATCGTGACCGAGGTGAAGCCAACCGCCGCGCTGAAGGCGACGCTGGAAGGCATGCGGGTGATGGAGATGGACGAGGCCGCCAAGGTTGGCGACGTGTTCGTGACTGCCACCGGCATCAAGGACGTGATCGTCAAGCGTCACTTCGAGTCCATGAAGGACGGCGCCATCGTCTGCAACACCGGCCACTATGATTGCGAGATCAACATCGGTGATCTGGAATCGCTGACGCCGAACAAGCGCACGATTCGCGACAACAACGAGGAGTACACGCTCCCGGACAGCCGCCGGATCTACCTGCTTGCGCAGGGCCGCCTGGTGAACCTGGCCGCCGCCGAGGGCCATCCGTCGGAGGTGATGGATATGTCGTTCGCCAACCAGTTCATGTCGCAGATCCGCCTTGCGGAGATGCACAAGAGCGGTACACCGTGGGAGAATCGGGTGTACGACATCCCTGCCGAACAGGATCAGGAGATTGCCCGCGTGAAGCTGGCAACGATGGGCATCGGCATCGATACGCTGACGCCGGAGCAGGTGGAGTACATGGACGATTATTCGGCCGGTACCTGATCGGGGCAATCATGGCGCGCGAAACGGTTGCGCGCCGGCCGCGGTCGAGATAATGAAAACGGGGTTCCGAAGAATGCTTCGGAACCCCGTTCGTTATCCGCGCGCGCCTGTGGGCCTGCGCATGACCATCTTCTTGCGAACGACTCAGGTAAGCCGCTTGCCGTTGTCGAGCATGTAGACGAAGCCGCGGTACAGCGCGTACACCACAACGGCGGCAACACCGATCCACAGAAGCCAGCTCAACAGGCTGAATATCACGCCCATGATCGAGACCACAATCTTGATGGCGACAAAGCCAATGATGATCGCCAGCACGAGCGCCAAGATCTTCTTTCCAGTCATTATCTACTCCTAGCTGTTAGTAACTACCGATGTTGCCTGCCTGACCACATTCCCCATGTTCCGGTGTTTCGCGGAACTCACACGCCAATCGGCACAGGGGATACCTACGGTAAGGCAGCCGCTTGGTTGCACGGCGATTGCGGAGCGGCGGAAAGTTAGCAACTTCCCGTTGCAGAACATACGAGGACAACGTTGTGAATAGTGTTGAGCGTGGCGACCGCCAGGCATTACGGCGAAAGGCCGCCCTCATCTCGCTGCTCATCGGCTTTCTGATGCTGGTGATGAAGGTGGGGGGATATCTGATTACCAACTCGGCCGCGATTCTATCGGATGCGATGGAGTCGGTGGTGCATGTGATCGCCACGGGCGTTGCGTTCTACAGCGTGATCCTGATTGCGCGGCCCGCGGATTCGCGCCATCCGTATGGTTACGGCAAGGCCGAGTACTTCTCGGCTGGGGTGGAGGGGGCGTTGATCGTGATTGCGGCCATCGCCATCTGCTACGAGGCCGTGCACGACATCCTGCTTGGCAGCAAGCTTCGATCGCTGGACGTTGGCGTCATCGTAACCGCCGCGGCCGGCGCCATCAATCTGGCGCTGGGCGCGTACCTGATCCGTACCGGCAAGCGTACCAATTCGCTGGTGCTGGTGGCCGATGGCAAACATGTGCTTACCGATAGCTATACGTCCATTGGCGTGCTTATCGGGCTCATCCTGGTGCGTATCACCAACATCACGTTGCTGGACCCGTTGTTCGCCATTGCCGTTGGGCTGAACATCATCGTGACCGGGTACAAGCTGGTGGCCGAATCCGTTCGCGGACTGATGAACGCGGTGGACCCCGAAACGCTGGAGCGTACCGTATCGGTGCTGAACCATATGCGGACCTCGGAGATGATCGACGTGCACCGCCTGCGGGCGTGGCGTGCCGGCGAAAACCGCTTTATCGACTTTCACCTTACGCTGCCCTTCTACATGCCGTTGTGGCGTGTACACGAGGTTCAGGATGACGTAGTGACCGCGATCCGTGCCGAGTTCGACGACCACGCCGAGGTGCTTCTGCATCTGGATGCCTGCAATTCCGATTGCTGCGTTTTCTGCCCCAATGGTGACTGCGACCGCCGTTCCGAGCCGAAGACAATCACGCAGGAGTTCACGCTGGAACGCGCACAGGGCGAGCCCGCGCACCGTGTGCTGCATAGCGCCAACGGCAATTACAATCCTGAACAGAATTAGTTTGCGGCGCCTTTGCGATCGGTCTATATTTGCAATCCCTCTTCAACAGGCGCGGCTTTTGAGGAGAATGGGCGCTTAGCTCAGCTGGTTCAGAGCGTCTCGTTTACACCGAGAAGGTCGGGGGTTCGAACCCCTCAGCGCCCACACTGTTGAATCGTTCGGTTGCCGAGGCAGGTCGCGGCCTGTTGCGTGGGGGAAGTTGATTCGGCAGGACGTTGACAATTGGCGGAGTAGCTCAGTTGGTTAGAGCAATGGAATCATAATCCATGTGTCGGGGGTTCAAGTCCCTCCTCCGCTACAGACATAGTGTTCGCAAGCACATGCCCTGGTTCATGAGATTCGGTGGTGGCATGCGGTGAACACACGAGGATTGGAGAGGTGGCCGAGTGGCTGAAGGCAACGGTTTGCTAAACCGTCGTAGCGTTTTTAGCGCTACCGCGAGTTCGAATCTCGCCCTCTCCGCATCACGGAAGCCCGCACAGCGTAATGTTGGAGCGGGCTTCGCTGTTTATGGCCGGCGGTGGCGACAAGTGGGCCGTGCGCCGCAGGCGCATCCTTGATCCCGCCAGCTACCGACCGAGGTTCGAGCCGGAGGCTACCGCGGCGCAGCGAAGCGCGCGCGGTATATCTCGCCCTCTCCGCATCACGGAAGCCCGCACAGCATAATGTTGGAGCGGGCTTCGCTGTTTATGGCCGGCGGTGGCGACAAGTGAGTGGTACGCATGGCAAAGCTCGTCGAGTTGAGCATTCGCAATGCCTGGGAGCTGCGACAGTGCCGCTACGATCGCATGCCGAACTCGTCGAGTTGAGCATTCGCAATGCCTGGGAGCTGCGACAGTGCCGCTACGCATCGCATGCCGAACTCATCGAGTTGAACATTCGCAATGCCTGGTAGCTGCGACCGTGCCGCAGCCGCGTCACATGTCGAACTCGCCCTCTGTCCTGCACATCGGGATGTACTGGGTGTGGTGCCAGTCCTAACTTCACGGTTGAAAAATTCACCGCAAAGGACGCAAAGGCGCGCGAAGGAATGGCGAGATCCGTCCCGCATGCCATTCACCATTTCGCAATCAATACCGGGCACAGCCGTCCGGCCGCCAGCTTCCCGTTCCCGTTCGACTGTGCCTCGATGGAACACGCGGCCAACGGTGACATCGTGGTCCTGGGCGGTGGAACCAGCATCAACGTTACCACGGCCGGCGCCGGCCGCCTGCGCGTGGACGTGTTCAACAGCCATGGTGATCTGGTGGCCCCGATAGCCGACGGTACCGAAGATGCCGGTACGCACACGTTCTTCTGGCACGCCGGCCAGATGCCGACCGGAATCTACTATGTGCGGGCCATGTCCGGCGGTGTTGTTCGTACAACGGAGCTTCAAGTGCAGCGGTAGCCCCCGAACTGGCAGGCCCGATCCGTCTTTCGGCTGTCGTCTCTTTTCCCAATTGTCATCTCTCGCATGCCCAACCACCGTGTTGGGCATGCGCCGTTTACGGCCGACCATGCCGTTGCCCGATTGCAAACGGCAGCTCTTCACCACGCGCCGCGTGCAGCCACGTTCATGCTGTATTCTTCCGTTCCTCGATAACAGCTTCCAGAGCGTTCAGTGCCGCCATCATGGCCGGGAATCCGATTGTTGTTGTAGCAAGCAGCACAACATGTCGCAGCTCATCGTGCGTGCAGCCGCTGCCCAGTGCGCGCCGTCCATGCGCCCGTACCACGCCCTCACGGCACGTGCCGACCGCAATCCCGAACTTTGCCAGGCGCAGCATTCTCTCATCAAGTGGGCCTGCGTTTTCGCACGCCTCGGCCAGGCCCGTGTACGCGTTCCCGATTTCCGGGTGTGTTTCCAGAAACTGTTGAAACCGCTTCGGTGGTTCCGCCATGTTGCCCCCTGTATTTGTTGATTGATAAATACCGCGGGCGGCGCCAGGAAGGTGCCGCTGGTCGTTAGTTCACCTGCAAAACATAGCCAATTGATCCAACAAAC
>CBHYLN010000185.1:0-8650 GCA_966128725.1 uncultured bacterium | reverse complement strand
GCGCCCGGATTCACCGAGTTGTGCGCGGCAAACAAGACAGAACAAAGACGTTTCAAAACATAGAAGAATCGGCAACCATAGCCATACGAGAATCAAAGGAGAGAAATCATGCCTGAATATCTGTCCCCCGGCGTGTACGTCGAGGAAGTCGACACCGGCTCAAAGACAATCGAGGGCGTAAGTACCAGCACCGCCGGCTTCGTTGGGATGACCAACCGGGGCGCGGCATCAGGTCTCCCGCAACTGGTTACCAGCTACGCGGACTTCCAGCGCAAGTACGGCGGCTACTTCAATTATGGAACCACGTTTGCCGGCTACAACTACATGCCGTACGCCGTTGAGGGCTTCTTCAACAACGGCGGCAAGCGCCTTTATATCATGCGCGTGCTTGGCACGGCCGCATCGGTAGCCAGCGAGACAACGCTGGGAGGCATCACAACACGGATTCTCTCCGACGCCGCAAGCACCGCCACCACGTTCAAGCCGGCAACGTTGCGCGCCTTCGAGATCGGCACGCACGTGCTGCTGGTGATGGTGAAGGACGGTGTTACAACGATGTCGCCGGTGGTTGACGTAACCGCGATCGACACCACCACCGGGGTGGTAACCGTTTCGGCGGCGCTGGGTAGCTCCTTCGAGGCACGGTACACCACGGTGCAGACCAGCGTGCAGGGTATCGATGGTACCGGCGCCGTTGTAAGCGCGGCCAGCCCGGCCGCGGTGCTGCCGATCACCTCGATCGACATCGAGGCCGCCAACGAAGGAAGCTGGGGGCTGGATATCTCGATCCAGACGTTCCACCAGTCGGCCGCCAGGGCCAACTACGTGTCGCTTGAAGGCGGCAACCCGAGCAATTCGCTTCGCCTTACCAGCGGCGCCGGGTTCTACGTGGGCGCATGGGTGGAAATCTTCAACGGCGACGTGAAGGTGTATCGCAGGATCACGGCCGTTGCCGGCGTGGTGATCACCGTTGACGGCGCGGCAATCGCAAGCGGCGCGCTTACGCCGGTGGCGCCGGCCACAACCACCATCGTATCCACGTGCGAGTTTGGCCTGATCGCCAGCTACGACGGCGTGGTGGAGCAGTACTCCGGCCTTACGCTGGAGAACGTTACCGGCCGCTACTGCATGGATGAGATCAACAACAACTCCAACCTGATTGTTGTGACCGCCGTGCCGGGCAGTACCGATCCAACCAACTATCCCTGCGGCACCATCCTTCCTGCATCCGGCCTGCGCAGCACCAGCGAAAGCCTGCGTATCGCGCTTACCGGCGGCGGCAGCGACGGTACCGGCGTGCCGGCGCCCAGCGACTACGTGGGCATCGACAACGGCCCCGGAACCCGCACCGGCCTGAAGGCGCTGGAGGATATCGACCAGATCAGCATCATCGCCGTGCCCGGCATTACCGATCAGACCGTGCAGAACGCGATGATCGAGCAGTGCGAGCGCCTGAAGGACCGCTTCACGATCCTTGATCCGGAGAACAAGCAGCAGTCGCTGGATGAGATCATCGCGCAGCGCCAGTTGTTCGATACCAAGTACGCGGCCATCTACTACCCGCGCATCACGGTGCTGGATCCGCTTACCGACCTGAACACCGCGATCCCGCCCAGCGGACACATCGCCGGCATTTACGCCCGCACCGACATCGAGCGCGGCGTGCACAAGGCGCCGGCCAACGAGGTAATCCGGGGCATTACCGGGCTTGACCTGACGATCAACAAGGGCGAGCAGGATATCCTGAACCCGTCGCCGGTGAACGTGAACGTGCTGCGCGATTTCCGTACCGATGGCCGTGGCTACCGGGTGTGGGGCGCGCGCTGCATCACCAGCGACACGGATTGGAAGTACGTGAACGTGCGACGCCTGTTCATCTTCATCGAGGAGTCGATCGACCAGGGCACCCAGTGGGTGGTGTTCGAGCCGAACGACGAGCCGTTGTGGGCGCGCGTGCGCCGCTCGGTGAGCAACTTCCTCACCAACGTCTGGCGCGACGGCGCCCTGCAGGGCAAGAAGCCGGAGGAAGCCTTCTTCGTGCGTTGCGATCGTACCACGATGTCGCAGGATGATATCGACAACGGGCGCCTGATCATGCTGATCGGCATCGCCCCGGTGAAGCCTGCCGAGTTCGTGATCTTCCGCATCGGCCAGTGGACCGGTGGCTCGGCGGTGGACGAGTAGCACCCGGAAACGGCGACTACGCCTGCGTAATGCGAACGTCGCGCGCGGTAACGCGTGCAGTGCGGCACGGCGCGCGACGATTCCTTTCTCTGCCAGGAACCCGATCCCGGCCCGCCTTGCACGCCGCCCCCGTGGGCCTGCGTGCAGCCCGGGGAGCGACGCAACAAGATTTGAAACGCATCTGAACACAAGGAGATAGAGACCATGGCCCAGACAGGGAAGCGGGATGATCCCTACCAGCAGTTCAATTTCGTTGTCGAGATCGACGGCATCGCGCGCGCCGGATTTACCGAGTGCAGCGGCCTGACCACCGACACCGATGTGATCGACTACCGCGAAGGGAACGAAGCCCGAATGAACGTGCGCAAGCTGGCTGGCCTGCGCAAGTACACCAACCTGATGCTGAAGCATGGCTACACCCAGGACAAGAGTTTCTGGGAGTGGCGCAAGAAGATCATCAACGGTGAGATGGACCGCCGTTCGGCAAGCGTTGTGCTGCTGGACGAGGAACGCAACGAGGTGCTCCGCTGGAACATCCGCGAGGCGTGGATCAGCAAGTGGGAAAGCGGGCCGTTCAACGCCAAGACCAACGATGTGGCGATCGAGACCATCGAGCTTGTGCACGAAGGCCTTGAGCTGGACGCCTGAGCCGGGAAGGATGAATTGCGAATTATGAGTTGTGCCGGTTACGCATGGCTCATAACTCAGACAGCATAATCCATACGGAGAATTATGAGTTGTGAATTATGAGTTATGCCGGTTGTGCATAATTCATAACTCAAACCGCATAACTCATAACTCGCCTTGCGCGTTCGTAATTCAACATTCGACATTCGTACTTCCGCAGACCGTGCCTGAATACCTGACACCTGGTGTGTACTTCGAGGTTCGCGATCCCGCGCCAACGGTGCGTGGGATCCGGACCGATATCGCCGGCTTTGTTGGCCTGGCCGAGCGCGGCCCGGTTGATACGCCGGTGCGCGTGGAGTCGTGGCGTCAGTTCCAGGCGCTGTTCGGATCGCTGGTATCGTATGCCTATCTGGCCTACGGCGTGAAGGCGTTTTTCGACAACGGCGGGCGCACGTGTTTCATCGTGCGCGCCGCCACCAATACGGCCCGCGCGGCAACGCGCACACTGGTGAACAAGGCCGCGCAGGACGTGATGCTGGTGAGCGCGTCGAGCCCCGGAACCTGGGGTGGGACGGTGTCGGTAACGATTGTGGACGTGAACGCGGCGGACAAGACGTTTTCGTTGCGGGTGACGCATGGTTCGGACATGGAGCTGTTCCGGAATCTATCAACCGATCCGGCCAACGAGCTGTATTTCCAGACCATTGTGAACGAGGGCAGCGAGTACATCCGCCCTTCGCGGTGGATCACGCTGCAACCGGTGGCAAGCCCGCCGGCCGACATGCTGCCTGACCCGCTTGCCGCGGGCCTGGTGGGGCGTACCACGTTTCTTGACGACCTGCGCCTTCCGCTGAAAAACATCATGGGGGCCGATGCCTTCGTGCTGAGCGGGACGGGCGGGAAGCTGCAATCGGGCGAAGTGGCCGTGGTGCTGGATAACGTGAACAGCGGGGCCGGCACGTTCCGGCTGTCGTTCGCGAAGGGAACGGAGATCGAGACCTATCCCGGGCTGTCGATAAATCCGCTCAGCGCTACCTACGTATGCACCGTGCTGAACACCGGCGGTGGCGGCATGGGGCCGTCGCGATGGGTGCGCGCCGCGCTGGCGGATGATCCTCCGTCGGATCTGGTGCCGGATGCCGCGGCATCCGGGATGCCGGGCGGCCTGTGGTATCTCACGGCCGGCCGCGACGGGATCGCGACGCTGGCGGCCGAGGATCTGATTGGCGACACCACCGTGCCCACGCCGGAACTCCGAGGGCTGGCCGCGTTGGCGGCGGTGGACGAGGTGGCCATCCTGGCCATGCCGGATATCCACATCCGCCCAACGCCGAAGCCAACGGCGCCGCCGATGACACAGCCCCCGCCGCGCGATCCGTGCCTGTACCCGCCGCCGTTGCCGTTTGCCGGCAACAACAGCGCGCTGCTGGTGGAAAGCGCGCCGGGATTTGGCGAGTCGGACGTGCTGCGCCTGCAGCAGGCGATGGTGTTGCAGTGCGAGCAGTTGAAGGATCGGTTCGCCGTGCTGGATGCGCCGTTGAACCCAAGCAACAACAACAGTCTTACGGTTACCGAGATCACCGCCAAGCGGATGGAGTTCGAATCCGAGCGTGGCTTTGCCGCGCTGTACTACCCCTGGGTGAAGGTGGTGGATCCGGTGGCCACGGGCTCGGCGGTTGTGCGGGCCATACCGCCCAGCGGCCACATCGCCGGCCTGTATGCCCGCATCGATACCACGATCGGCGTGCACAAGGCGCCGGCCAATGCCGAGCTGGAGTGGGCCGAGGATGTTACCGTGGAAATCGGCGAGGCCGAGCAGGGGATACTGAACCCGATTGGCGTGAACTGCATACGCGCGTTCCCCGGACGCGGCATCCGGGTGTTTGGCGCGCGTACGATCAGCAGCAATGCCGACTGGCGCTACGTAAACGTGCGCCGCCTGCTGATGATGATCGAGGAAGCTGTGGACCAATCCACGCAGTGGGCGGTGTTCGAGCCGCACAACGTGCTGCTTCGCCAGGGCCTGGCAGCCAGCGTGGGAAGCTACCTGAACGCCCTGTGGCGCAAGGGAAGCCTGGCCGGCAGCTCCGCCGAGGAAGCGTACTTCGTCCGGTGCGACGATTCCAACAACCCTCAGGCGAGCGTTGATCAGGGGAAGATCATCATCGATATCGGCGTGGCCCCGGCGATCCCCGCCGAGTTCGTGATCTTCAGGATCGGCCGCACGTCCGAGGAACTTGAACTGGTGGAGAGGTAGCGCAATGCCCGAACCGTACAAGGCGTTCAACTTCTACGTGCTGCTTATCGACACGTCCAGCGTGCTTGCAACCGTGCTGACCGCGATCGGCGCGGTTACCTCCGGCGGATTTCAGGAGGCGTCTGGCCTGGACAGCACGCTGACGATGGAGGAATACAACGAGGGCGGCGTGAACGACTACACGCACAAGTTCATGACCCGTGTAACCTACTCCGACATCGTGCTCAAGCGCGGCATGGCGTTCGGCGACGACCTGTGGAGCTGGCATAACGATTACGTGACCGGCAAGGGCAAGCGTCGCGACGGGTTGGTTGCCATGCTGGACGAAACCGGCGTGCCGGTGAAGGTGTGGATGTTCAAGCGCGGCATCCCGCACAAGTATTCCGGGCCAACGTTCAACGCGCAGCAAAGCGCGGTGGCGATCGAGCGACTGGAGATCGCGCACGAGGGGCTTGAGCTGATCTCCGCCAGCACGATCCTTGGCAGCGTGGGCTCGGCGATCGCCGGCGCGATCTTCTAGCGGGTTCGTTTCAACAAGCACGTATTTCCACGGACGCATACAGCCATGCCTATCACGATTGGAACCATGACAAGCCGCGTGAACGCGGCGGGGAGCTCCGGCCCGGCCGTGGCCGATCCCGAACAGCTTGAATCGCTCGTGAAGCTGGTGGCGATGCGCCTGCGGCAGATGGAGCAGGATGGTGGTGACGAGGGGGCAATTCCCGATCGCCGAACCGATTCCCGATAACCAGTTAACGACCTGAACAGCAATGGGACGTATCGCCGCACGGTTCGAGATACTGGACGCGCAAACCCGCAGCGTGACCGAGACGATCGAGGTTCAGTTCAACCCCACGGAAGTGAGCGTTGCGAAGTCCTCCACGATCGCCGAGATCGCCATCCCGGGCCTGGATTCCCCCGTGCTCCAGTTTATCCGGGGCAACAACGAGACGCTGAATCTGGAATTGTTCTTTGACTCGACCGACGACGGCATGGGCGATTTCGCCACAAGCGTGACCGACCGGACACAGAAGTTCTACAAGCTGGTGAAGCAGAACGCCGACACCCACGCGCCGCCGATCTGCCGGTTTGTGTGGGGCCAGGATAGCGGCGGCGCCGGCGATGTAAGCACCGTGGTTTCCAACGCGCCGTTCTGGTTCACGGGCATCGTGGAAAGCATTGACCGCAAGTTCCTGCTGTTCAGCCCGCAGGGCACGCCGTTGCGCGCGCGCCTTACCATCAAGATGCGCGAGTACAAGACCGTGGACCAGATGGTCTCGGAGTTGAACTCCGCCGATCACACCAAGGCCCGTGTGTTCCGCCGTCGCGAGCGGCTGGACCAGCTTTCGAGCGAGGAGTACACCACGCCCGACGAATGGCGGCGCATCGCCAACGAGAACGATCTGGACGATCCGCGCAACATCCCGGCCGGGACATTGCTGAAGATCCCGCCGATGCGCCCTGACTCGGCAACGCGGAGATCGAGCTGATGGCGGACTACACACCGATTTACAAGGGACGCGATTTCTACGTCCCCGCATTTCAGGTGAAGCTGGCCAGTGTTGACGTTGAGGCCACGGTTCTGCGGGATGTGATCGAGGTCACCTACACCGACCAGGCGAACGCCTCCACGCGCTCGGTGGACAAGTTCGACACGTTCTCGCTGACGGTGAGCAACTGGGACGAGGAGCGGCGCGATTTCAAGTACACCGGCCCGCGCGCCGGCGGCGCCGACCCCGAGGGGCGCGATACGCTGTTCGATCCCGGCAAGGAGATCGAGATCTGGATGGGGCATTTCTCGCCGATCGAGTCATCGCAGCGCGACCCCAACAAGCCGGAGCCCCTGCGCCTGATGCTGGCCGGGGTGATCACCAAGGCCGAGCCCGTGTTCAACGCCGACGGCGCGCGCCCAACGCTGAAGATCAGCGGCCAGAACCTGCTGGTGAAGCTGATGAACAAGCAGGAGGCCGTCAGCTACGACGCCGGGATGCGGGATTCCGATATCGCCAAGAAGGTGGGCGCACGCGGCAACCTGCGCATCGGCTCGCTGACGGTGGAGGTGCGCACCGACGACAACGCGCGATCGAAGGAGCCGGACAACCCGGAAGCCGTAACCCAGAACAGCCAGTACGACATCATGTTCCTGCTGGCGCTGGCGCGCAAGAACGGCTACGACCTGTTCCTTGGCAAGGAGGAGAGCGGCGGCGAAACGAAGATGTTCCTGAAGTTCGGCCCCTCGACGAAGGAGCCCACGCAGTACGAGCTGGAGTGGGGAAAGTCGATCATCACGTTTCAGCCCACGCTGAACACGTTGAACCAGGCCAGCGAGGTGACCGTGCGCGGCTGGGATGTTGATGGCAAGAAGGAGATCGTGGAGACGGTGAAACACGACGACATCCCGATTCGCGGCATGAACGACAAGGAGCGGCACGACCAGTTGAAGAGCAGCTTCCAGCAGAGCAAGGAAGTGATCACCGACAAGCCGTTCCACACCAAGGAGCAGGCGCGCCAGCACGGCATCGCGCAGATGACCGACATGGCCCGCTCGATGGTGACCGCCAGCGGTTCCACGTTCGGCACGCCCGACTTGCGTGCCGGGCGGAAGATCAAGATTACCGGCCTTGGCCGTACGTACGACGGCACGTACTTCCTTACTTCAACGACCCATACCATCGGTGCGAACGGCTACATAACAAGCTTCAACGCGCGGATGGAGGCGGAAAACAAATAGGCAGCCAGCAGCATGACCGAACGCGTGTACGGAGTTGTGATCGGGATCGTGAAGGACCTTGACGATCCGAAGGGCCATGGGCGTATCCAGCTCACGTTCCCGTGGCTGTCCGAAAGCAATGAAACGCCATGGGCCCGTGTGGCCGCGCTGATGGCCGGCGGCGATCGCGGAACATGGTACATGCCCGAGATAGGCGACGAGGTTCTGGTTGCCTTCGGGCACGGCGATATCCAACACCCGTACATCGTGGGCTTCCTGTGGAACGGGAAGGATAAGCCGCCCACAACAAACACGCGCCGGCGCCTGATCCGCTCGTTGAACGGCCACGAGATCGAGATCTACGATCCCGATCCTTCCGGCGGCGACAAGGGGTTCATCCGGATCAAGGACGCGCACGGCAACAAGATCGAGCTGGCCAATGCGATGATCCGGATAGAGGGTGTGGGCAATCTGCTGATGTCGGCGCCGAACGTCACGATCAACGGCCGCACGGTTGCCCCGGTGGGACCGCCGATCTGAATTACGAAGTACGAAGTGGGAAGTACGAAATGGGAAATGGGAAGTAGGAAGTGAGAAGTGGGAAGTACGAAGTGAGAAGTGAGAAGTGGGGAGTACGAAATGGGGAGCGGGAAGTGGGAAGTACGAAGTGAGAAGTGGGAAGTACGAAGTGGGAAGTGAGAAGTGGGAAGTACGAAATGGGAAGTGGGAAGTAGGAAGTGAGAAGTGGGAAGTACGAACTGGGAAGTAGGAAGTGGGAAGTAGGAAGTACGAAGTAGGAAGTGAGAAGTGGGAAGTACGAAATGGGGAGCGGGAAGTGGGAAGTAGGAAGTGAGAAGTGGGAAGTACGA
>CBHYLN010000184.1:0-8720 GCA_966128725.1 uncultured bacterium | reverse complement strand
CGCGTCATGTCCTCCACCAGCAGATTCCGGCTTTCATCGCTGGCCGAATAGTTCGCCACGGCAATCGAGGCCGCCAGCACCGCGGCGGCCACAACGGCGCCCCGGCCCCCCACGGCCCGTGCCAGCCAGGCCATGCCCAGCAGGCACCAGATCCCGATCGCGAAAATCGCCGTCATGTAATACGGGCCGATCTCCATGATGTCGTAGTTGCTGGAGTACAGCACACAGGCCGCGAACAGCAGGCCCACAAAGGCGCTCAGCTTCGCGCTCCGCATCGCCAGCAGCACAATGCCGGCCACCGCCAGCGGGATGCCAACGTAGGCCAGCTCGGCCGGAAGATTGCGGAAGAAGAACCCCGCCTGTTGGCGGAACACCTCGGCGCTGTCGAACATGTACACGCGATAGATCTTGCCGGAGACGTGATCGAACAGTGCGCCAGGTGTGGTGGGGTCGCCCCAGTTGAACCGGGGATGCATCCCGGCCCGGATCGGCAGCCACAGGTACGGCAGCAGGCCCAGCACAAACGCCGGTGTGCATCGCAACAGGCGGCTCAGCGAGCGCGCATTGATCCCCAACGTCCAGAAATAATGCACCAGAAACGCCGGTGCCAGCAACACCGTGGACATATGGTTCGTGAACGAAAGGCCCAGCAGAAGGGCGAAGGCAAATTCGCGCCGTGTTGCGAACAGGATCCGGCGGCCGCTGGTTGCGGGCTCGGTTTGGTCATGCGCCGCGGCGGTGCGCCCGGCCTCGTCCACGAATCGCAGGAACAGCAGCGTCACCAGCGGCATCAACAACGCATGCAATGAGTACACCTCGAATCCGTTTCCCTGATTCCACCATGTGGCCGTGAACGCCGTGAACAGCGCCGCGAACGCCGCGATCCAGATGCGTGCCGCGCTCGGCAGTTCTCCGGTTGTTTCGTTTTCGATCGCGGCCACATGTGCCGTGCCGGCTGCCTCGGCGGCGGCCCGCCTGGCCTTTGGTTTCGTGTTCGTTGAGCGCCCACGTTGTGCGGCGGCTCGCGGGCGCGGAATCCGTTGCAGAAGATCGTTGAACAGCAGTACGAGCATTGCCGCGCCGCCGGCGGTAAGCAATGCCGAAAGCACGTTCAGCGCCACTACCGGCCGCAGCGGCATCACTTTCGTGAACGCGTACGCAAGCAGCATGATGGTGGGATATCCCGTTGGGTGTGGGATACCGGCGGTGCTGGCAACGGCAACCAGTTCCCCCTTGTCCACAAAACCGAACGAGGGGTTCATCGTAAGGATGTAGATCACGGCGGTGACCACGCCAACGCCAAGCGCCGCCCGGCCCACGGTAAGCAGGCCGCGTTGCAGTGCGGGAGTGTTCGGAACTTCAGTGCTCATGGTGGTTGCGAACATACAATTGCCGTTGCTTCCTGGCACGCACCCATTGTATCCGTGGCGGCATGATGGGGCGCCGGTTGCGGTGTCGGTTGCGAAGTCAACGGCCCGGCACGCACTGCGTACACAACAGTGGATTGGGAGTGATGCCGCCGGCGTCGTACCTTCGTTATCCGCCGGGCGCGGCGCCGATTGCCTGCCGGTCCCATCGAAACTGGACGAAACCGTAATGCGAATCATCGGGGTGGACCCGGGAACCCTTGTTACCGGATTTGGTGTGATTGATCTGGAGGGCGGGGTGACCACGCTTGTTGAGTACGACGTGATCCGCACCAAGGCGACAATGAGCATGCCGTTGCGCCTTCGCGAGATTCATACACGGCTGATGGAAGTGTTGGAGCGTACCGCACCGGACGAGTTCGCCATTGAGTCCGCGTTCTACTCCAAGAACGTGCAGTCCACGCTGAAGCTGGGGCACGCGCGCGGCGTGGCGATCCTGGCGGCGGTGTTGCGCGAGATTCCGACCTCCGAATACGCGCCACGCGAGGTAAAGCAGGCGGTAACCGGCAACGGCGGCGCAACCAAGGAGCAGGTGGAGTTCATGGTGACGCAGATCCTGAAGCTGCCGCCAGGAAAGCGTGTGGCGCTGGACGCCACCGACGCGCTTGCAATTGCGCTGTGCCATGCAAATCGTCTTGGCCGGCCGCAGGGTGGGCGCCGCACCTGGAAAAAATTCATCGACGAACACCCGGAACGGGTTTCCGGCGATCGTTGAGATATCCGGCCCCGCAGGGTGCCGGGGCCTCTCCCCACGCGGTGCCGCGCAGCGGGCACGGCACGTACCATATCAATCTCTCGTACATGGAATCGATTTCGGATTTCTTCCACATGATCTCCTCGCCGCAAGGGTTTGAACAACTCGTGCGATGGGGGGGATACGTGGCGCTGATCGTTATTGTGTTCGCCGAAACCGGCCTTCTGGTTGGTTTCTTCCTGCCGGGCGACTCGTTGCTGGTATCCGCCGGGGTGCTTGCCGCGGCCGGTTTGCTGGATATCGCACTGCTGAACGTGTTGTTGATACCGGCCGCCATCATCGGCGATGCAACCGGGTATTCCATAGGCCGGCGTGGAAGCAAGCGTTTGCTGGCCCGGCCCGACGGAAGATTCTTCAAACGTGAACATCTGGTTCGCACGCAGGCGTTCTACGCGAAGCATGGCGGCAAAACCATCGTGCTGGCCCGATTCATCCCGCTGATCCGCACCTTCGCGCCCGTGGTTGCCGGCATTGCCGGCATGCCGTACCGCCAGTTCGCGGTGTTCAACATTGCCGGCGGTGTGCTCTGGATTTCCTCCACAACCCTGCTGGGGTACTTTCTGGGCCGTTCGATCCCGAACATCGGCAGCTACATCCATTATGTGATCGCCGTGGTGATCTTCGTCTCGATTCTGCCGGTGATCATCGAATACATCCGGCATCGCATGCGCAAGCGTGCGGCGTCGTCGGCGGAATAACATCAGGCCATCCCGCGGTTTTCGTGAATGTTCGCATCGTCATATCACCTGTGGCTGTTGCCGCAATCGGAATGCTGGTTGCGGCAACCGTGCATGCACAGAACGGCCAGCCAACGGCCACAATCGGCACGGGCAACGGCGCGGCCCTGTTGGTTGGCGCCGGCCACGCGCTCACGTTCAGGGCGCCGAAGGCATGGGTTCTGGATACGCGCAGCGGTCGCGCGCAGGGTCTGCAAACGGTGTTCTATCCCAAGGGGAGCCAGTGGGCCACAAGCCCGGCGGTGATGTACTGCATGGTGGTGCCGCGCCGCGAACGTTTCGCCGAACTGGCCTCCATGCTGGAATACGAGGCCGCCCGATTCCGCAACAGCAGCCCAACCGCGCAGATCGCGGAGGAGCCGGCCATTGCAACCGATACCGGGAAACAGGCTGTGGTGCGGCGATTCACAGGTGGCCCCAACGGGACCTACGAGCAAACAGCATACATCCAGGAGCGGTTCGTGATGGTGATGGTGGTGCTGTCGTGCAGAACGCCGGAAGCGTTTTCCGCTTCGCTCCCGGCGTTTCAGGAGCTTGTGGCATCGTACCGTTTCCTTGCCGACGATGCCGAGAACATCCAACGTGTTATTGAAGCCGCCGAGGACGACGCGCAATAAGCCCGTTCACAAGCCCAGGCAGTTGCGGCGTTGCAGGCAGTCTCCGCCGACATCAACGCGCGGCAGGTTCGGCCGGCCGAGTACCGCGTACTACTTCACTACCTCGATCTGATTGATCACGCATCCCGCCCGTGTTATGCCGGCCGCCATCGCGCGCGCCTGCTCCTTCTTCTCGGCCGTCCGCACATGCCCGCCCAGCTTGATGCAGCCATCGGCGGTTTCCTCCACCGTGACCGCTTCCATTCCAGGTTCGGATCGCAGGGCCGAAAGCGCCAATGCCGCGCGGTTGCTGCCTCCCGTGCCGCCTCCGGTGCTGGTTGCCTGGCCGTCGGATTCCGAAGGCAGCTTGCCGCCGCTGCCGGCGTCGGACGGCAATAACGTGCGCGGCGGAGGGTCGCCGCCGGTCATTTCGCTGGGCAGCTTGCCGCGCTGCTGCTCGCCCACGGGTGCGGCGATTACCGGCGCCGGCTGCTCGCTTGTGGGCCGGTCGCTTGCGGGGGCGTTCTGGAATGCATCGCCGCCGGTACGGGTCTGCGCGCCGGGCTCACGGTCGATCGGCCGGGCAAAACCGGAATCGGCCTGAAGCGAGACCTTCGATTCCTCGGCGGTCGTGGACCGTTCAACATCCTTGGCGCGACTGCAGGCGCCCACAGCCAGGGTTGTTGCGGCAATCGATACGGTAAGTATGCGGGAGAGAGTGTTCATATGTTCCGTCGTTCGGTTGTGCGATCGGCCGTTGGCACGCAAAATAACGCTGGTGTGCCGGAGCCTAGCGAGCCAGGTGCAGGGAGTCCACGATTGTTGCCGGGCCAACCACACGCCGCGCCACGTTCAGCGCGGCGGCGCGATCGGCATCGGTGCGCACCGTGCCATGCAGGCGGAAGACGCCTTCAGCCTCAAGTGTAACGGCCACGTCGCCGAGCCCGGGTTGGGCTATCAATGCCGACTCCAGACGAATCACAGCGGTTTGCGCGGCGGCCGTACCAGCCGGTTGGTTGGCGCCCGATGGCGCGGTTGTGGCCGTATCGGCCCCTTCCTCGCCGCCGGAGGGCCTTGCCACGCGGTCGTTGCCGCAGGAGATCAGGCACACCGTGGCGGCAAGCAGTACCGCGCCGTGCCGGCACGCGCGCGCCAGGATGCCGCGTAACAGCGGCGCCGGGCGGTGCGGCAAGTTGGCGTGGAGTTCGGGCATGGGGATTAGCGAGTTGTCGGGAGCCGTGCGGGCGTGGCGGAGCCAGCCCACGGTGCATCCGGAGTTCGTGGAGCACGAAGTGAATATACGCCGTGAATCCGTTTACGAACCCGGTGGCCGTATCTTGTGCGGTGCCGCGATGTGCGCGGGGTGTTGCCACTGAATTGCCTGGCCGTGCAAACCACGTTCACAATCCCACCAATGATCGCCGAAGGGATCGCCGGAAAGCGGATGCTGACTGGCGCTGCTCCTGGCCGGATTGCCGTGCTGCGATTGCATGCCTTTGGCGATGCCGCCATCACGTTGCCGCTGGTGGCGGCCGTGCGTGCGCGTTTCCCCGGGGCCGAACTTGTGTTCATCACCTCCACGCCATATGCCGATCTGTTTCAAGCTCGCACGGATATCGATCGTGTGTTGCCGGTGCGTACGGTTGGTCCTCGGGCTGTGCGTGCCGCTGCCGCTGTGCGCGCGGGGTTGCGTGTGGGGCGCTGCGACCTGCTGCTGGATTTGCAGCGTTCGCGCCAGTCGGCGTTGATCCGGCAGGCCGTTCGGCCGGCGGCCTGGGCCGCGTTCGATCGGTTTGCGCCGCGTGCCGCGCTTGATCGTTATCTGGATGCGGCGCAATGGGTCGGCCTGGATACGATCGCGCCGGTGTACGGGCCGGCGCTGCGGGCGGATGTTGTGGCCGGCGCCAACGCGATTCTGGAGGCCTCGGCGGGCACGTCGGCCGGGCCATGGGTTTGCCTGAATCCTGCCGGATGCTGGCCTACCAAGAACTGGCCGATCGAGGAGTATGTTGCCGTTGGGCGCGAATTGATTGGACGTTGGGGCGCCCGTGTGCTGCTGCTGGGCACCGAACATGTGCGTTCAGGCGCCAACGCGATTGCTTGTGCCCTGGGCGCGGACGCGGTGAATCTGGTTGGCCGCACGTCCACGGCCCAGGCGCTGGCGTTGGTGGCACGTTCGCGCCTGGTGGTAAGCGATGATTCAGGACTGATGCACCTGGCATGGGTTGCCGGTGTGCCCACGATTGGTGTGTTCGGGGCAACGCGGGCGGCCTGGAGCAGGCCGTATGGTGATCACAGCGCCGTATTTGGCAGCGAGGATCTGGCCTGTGGCGCCTGCATGAGCCCAGCGTGCGCGCGTGGCGACATGTTGTGCCTGCGGCGTGTGGATGCCGCCATGGTGATCCGAACGGCGGAGGGATTGGCTGGGTAGCGGCCGTGCCCCGGGCCGCCGAATGCAACGTATGGGCAAATGTTCCGTACCGATCGCCGACACATTGTGCCGGTTGGCGGGTTTGCCGCGCTGTGGCAATTTCAATGTTCCGGTTGCGGGTGAAACACTGTGGTGGGGCCGGGTACGTCAATAGAAGTCGAGAGAAGAGTTCGAGGAGACAATGCCGACCAAAGATTACTACAAAGCGCTGGGCGTAGCGGAGTCAGCGAGCGCGGAAGAGATCAAGAAGGCATACCGCGACGTTGCCAAGAAGTACCACCCTGACAAGAACCCGGGCGACAAGAGTGCCGAGGAGAAGTTCAAGGAGGCAAGCGAAGCGTACGATACGCTGAGCGATCCGGAAAAGCGCGCCAAGTATGATCGCATCCGCAAGCTGGGGGGGCACCCCGGCGGTGGCGGCGGGTATGGCTTTGGCGGCGGTGGTGGCGACGAGATGAGCTACGAGGAGTTCATGCGCCGTTTTGGCACTCAGGCCCAGCGCGAGCGGTACGGCGGTGGGGCGGCCGGTGGCGGCCGGGGCGCGGGGCGCGGCATCGGCGACTTCTCGATCGACGACATCTTCGGCAATCTTTTTAATCGGCGCGGCAAAAGCGCGCAGCCGGAGCCGGACGAGCCGCAGCCAACCGACGATCCGTTCTTCAAGCGCAAGGGCGACGATGCCTACGTTGAGCTGACCATCAATCTGGCGCAGGCATTGCTGGGCAGCAGGGTACGGGTGCGTACGCCGGCCGGCAAGAAGGTGACCGTGACAATCGCGCCAGGAACCGAGTCCGGAAAGCTGCTTCGCGTTCCCGGCATGGGCTTCCCGCATGCCACGGCCGCCGGCGATCTGTTTATCCGCATACACGTGACGATGCCGAAGAACCTCAGCGAGGAACAACGGGAACAGGCCAAGGCCCTTGCCCTGGCGCTCGGTTTGAAACACTGATGCCGTGCCTGCCCCGGGCCAACCCCACGTTGGGCCGGAAGATTGTGTGTGGCGACTGTCAGCAACGATGATGAACCGGCACGGGATCCGAATCCCGGGCCAAAAATGGAGAGATGAACATGGCGACGACAAACACGACCCTGCCCCGTACGTTCAACGAACTTGTGGAGGGGTCGGACATTCCGGTACTGGTTGATTTCTGGGCCGCGTGGTGCGGGCCATGCCGCGCGGTTGCGCCGGTGGTGGAGCAGATTGCCCGCGAGTACAAGGGGAAGATTCGCGTGGTGAAGGTGAACGTTGACGATAAGCCGCATGTGGCGGCGCAATACGGGATTCAGAGTATCCCAACGTTGATGGTGTTTCATCGCGGCAATATTCTGGCGCGCGAAAGTGGTGCGTTGCCGTATCCGGCCCTGAAGAATCTGGTGGATCGCACACTGGCCGCGTAGCGGTCCTGCCGTATCGGATCGCTGGGCAATGCCCTGCCGCGCCCCCCGGCGGTTGTGCCCGGGTGAGCGGCGAAACACCGCCGAATCATCTGCGCCGGTTGCGGCCAGCGATGTGTACCACAATCCCCGCCCATTTCATCGGATCCCAACATCGTATTATTCAGGCACCGGCATCCGCTGGCAGGTCCCGTGCGGCCCGGATGTCAGGTGTTCCCGCGCCGCTTCGTCCCAACTGTAACCAAACGTCCGCTGGTGTGTCTGGCCATGGAGCGGTTCGGTGCGCTCGGGCTCTGGAGCAATGGCCGATCGGCATCGGCGGGTTGATGTGATGTTTGGTGCGGTGGCGATGTCAGACCAATGTAGCAATCGCCTTGCTTGCAGTTGATCCGATTTATCCATACAATTGGCGCGATCAACCACGAAGCCTGGCAGGCTTCTCTAACACTCGCTGCATCATGCGCGTTGCAAGGTAGCCGTTGCCCCAGCGGCGATGGGTTCCCTGTATCGCGTAATGCGCCCGGCAGGCCAGATAGCCGGGATTGCCGCTGATGCAAGAAGGTCCATTCGTGAACACTTGGTGTTCGCGGCGGTTCAATCCAGACGCCCCCTGGCACATCCGGTCGTTCATTCACGTTATACGCCTCGGTAATCCTCCACCGATGCGGCGACGGTAATCTGTGGTACGCACAATCCCCCAGAGGTAGATACCATGAATCGGCGCTCCTTCCTTACCAACTGGTATGCACGTCCCACCGCATACTCCAATGGTTCAAACGTTCATATCCAGCGCCCGCAATCAACCGGTCTGGAGCCCTTCGTTCCCGACGCAACAACGCCGTGGAATGCGTACCGTGCCGGGCATTTGCTGCGGCGCACAACGTTTCTGCCCCGCTGGGAGGATATCAATGCGCTGGTTGCGCTGGGGCCTGGTGCCGCAGTCGATCTGCTGTTGAACACCCCAAGCGCGCCTACACGGCCCACCATTGCCGACAACGTCACCGAAAGCCTCGAGGGCCTGGATATCACGCTGCGCAATCAGGTGATCGGGGTCTGGAAGGCTGATACCGCAACGCTTCGTTCGTGGTATGTGGAGGCGATGAAGAGCGCGCATCTCTCGATCGTGGAGAAGATGACGCTGTTCTGGAGCGGCCACTTCACCAGCGAGTTCGAGACCGACGACAGTTACGTGATTGCGCCGCTGCTGTATCGGCAGAACCAACTGCTGCGCGATCTCTGCCTTGCGAATTTCAAGGACATGGCGTTCAGCGTTACGCTGGATTGCGCGATGCTGGTGTATCTGGGCGGCGACCTCAACAAGGTGGGCGCGCCCAACGAGAACTACGGTCGCGAGCTGCTGGAGTTGTTCACAACCGGGCT
>CBHYLN010000183.1:0-8811 GCA_966128725.1 uncultured bacterium | reverse complement strand
TCAGGGCCCGCAGGGGACTTCCACCCCTTAGTCACGCGCCATGCCTGGCGCACTATGCGCATGGGCCGGCCCCGCGCATGCAGGGCCGGCCCATGTACGAACATCACATCACAGCCCGGAAGCTACTCCCCGTTGGTTTCCTCGGTAATCGGGCGCGTTGCCGCAACCGCCATTGTGGTTACCGCATAGGCCGCGGGAACGCTGAACACGCCGTTGTTGATCCCGATTGTGGGCGCGTTGGGGATCGGGTCCTCCAGCGCGGTGATCAGCGAAGCGCTCAACTGCGAGGCCGATTCCAACACCGGCATCGTAACCTGCGCCGTTGTCTGCGTGCCGTTGGCATCCGGACGGTACACGCGGATCGCGACCCGCGAATTGATCTGGTTCCCGTTGCCGCTGGGCACATTGCCCATTGGCCGCGCAACCATCACCAGCGCCGGCGCCTGAGTGGATGCCAGCGACTGCGTTGCCGGCAATGTGATGGGCGACTCCGGCTTGTTTGTATTCGTGGCAACCGCGGCCTGAAGCGGATCGGAATATTGCAGAGCCTCGGTCAACGGCTGGCCCTGCGACGGGTCGAGCGCGGTATCCGAAATCCGGAGCGCGTAGTGCTGAGTGTGCGTGTCGGAATCGGTGCCGGCTGCCCCACGCTGTGTTCCGTCGGTATTACGGAACAACGAGCCAAGGATCAGTCCGCCCGTGCACGCCCAGGCCGGCATGCCATTGTGATAGATCGCCGCCAGCGCGAACACCGCCCCCGCCGTATCGGCCGCCGGCATCAGGAAGTTGTGCGTGGCCTTGAATGTTGGCGCGGTCCAGTAGGCCGGCGCCTGATCATCGTGATAGTGGTGGGCCGTGCCGTACACCAGATGTGTTCCCTGTGTTGTGCCGTCAACCGCCACCGCCGGGAACGTGGTTACAACCGTGGTTGCGGCCGGCGCACTGCCGGTAACATCCATCCGCACCAGGGCCTCCCCGGCGTGCATTGTGTACCCAAGCGTAAAGGTTGTTCCGTCGGCGGCGGTAAGCGTGGCCTCGGCGCGCCAGCGTAGCGGACCAAACTCGGTCTGCACGGCATCACCGGCGGTAAAGGTTGTGCCGCCTTGTGAGAACGTACCGCCCGCGCCGGGCTCGTTCCCATACTGGTACAGGTTGCCGCTGTCGTTGTAGTACACAATCTGATTTGCAACGGTGTTCGTTGGCAGCACATTTGTTGAGCCATCGGCCGAAATCGCGGTGATGCCCCACGCCGCAGCGGCGGTAATCGTGATGCCGATGGTGCCGTTGTTCATCGTAAGCGTGTCGCTGTGCCGATGGTGCGGATGCGGTATCAGATGGTCATCGTCCTGTACAAGCCCGGCAACATATCCAAGGCTTGGCACAACCGGGGTCTGTACAAGCAGGCGTCCACCATCCAGCGGCTGCACGGTGGCAGCCGATCCGTTGAAGGTCACCGCCGAACCACTGCGCAACTCCACAATACCGGCGCGCGCCAGGCCAACGGCGTTATGCACAACAACCACATTGCCCGGGCCTGCCAGGCTTACCGTGTCGGCAACGGTTTGCAGCGCCCGCGCACGAACAGCGGCGGCCATTGTGGCGGCGGTCGCCAGCATCGGGTACTGCTCCATCTTGTACACACGATCAGGCGAGGTACCGGTGATGAAGTCATGGTGGCTGCTGGGCGCAAGCGTACGCCAGGCCTGCTCGATGGCGCCATCGATGGCCTGCAGCGTCGCCGAACTGATCGCCGAGCCCAGCCACAACAGACTGCTGATGGTTTCGGCGGCAACCAGATCGCGCGAGGCACGGGCCTGCAGAATCTTCAAGGCAGGACGGCTGCCAAAATACCCGGTCCAGAAATTGGATGGATCCAGCGGCGTGGTTGCCAGCGTTGCGCCGGAGTTGCGCACGGCCGCCACATAGTCGGCGAACGTGCCAATCGATGCGGTGGTGCCGATGTCATCACCGTTGAAGTCCGCAACGCCGTTCACCCAGCCTGCATCCGGCACGGAGAAATCGCCCCCGGCCGGCGCGAACGCAACGCCGCCGGGCCATACCACTTCGCCGATATGGCTGCAGTTGAAGTACGATGACGTGTACAGCGAATGCACGAAATGCTTCCACGTGGTGGCATTGCCCGAGCCGTCATCGCCGGCGCTCCAGAACGGCACGCCGTATTGATCGGGCATGAAGTGCGCGAATATCGACGAACCATCGCCGGCCTGCCAGTTGAACGCAACGCCGCTTGTCATCAGCTCGCAGGCCATCGAGCCGGAGCCCGGCGGAAGCTGGGTGTTGTAGTTGGGGAAGGCGCCGGGCACGCGCGCAACGCCCACGGCGGTAAGCCCCATCGCCGTCAGGATCACCGGCAACTCGGGATCGTGGCCAAAGTCATCGGGCATCCAGGAGACGTTGTCGATTGTGGCGCCCAGGCCGGCCGCGCGCGCCCACTGCCGCCCAACCAGATATGCGCGCACATACACCTCACCGTCGCACACGATGTTGTCCGGCGAGGTAATGGCGCCGCCCATCAACGTCAGCACGCCAGCCAGCGCCTTGGTGTTGGTCTGCTCGCTGCCCTGGTCCAGCACGTAGCGCTGCAACCAGGCCAGTTCGGCAAGGCTGTAGTGGAATGTCGGTTGGCTGGCGGGCAACGTGGCGGCAGCATCCAGAATGCTTTGCACGTTCCCCTCGCCGGACCTGCCAAATGTGGCGACCTTGTAGTACTCGTCGAAGGAGTAGATCCAGTTCCAGTCCATGTGGCTGGTTGGGCAAACGATCAGCGATGTTGGTTTCGGCATGTACACCATTCCCCTTTGTGCGACCGGCCACACCAGGGCCGCGCCAAGTTGCGGATTGCTGGCACGGCGTCCGTTGGCTCCGGATGCGCCGGCACATGTTTGTGATGTTGGATGATGGTGGCAACCTAGCACGTTCGGCAAACCCGGAACTACTCAGTTTCTACTCAGCACACCCGCTTCGCTTGTGAACAACGGATAATCCCTTGCGACATCGCTGGCGCAAGGTGGCGTCACCACGGCTTCCACCAGGGGCGTTTTGGTGAGGAGGTCGTTTCGGTGATTTGTGGCGGGTTCAGTATCGCGGCAATCGCGGTGCGCGGAATGGCGTAGGAGTTGTAGCTCGTGGCGCTGCAGATCAAAAGGCCCGCGACACTATCCTCCCCGTTCAACACCATGTCCAATGCTTCCCGGCCGTTCAAATACGCACTGAACGGGGTTTCCGGAAAACGCACGCGGAACACATGTGGATCGGCAAACACTCGAATCACTGCCTGGCCTGCCGGTGTCCATACAAGGTTGATGGTGAAGTGGTGACGATGGTCCACATCGATACGCACAAGCTTGCCGGGCTGCACCTGCGGCAGGCCTTGTACGTCGATGCCAGCAACGGAGTTCAACAGCACGGCATGCATGCGTAGCACATCGGCCCGGGTATGTTCGCCAAGAAGCGCCGCGATACTATCCGACAGCGGAGTCTCTGGTTCCATGTGGCGTCATCAACTGGCGGGCGCCGCGGTGCCCGTGCCGCGATCGTCGCGTTGAAGTACGCCGGCAAGGTCCGTGCCGGGCGAGATGGTGTTGAAGACCGTCCCGAACTTGCGCACGTTGTCGTGCAACAGCTCCAGCCGGTGGTCGGGCTCGGTGGTGTCCACGAGAATCTCGTAGCGGATCTGTTCGATACGCGGCGGCACGTTCTGCCGCACGGCATCGATGCGCACACGAACGCCGCTCAGCTCGAAATGCAGCAGCGGGATAACGCGTTCGATCCCCTTTATCATACATGCGGCCAGCGCGGCCAGCAGCAGCTCGGCCGGATTAAACGCGCCTGGATTGCCGGCCATGTCGGTATCCAACGCGATCTCCGCGTCCTTGCAATGCGCCAGGCTTCCGTGGGCATCGCGCCGCAGGGCTTCAACATGAAAGGTCATCTTTTGTGCGTTCATCCCTTCTCTCCAGTCATCGGTCGTTGGGCGGCTCCGGGCGTATCGTTGTGTTCGTTGGCGGCAGCCGCTTCCCGCCCCTTCATCATCTGATCCCACTGCAGAATCTCAACGCCATGCCCGTTCGTGGCTAGATTATCGGCGATCGCGCGGCCAAGCGCTTCCACACGGATGCCACGATATTTGCGAAACGTGCCAGCCAACAGCGGCGTAAGTATCGGCCACAGTGCAAGCACAAGGGCCTGCGAGAACCCGTAGCGATTGGTTGGCGTAAGGATCATCGAAGGTTGAAAGAAGCTGACGCGATCGAAGCCCAATGCAACGATGGCATCCTGCAGCTCGCCCTTGGTTTTCAGGTAGTACGAACGCGAACCGGATTGGGCCCCCACCGACCCAAGCAGCTCGAAATGTCGCACGCCTGCGGCGGCGCACGCTTTTGCAAAGCCGAGCACGGCGTCGTGGTCCACGCGCCGGAACTCCTCGCGGCTCATCTTCGACGGTTGGCCAACTCCAAGGCAGCAGACAGCGCAATCATGGCCCGGAAGCAGGCCAGAGTACGCGTCCGGGTTAGTCACATCAACCACATGCTGCGCCACCGGCGCGCCGGAAATCCCCTCAAGCGGCCTGCGGTTCAACAGCGTCAGCCGCCGGACCCATGGCATCGTGGCCAGCCTGCGGGCCACAATGCCGCCCACGGCGCCCGAGGCGCCAAGCATCACTACCGAACGGGTTTGTGTTTCCATGATAGCATGCGGGTCCATTGTGTTATTGCCAACCGTTATATCCGCACTGAGCAGGTGTTGCACGCTGCGCGGCAAGCACGGCCTACGGCGTCTCCGGAATCGGATGGCTGTCGTGCGAGCCGGCCGTATCACGAACATTCTTCTGCACGGCAACCGCGGCAAACATGCTGAGCAGATACGACATGGCGTAGAACCCCTTCTCGCTGGGCGTCAGCGTTGCATTCCACAGGCCGATCACCAGCAGCAGGATTGCCAGACCAAGCGAGAACCAGCACAGGCCGAAGTAGATGGCCGTGACAGGGATGTTCTCAAGCTTGTCGCGCACGGACTTTTGAAGTGAGACCGACGAGAACATCCCGTACATCAGGATGGTGAAGTAGTACCCCTTCTCGTTGAGCGCCATCTCGGCATTCCAAAGGCCAATGAAGTACGAGCTGACCCCGGCGAGCAATGCAACCCACGAAGCACCGATGAACGCGCTTGTTGGGCGCTGAATCTGTTGAGTCATAATGATTTCCTCTCCTGATTACGTCCGTTGACGGGGCCGGCCGGGGGCATTGATTGCACGCAGCGGCAGGCAGGCACAAACGTACGGGTCCGGGCGCATTGGCGCAATCACGTGCGGGGGCGCTCGCGACCGATACGGCCCAGATGTGTGAAGCCGAATCCGCCCGCGTACTTCAGGCCGTACCCCAGAAGGCGATCGAACCCGATGTGAGCGCACCAGATCAACCCCGCGCCAAGAGCAACCGGGTGGCCGGCGAACAGCCCGACGCATGTAAGCGCAAGCGCCCCCACGTACGAGTGCGCGGCATTGTATGCGATTGCGCCCACACGCGAGCCGGCCAGATATCCCAGCATGAAGAGATCGGGCGCAAGGAAGAAGATCGCGAAGATCCCCCAGCCCAGCCCGTGAGCATTGTAGGCAAGCACGGCGGCAACAAGCACCGCAAGGCCTTCCATTCGCAGCATAAGGCGTACACCGCCGGTTGCCGAGCCATCAGTAATTGGCATTGCTGTCTGGTATTGTGTGTATCCGCGGATCGAGCGCGGCCCCTGAGGCCCACGAACGGAGCTGCCCCAACGAGATGCCCGGGCCTGGGGGGCGGCTATCCGGCCGCGTATCGTAACAGCACCACGCCGCACTGGAAGGATTCGGTCGCCAGCAGACGAAGACGCAACATGCTCGCAAGCCCGGGGAACATGGGCGTTCCACGGCCCAGCACAACGGGGTTCACGTACAGACGGTATTCGTCGATCAGGCCGTGACCGATCAGGCTGGCGGCCAGGCGACCGCCGTACAGGGTAAGATCATTGCCGGGAAGGGACTTGAGCTCGGCGATCAGACGGGCCGCATCGTCGCGCACAACAGTTGTGTTGGGGCCGGCCTGCTCCAGGGTGGAGGAAAACACGTACTTGGGTTTGGCCACCCACATCCGGGCGTATTCGCGCATCGAGTCAGGAAGCGTCGCATCCTCGGCGAACGCCGGCCAACTGGCCGCAAGCTGCTGGTACACGGCCCGGCCGTACAGATGGGCGTCGACGCGTTTCTCCAGCTCGATGAAATGCTGCTGCAACCCCTCGTCGGCCACGGCCCAGTTTTCACCGTTGGTCTGGCCTGGGTCGGCCTCGATAAATCCATCGGCCGACACCATGTGCGCGTAGATAACCGTTCTCATGTCGCTTCCTCTCCGTCAGGGTGATCGCCAACTCCTGGAACGCTGCCGGGTGTGGTGGCGTATGAACAATACCGTGGATGCCCGTGCCATCGTCACCGCTGCGCGGGCGGCAATGGCCCGATGGCCGCAACAAGGGCGGCGTATGCTTCGGGGTCAACCGGGCGGTGTTTTACCGTGGTGCTTGCGGGGTCCTTGCCCAGGTAGTTATCCCCCTTCCAATTCCTGGCCGGCCGAATCGGACGCGGAACAAATCCACCACCGCAGTTGGGGCAGATGTTGTTGCCGAGCACATGTTCCACGCAATCGGCGCAGAAGGTGCACTCGTAGGTACAGATGCGTGCCTCCAACGAGTCCGGCGGCAGCGCCTTGTTGCAGTGTTCGCAGGTTGGGCGAAGTTCAAGCATGGGTTGTATAGCGGATCGAGAAGGAAGTATCGTGTACATGCGCGCGGCCAGCAGCCCGCGTCATGCTCACTTCGGCGCGGCGAATGATTTGCCGATCGCCGCCAGCGCATCGCGTAACGCACCCAGCGCCCTGGGCCCCATGCCGTGCAGTTCGGCAAGCTGCTGCTCGGTAAAACGCGTGCAATGCTCCAGGCGTGTGATGCCAACCGAGGCAAGCGCGCGCTGCGCGGGTTTCGCCACGCCACTTGGGAACGGCGAGGTTGCGCGGCCCGTGCTCTGTTTTGCCATATGTCTGTTGGGATTGGATGTGTTTCGATGCCGTGCGCGGGAATCCGCTACAGCCCCCCGACTGCCACAGTGCTCGATGCCAGCTTTGCAAGGAACCGCGCCATGTGTGGATCGGTTCGCCCCTGCGGCACATCGGCGAACGCAAACCAGCGCGCATCGTTGAACTCGTCGTTGTTGAAGCGCAACGCCTGACGGCGAGGCACGTGCGCCACGTACCAGAACGAAACGTCGACGTGGCCGGCAGTGTGGCCTACGGTGGTTGTACAGGTCACCATCAACGGCGCGGCCAGCTCGTGCGCCGGCGTTACCGCCAGCTCCTCGTGCAGCTCGCGCACGGCGGTCAGGCGCGGATGTTCGCCCGGCTCCACGTGCCCGCCAACCGGCAGCCACAACATGGCGTTACGGTGATCCACCAGCAGAATGTGATCGCCATCCACCACGGCCACATAGGATACCAGATGTTTCGGCGGCGTGGCCGGCTTGGCAAGGCGGCATAGCTCGGCACCGGAATCGATCCAGGCAAGCGCATCGGCGATGTGTTCGCACTCGCATGCGTCCATCGGCGTTATGGCCAGCAATTCCTCGCGGATCTGTTGGCGCATCATGTTCTCCGGACATCGGATAGCGCGCCTGCGCGCTGTGCGGGCCTTTGCGTCACGTTACTCGCCCTCACGCAGGAACCGGGTTGTCAGGGTTCGTGCCCAATAACGCGGCACGCCGTGGTCGTTCTGCAGATGCGCCACCACGTCGTTGGATTTCTTCGCACGCGCGTCGAAGCGCGTCAGCACATCCATCCAATGCGCCAGATTCTTGCCTGTCTTCTCGATCACCTGATCGTCGGTCACGTTCCAGTAATCTGATTTCATCGTGTTCCAGCCACGGATTGTTTGAAATGAATTGAGGGCTAACCGATCTCCGATTCCACGATCGGGAGCAGACGGGAATCCTCCACCGCGGCCTCGCGATGGGGAAGCCCGGCAAGATATTCCGCATGTGATGCAAAGGCCAGGAACGATAACACACTTGTCTGCCGCACCAGCATCACCAGGTCCCACCGCTCGTTGGCCGGCCCGATCAACAGACCGCCGCCGGTGCCCAGGAAGCTGATATCACCGCCGGTTGAGCGAAGGATGGGCAGCGTGTGGTCGATATATCGGCGATACGCTGCCTCCCCACTGATTGGTTCGGCGGGCGCAAGATGCGGAGCGGCGGAATAGTCCGCAACGGCACGAAAGCGAATCAGATTCAGCATCACCACCGGGCCGGTTATGCCACGCTTCATGAACGCCATCACCGCTGCATCGGTGGGCGCAACGTACGTTTCGTTGTTACTCTGCGACATGGGGTTGTTGTCCTTGTATATCATCGATGCGCCGGCACAGCGCCCGCGCCATGTAGTGTATCACCGGTCTGGAAGCCGATCGCGCGCGAGCAATCCCTGTCCAACACGCAACGCACGATCAGGGCCGATCGACGCACCGCCCCGAGCGCGTGCCACAATGCCGCCGGCACCGGGATACTGCCCAGACGAAATTGTCAGGAAAAGCCTCGCGGGCTGGGCCTACACAGACTGGGCCTACGCGGGCAGGGCTTCGCGACGTTTCTGTAGAAATCGCCGCACGGCAGGGTCGCGCTCCAGGCCGATGGCAATGTCGTATGCAGCCCTGGCCGCATCAAACGCAAGCGAACGCGCCAGCCGATCCGCCCGGGCGGCCCAGTACGGCTGAGACTCG
>CBHYLN010000182.1:0-8900 GCA_966128725.1 uncultured bacterium | reverse complement strand
CAACGCGGTGATCGAGGGGCCGTGTTATATCGGCGATCACTGCCGGATAAAGATCGGCGCGAAGATCTACGGCAACACCTCGATTGGCCCATGGTGCAAGGTGGGCGGCGAGGTGGAGAACTCCATCATTCTGGGATACTCCAACAAGCAGCACGACGGCTTCCTTGGTCATAGTTATCTGGGCCGCTGGGTAAACCTTGGCGCCGACACGAATACGTCGGACCTGAAGAACAACTACGGAACCATCCGTGTGCGCATTGAGGGGCAGGAGATCGACACCGGCCGAACGTTTGTTGGCTCGTTGATCGGCGACCACGCGAAAACCGGCATCAACACCATGCTGAACACGGGCACGGTGGTTGGTGTTGGCGCGAACGTATTTGGCGGTGGTTTCCCGCCGAAGGAAATCCCTGCGTTTGCCTGGGGCGGTTCGGATGAGCAACGGTACCGCATCGATGATGCCGTGAACGTTGCGGCGCGGGTTATGGAGCGTCGAAAGGTTATACTGACCCCGGCCGACGAAGCGCTGCTGCGCCGGCTGCATGCCGAAAGCGGAATATCCGGAGGATAGATCGCGCCGCCCGGCGCGCCTTCCCGCTGAACCCGCTTCATTGAACGATCCTTTCCTACACACATATTCTGGAACCATGAACACTATTCAAGCTCGCGGCCTGACCGCATGCGCACTGCTGATCGTCGTTGCCGCCTTGGCTGGATGCGGAGGTGGTGGGCGCACAACGGTGCAGGGGTATACCGACGACATGCTCAATCGGAAGCGTGTGATGGTGCTGGCACCAAACGTTGCCGATATCACATTGAGCAACGTTGATGGGTACGCCTTTACGCGCGGCATTGCCGCCGAGGGTGCCCGCGAACAACTTGCCACCGATATCCGGATCAGTCTGGTGCAGGGGCTTGGTGCGAAGATGGATTCCAATACCGTTCAGTATTACACCGATCAGCCGATCGCGGGCATGGTGCCGTTGAATGCAACGTCGGACTTCCCGTCGAAGTCGCCGCTGTCGTGGAGCTCGGTGGAGCGTATCGGCAAGGAAGGCAATGTTGACTACCTGCTGGTTCTGCAACAGATGACCGTGAGCACCACGCCCAGCACGACCAACCGGGGCGCCGAAACGATCACGACCGACTTTATTCTTCTGGATCCCAACCGGCGCACAATTATGGCCACTGGCCGTGCCAATGCCACTGTGGACCCGCTTTCATCGCCGGGCGCATGTTTTCAGCAACTGGCCGGGGCGCTGGCCTCACGCCTGCCGTTTGTGGTGAGCGGCAACTAGGGCCAGGCATGGTGCAGGCCGTTGTGGTTGTGCGGGTGGTGAAGCGAGATGGGGGATGAAGGCGCATAACGCCGTGTCGTGATATCAACGCGGGCGAGAGATCGTACGGCGCCGGGGCGAAACGTGGTGGCAACAGGCCATGATGCCCCGGCGCCGTTGTTGTATGGGGACGGCGCCCGCATGGCGCCCGGCCCTGAACGGGGGGGAGAGGGAGCCGCCAATCCGGACTTCGAGGAGCGGCTGAACCGGGGTGCGAAATCAGCTTGCGGAGGCGTTTGGAATGCGTCCTGATTTCGATAGCTTTGTTACCCTTTCGTGATTCACGGGCGCCTATATTGAGCGTTCCAGTTCATGGGCTACCTGCTGCGTGGGTACCCGATCCTCCGAGAACCCGGCCCCGCCGGATCAATCTCCAACTCTTATCGTTCTGGCAGGCAGAGACTGATGGCATCCAAGAAAACCAAGGCTCCCGTGGCGCAGAATGTCACTACCACGTCGCCCCTTGGCGCCAGCGCCGAGGCCGCGACGGCCGATCTCGGACAGGCCTATGCGGTGATTCCCGAAGCAATGTCGCATTCCAACGAGACGAACGGAACGAGCAACGGCACATCAGCGAAGCTCGATCACGTTTCGCTGGGTTTATCCGCCGACACGCTCCGCAGCTCGTTGCGCATGATGATGCTTGCGCGCCGCACCGACGAGAAGCATCTGATGCTGTTGAAGCAGAACAAGAGCTTCTTCCATATCGGTGTATCCGGGCACGAGGCAGTGCAGATCGGCATTGCCCAGTCCATGCGCCCGGAGCACGACTGGGCCTGGACGTATTACCGTGACCTCGCGATCTCCTACATGTTTGGCCACACGCCCGAGGACCATTTCCTCGGCGCGTTCGGCAAGGCCGATGACCCCGCCCGGGGTGGGCGCCCGATGCGGTGCCATCACGCCAACGGCCGTCTGCATCTGCCAACACAGTCGTCACCAACCGGCACGCAGTTCCTGAACGCCGTTGGTTGCGCGCTTGCGGCCCGCATGGACGGCAGCGACGACGTCACCTACGTGGCATCCGGTGAGGGCACGTGCAGCCAGGGCGAATTCTACGAGGCCGTCAACTGGGCCTCGCGCGAGAAGCTCCCCGTGGTGTTCGTGGTGCAGGATAACGGCTACGCGATTTCGGTGCCGTCCTCGCAGCAAACCGCCGGCGGGCGGGTGGGCGATCTGTTCGCCAATCACCCGAATCTGGATGTGGTGTTTGTTGACGGTACGGACCTGCTCGCCAGCTACGAGGTTGGCCGCCGCGCGGTAGAACGCGCCCGCAAGGGCGAGGGGCCAACGCTGATCCACGCGGACGTTATCCGTATCCTGGCGCACTCCAGCTCCGACGACCAGAAGAAGTATCGTCCGGCGGACGAGCTTGCTGCCGACCTGGCGCGCGACCCCATTACCCGCCTGAGCACGTATCTGGTGGAGCATGGTCTGATGACCGACGAGGAGATCGTCGACATGCGCAAGGATGTGTACCGGCAGATCGACGAAGCGGCCGACTGGGCGCTTACGCAGGCCGATCCGGACCCGGCTACCAGCACTCAGTACAATCTCTCGCCCAAGGGCTTTGGGTTCCTTGAGTACGAGAAGAGCCAGCCGGCGGGCGAAAACGTGGTGCTGATCGACGCGATCAACCATGCCCTGCACGAGGAGATGGAGCACAACCCCAAGATGGTTGTGTTTGGCGAGGACGTTGCCGACAACAAGGGCGGCGTGTTCGGTGCCACGCGTGGGCTGTCGAACAAGTTCGGCGATGTGCGCGTGTTCAACTCGCCGCTGGCCGAAGCCTCGATCGCGGGCGTGGCGCTTGGGCTTGCCACACGCGGCTACAAGCCGGTGGTGGAGATTCAGTTCGGCGATTATATCTGGCCGGCCTTCATGCAGTTGCGCAACGAGGTTGCAACCCTGCGTTACCGTTCCAACAACGGGTTCAGTTGCCCGATGGTTGTGCGCGTGGCCGTTGGCGGTTATATCCACGGTGGCCTGTATCACTCGCAGAACATTGAAGGCTTCTTCTCGCATGTGCCGGGTCTGCTGATTGCGTTCCCGTCCACCGCGGCCGACGCCAAGGGTCTGCTGAAGGCCGCCTGCCGCATGGACGACCCGGTGATCTTCTGCGAGCACAAGGGGATCATCCGTATGCCGTTCTCGTCGGGCCCGGAGCCCGATGCCGATTACCTGATCGAGTTCGGCAAGGGCAAGATCGTGCGCGCCGGCAATGACCTTACCGTGGTCACCTGGGGTGCGATGGTGAAGGAATCGTTTAACGCGGCAAAGAAGATCGAGGCCGAAAGCGGCAAGACCGTTGAGGTGATCGACCTTCGGACGATCATCCCGTGGGATCGCGAGATGGTGCTGAACTCCGTGCGGAAAACCAATCGTGTCGCGGTGATCCACGAGGACACCGTCACCATGGGCTTCGGCGCCGAAATCGCCGCGGTGATCGCCCGCGAGGCATTCCATGATCTTGATGCCCCGGTTGAGCGTGTTGCCGCCAAGGACACACACATCCCGTATCATCCCAATCTCGAGCTCGATGTGCTCCCAACCGAGCGCACCGTGTACGAAGGAATGATGCGCGCGCTTTCGTTCTGATAGCGGTAGATAGCCCCTGGCTGTGTGGCTGCGAAATCTGCGGGCGGCCGTTCATCCTTCGATGGTATGAACGGCCGCCCTTTTATGTGCGCATATCTCTTGCGATCTTGTTGGCCGGCGACAATGATGAGCATTTCAAAAGGCGATTCATGAAACGTATGATGCACGTGGCTTCGATGGCCGTTGCGGTGATTGCCGTGTGGATGGCCGCCGGCGCGGTTGGGCTGGCACAGGACGAGCAGCGTATCAATCTGGGGCGGGGGATCAACTCGGAGTTCAGCGAACTGCAACCGCTGGTTACCAGCGATGGGCAGATCATGTTCTTCACCCGCAAGGGGCATCCGGAGAATGTTGGCTTTGCCACCCGGCCCGATGACGAGGACATCTGGTACGCCACCCGCCGCGAGGATGGTGGATGGTCCGACGCAATCCACCTGGCCGGCCCGTTGAACACGGCCGGATACGACGGCGTGCGCGCGGTGAATCATGCGGTGACGCATCTGTATCTCCAGAATCAGTACCGGGCTGATGGCACTCGCGGCAAGGGGTTCAGCGTAAGCGAACGTGCGGCCGATGGCTCGTGGCAATACCCTACGCCGCTGGAGATCGCGAACTATTATAACGACACCACCGTGGCAACGCTTGCGGTGTCGAACGACGAAAACGTGTTGCTGTTCTCGTTGAAGCGCAAGGATTCCAAGGGCGCGCACGATATCTATGTGTCGTTCCGCACCGGCGAATACAGCTTCAGCGAACCGAAGCTGGTGGATGAGCTAAGCACGGCGGGCGACGAGATCGCGCCGTTTATCGGGTTCGACGATCACACGCTGTATCTTCCATCAACGGGGTGGAACGCCGACAACCACACCCACGACGTGTTCATCGTGCGCCGGCTGGACAGCACCTGGATGCATTGGTCGAAACCGGTTCGCCTGCCGGAGCCGATCAACACACCGTCGGCGGATTTCTACTTCTGCCTGACCGCGCAGGCCGATACGGTGTTCCTCTCCAGTTGGCACGAAAGCTCGTTGCGCGGCTTCGGCAAAAGCGATATCTGGAAGGTGGCGATGCCCGCCAGGTTCCGCCCCGGCACGTTCATCAACGGCGGCGAGCCAACACCGGATGACCGCCCGGGCGTGGGATCGTTGATCCGCCTGGACAACGTGTATTTCGATGTTGCGAAGGCCACGCTGAAGTCCGAATCGATTCCCGTGCTCAACGATCTGACCGCCCTGTTGAACCGATATCCAACCATGCGGATCGAGATTCAGGGGCACACCGATAACGATGGCTCGGCGGAATCGAACCAGACGCTTTCGGATAACCGCGCGCGGTCGGTAATGAACTACCTGATCGAGCACGGCATCAAGGCCGGCCGGCTTTCATCAATCGGTTACGGCGAGATGCAGCCGATAGCGCCAAACTCCACGGCCGAAGGCAAGCGCCTGAACCGGCGTGTGATGGTCCGCATCCTGGGGTACGATTTCAACGAGTAATGCGTGCCGGGCGTCCCGCCCGCCAGGGCCGGAGCGTCCGGTGAAACTTCGCGGTGCCAACGCCCGTTTGCATACGAACAACGGATTGAATTGACGTTTGCAACCGACTTCCAGAGAGAGAGAGACCGAGAGATGATATGCGTACTGCAACGGTTCTGACCTGTGCACTTGTGATGCTAGCCTGCGCGTTGTTGCCCTCCAACGTGCGCGCGCGAACGCCCAAGGTGTACGTTATCGAGATCTCCGAGGCGGTGGACCTTGGCATGCCGGCCTACGTCCATCGGATCATGAAGGAAGCCTCTGAACATGGCGCCACCGCAATTCTGCTGCATGTGAACACGTTTGGCGGCCGCATCGATGTTGCCGCCGATATCAAGGATGCCGTTCTCAACTCCCCGATTCCCGTGCTGGCCTACGTTGATAAACGCGCGATATCGGCCGGAGCATTTATCACGTTGGCCGCATCAAAGATCGCGATGGCGCCCGGCAGCACGATGGGGGCCGCCACACCGGTGACCTCCAACGGGGAGCGTGCGTCGGAGAAGGTGGTGAGCTACATGCGCAGCGAGATGCGCGCCACCGCCGAGCGCAACGGACGCAATGCGCAGATTGCGCAGGCGATGGTGGACGAAACGGTGTCGGTGCATGATTCGCTGTTGAAGCAGGACGGCCAGCTGCTGACCCTTACAGCCGAGGAAGCCCACCGGGTGGGTTATTGCGACGTGATCGCCCCGACGTTGGAGGAAGCCGTGGCCAAGCTGGGATATCCCGGCGCCGAGATCGTGCGCACGGAATTTGCCTGGGGTGAGGAACTGGTGCGCTTCCTTACCGAGCCGGTTGTCAGCTCCATCCTGATCATGCTTGGGCTGGGCGGCCTGTTCTTCAGCATAAAAACCGGGCATGTAAGCGCCATCTCGGTGGTCGGGTTCATTTCCATCGCCCTGTTCTTCGGCGCGCAGTACATGGCCGACATGGCCACGTTCGTGGAAGTGCTGATGTTCGTTGCCGGCATCGCGCTGATTATCGCGGAGATATTCGTGATACCCGGTTTCGGGGTGGCGGGCATCGCGGGCATCGTGATGCTGGTGGCCAGCCTGTTCCTGGCGCTGGTGAACAACTTCGAGCTGCTTTCCTCCGATTCGCTCGCCGCGCCGTTGTACACGCTTGCCGCGTCGTTCCTGGGGCTGGGCATCCTGCTTGCGCTGATGTTCAAGTATTTGCCCTCCACCAACGCCTTCAACAGGATTGTGCTGAAAACCACGGAGAGTTCGGCCGATGGCTACATAAGCGCGCCCAACTACCAGCATCTGCAGGGCTTTACCGGTCGCGCGATCACCACGCTGCGGCCCGCCGGCATGGCGCAGTTGGGCGAGGAGCGTTACGATGTGATCACCGACGGCGAATTCATATCCGCTGGCGAACCCGTTCATGTGGTGCGCGTTGAGGGGCGGAAGATCGTGGTGGGGAAGGGCTGATGCGCCATTGCCGGTTGATGGTTCGTTGTGCCGTGCTGGCTGTTGCCGTAGTGCTGAATGTTGCCATGATTCCGGGTGGTGCGGCCGGCACTGCCATGGCGCAGGAAGCCGTACCGCGAACCTCCGGCGCCGATGTGCGTGCGCATGCGGCCGCCAATGCCAACGTCGTCGCCGTGCCCCTTCGAGAACGCGGCCCGGCGCCGGCCGGGGCGCCAGCCGGGGCGCCGTTGCCCGAGGATCAGGCTGCCGATTCACTGCCCGTAGTGCCATTCATTCTGGAAAGCGTAGCCGTTACCACGGCGGATTTGTACGAAGGGGTGGAGCGCACCTGGCTTGTGAGCGATTTCCTGGAGTTCTTCCATGTGGTAACCCGCGAGCGCGCCATACGTAACGAGTTCTTCGTGCAGCCCGGCGACACGGTGCGCCAGCTCGACCTGGACGAGGTGGAACGCAACCTGCGCGAGCTGGGCATCTTCGCGGTTGTCCGGTTCGAGGTTCAGCCGCTTCCCGATCAGGACGAGGAGGAGATCCCGCGCGCGCGACTGATTGTGCATACGCGTGATGTGCTCTCGATCCGCGGCGGCGCCAGCTATACACAGAGCCAGGATGCCCGCAGTCTGTACGCCGGCCTGCGCGAGTTCAACCTGTTCGGTACGGCCAAGCAGTTTGGCGCCGCGGTACGTTATACAACGCTGAACGATCTGGGCTGGAGCTACGAGCTCTCCTATCTGAACCCGAACGTGTTGGCGACACATTCGCAGATCACCGCCGAGGTCGCGCTTTCGGCGCGCCGGAATCTGGGCTCGCTGGCGTTCGGCCGGCCGTTTTTCTCCGACCGCACGCGCGATGCGTTCAATATCAGCACGTCGTTGTTCGACGGCGATGCCATTTTCGACATGCACTCGCCGGCCGGTGCCGTGATCTCGCCGGAGGACGATCTATCGCAGACCGATGTATCGGCGTGGTACAGCCATGCCTCGAACACCAGAGGGAATGTGTTCTTTACGTCGGTGCGTGTTGCCTACAACCGCACCATCCACCGTGTGTTGAGCGGCGTGGAGCGCGCGTTCGAGAACACGGCCGGGGTGTTCGTGGGGATCGGCTCGCGGCGGCGTACGTACACGAAGATCGTGGACGCCGATTTCAACGGCCTTACCCAGGTGCCGATCGGCGGCATGGGCAGTGTTTCCATCGGCAAGCTGAGCCCGCATAACGGTGGGCTGGACAATGTGGTATATATCGGCGCCGATGCCCGCCAGGCCTGGCGCGATGGAGACCTGTACGGCTTTGCATCGGTGTACGGCGGTACGGGGCTTGCCGGCAAGGAGTCGCGCTTTACCACCGAGCGCGTGGTCGCCAGCGGACTGTGGCTGGTACATCCCGGCGCGGTGGCCGCCCGGTTCGAGCAATCCACCGTATGGAACTGGCCGCGCTACCTGAACCTGCCGCTGGACAACGCCAACTATCTGCGCGGCACAACGCGGCTGGAAAGTTTTGGCGACAACCGGATGATGTTCAATCTGGAGTACCGGCTGAATCCCGTGCTCAACCTGGTGCTGTTCGATGTTGGCGCCGCCGCGTTTTTTGATATCGGCGCAACCTGGGAACAATCACGGAAGCTGGCCGACGCGCAGTTCCGCTCCGGTGCGGGCATCGGCCTGCGTGTGGGCAATGCGGCGGCTTCCATCAACAAGGGCTTTCTGCGGATCGACCTTGCCTACAACTTCCAGGAGCGGCGCTTCGCCCGCCTGATTATCTCCACCACCGAAGCGTTCGATGTGTTCGGCACGCTGGATTTCCGCCCGCCCGGCCCGTACGTGTATTAGTCCCGTGGTGCGGCCACGGCGCCATACAGTCCGTTATCAGTATTTCAACACGCTGTTATCAGCGCGGGCCAACGCCGCGGATGACGCTGTTCAACAGCCTGTTATACGCCAAATGCATCGTGCGTGCTAAATTGCGCGGCTGGAAATCATTCAACGCACATTACGGAC
>CBHYLN010000181.1:0-8981 GCA_966128725.1 uncultured bacterium | reverse complement strand
CTCGTTCTTCACTTGAGCCGTACAGTCAGGGGTGAGCTGTGCGGCTTCTTTTTTTGTGGTACCGCGATTGGCGCTCTCATCCATCGCAGATCATGCTGCCACCGATCCCGCCAAACCAGCCTTCAATCGACGATCGCACAAAAAGTGCCGGAGTTGGGAACAATGTTCCGGGCGGGGTAGTATACCCTTATGAAGACACGGAGGCACCAACCCTCGTTCTTCACTTGAGCCGTACAGTCAGGGGTGAGCTGTGCGGCTTCTTTTTTTGTGATATCGTGAACCCGACCGCTCCATATCATACGTTCGTACCGCCACCATCCTCGCTTTGTTCGTGTTATCGGCATACTTGATCGAAATGGTAAATGTCGGTATACTTGTGTCGTCGTGCTAAGCATACATAATCTTGAAGCCATTTCAAGATTCCTCACCTCCCGGCGTTCGTTTATCACGGTAACAATAAACGCACGTTGTCCCCCAGCGTGATTTCCGTTCAGCATCCACGGTGAAGACATGCGTATCCTGGTTGTTGAGGACGATGTCAACATCGCCGACGTAGTTCGGCGTGGTCTTGTAGCACAGCACTACAGTGTTGATGTTGCCCATGATGGCGACATCGCGCTAGAATATGCGTTTTGCAATGACTACGATCTGATAATCCTTGATGTCATGTTGCCGAAACGTAGCGGTACGTTGGTTGCACGGACGTTGAGGGAAGAGGGGAATACCACCCCGATTCTGATGCTGACTGCGTTGGGAACGCCCGATGATGTGATACAGGGATTGGATCAGGGGGCCGACGACTATCTCACCAAGCCCTTCGATTTTGGCGTGTTGCTTGCGAGGGTGCGATCACTGACCCGTCGCTGGACCGACCACCGCCTCGCGGAGATTCACGTTGCCGACCTCACGGTCGATGTTGCGCGGCGCACTGTAACGCGTGCCGGGCAGGCCATTACACTTACGGCCAAGGAGTTCGCGCTGCTGGAGTACTTCGTAATGAATAAGGGGCGTGTGATCACACGCGAATCCATTGGCGAACATGTGTGGGATCTCAACTTCGATCCACGATCGAATGTCATCGAATCGTTGATGCACTGCCTGCGCCATAAGATCGATAAGGGATTCGATGTTCCCCTGATTCATACCGTTCGTGGCATGGGGTATCGTTTCGACGACGCTTCGCAGAACTAAGGCCACACACGGTGCGGACGGTTTGTGGTTCTCCTTCGTTGCTCGATAGCCTTTTCGGAGGCGTAATTCTCATTCGCCCATTTTGATGGCGTAAGCCGACGCGCAATGAGCGATAGTCCGATCCGAGTTCTCCTGGTTGACGACGATGAGGGCATGTGCATTCTTCTTCGTCACTTGTTGCAGCATGCCAAGCGGGCGTTTAAAGTTCACTGGGTACCAGCGGATGCGGCGCGCGAGGCCATTGCCGTCCACGATATCGACGTCTGTCTGCTCGACGATTCGCTCGACAAACCACCCGGCCATACCGGACTTGATCTGCTTTCCCATGCCCGCGCCATAGGGCTAAATGTGCCAATCATCATGCTGACCGAGTTGGCTGATGAACAGGATGTCGATCTGCACGCCATGGCGGCCGGTGCATCGGATTATCTGGTGAAGGGGCAGTTGAATGCCAGGTTGTTGGAGCGTAGCATCCGCTACGCGATCGAACGGAACCGTATCACCGAGGCACTGCGCAACAGCGAGGAGAAGATGCGCCGTGTTTTGAGCGACGCCCCGGTGTTGGTGTTTGAGCTGAACCAGGATGCGGTTGTGACGTTTGTTGAGGGCACCGCCCTGCGTGCGTTACAATTGCGTCCCGAGGATATGATTGGCCGTTCGGCTATCGAAATCTATTCGCCTCTCGAGGCCGATACGCGGCGTGTGCTTGCAGGAAAACCGGTCACCGTGGTTGTGGAGTTCAACGGTGCCGTTCTTGAAGCACACGTATCGCCAACCCTTGATGCTTCGGGCGTGGTCACCGGTGCCGTGGGTGTTGCTACCGACATCACCCGTCGTGTACGGAACGAACGAGCCTTGGTCGCAAGCCAGCGGGCATTACAGCACGAACGGGATTTCATTACGACTGTGCTGGATACCATGGGCAGCCTGGCTGTGGTGCTGGACCGCGAAGGCCGAATCGTGCGTATGAACCGAGCGTGTGAGCGGCTTACCGGTTATACGTTTGCCGAAACTGAGGGGCGCATCTTCTGGGATGTTTTCGTAGTCCCTGACGAAATCCCAATGGTGCGACGTGGATTCAATATGCTACTTCAGAACCGGCGCTCCACCTTTCGCGAAAACTACTGGCGAACAAAGGCTGGCACGCCACGGCTTATCAGTTGGTCGAACAATACGATTCTGGACGAGCAGGGTGATGTTTCCCACGTAGTGGCCACGGGCATTGACATTACCGACCGCAAGCAGGCCGAAAAGGCGCTGCTTGCCACTCAGAACCTCTTCGAGCGGTTCATGGACAACAGCAGCGGCGTGACCTTCATAAAGGACGATCAGCTGCGATATGTGTTCGTCAACCACTTGTTCGGCGAATTGCTTCAACGCCCGACCGAGCAGTTGATAGGCCGAACCGACTCCGAGCTGTTCACCCCGGAACAGGCTGCAGAGTGGGAGGCAGACGATCGTCACGTGCTTGCCAATAAGGGGACCGTTACCCGGGTGGATCGCGTATCGGGCGATCGGCACTTCCTGACATACAAATTCCTGCTGAGCGATGTTTCCGGGCGTCCGATGATTGGCGGGCAATCGCTCGAGATAACCGAGCGTATCGGGGCCGAGTTGTTATTACGCCAAAGCGAGGAACGATTCCAGTTGGTTGCAAAAGCAACCAACGATGCTGTTTGGGATTGGGATCTTGCCAGCAACGAGCTGTGGTGGAATGCCAATCTGCAGAAGCTGTTCCGATATGACACCGGCGACGTACAGCCTACACTGGACTGGTGGGAGGAGCGGGTGCATCCGCAGGATCGCCGGCGTGTCATGGTGTCGTTGGAGGCAGCCGTGACAAACAGCCAGCAGTTCTGGGCGCACGAGTATCGGTTCCTGTGTGGCGATGGCGCGTACGCATACGTGTACGATCGTGGATATGTTATGCGCGACGATGCGGGAGTACCCGTACGGATGATTGGAGCCATGACCGACGTAACCCAGCGACGCCTTGCCGAGGAAGCGTTGCGTGCCAGCGAGGAACGGCACCGTCGGATAGTTGAGACGGCGCACGAGGGGATAGTGATGCTGGATGGTTCGCTGGCGATAACGTTTGCAAATGCCCGGTTTGGTGAGATTGTTGGTGTAAGCCCTGAACGTTTGCAGGGCCGAGCCCTTGCCGAGTTCATGGAGATGTCAGATGCCAAGCGCTTGGTGGCCAGGATCCACACACCGAGCAGTGGGGCAGGGGTAACCCGGTCGGATCTGCGAATGCTTCGTCCGGATGGCGAGCTTGTGTGGGTGACAATCTCGGCCAGTCCGATGCTCGATCGCGAGGGACGGCAGACCAGTACGTTGGTGATGGTTGGGGACATTACCGCGCGCAAGCAGGCCGAGACCGCGCTGCACGAGATCAACGATCAATTGGAGCAGCGCGTTGCCGAACGTACAGCCGAGATTGTTGAGATGATGTCCCAGCTTGAGCGAGCACATCAGGCACAGCAAAGATTTGTGGCGGATGCGTCGCACGATCTGCGTACGCCGCTTACCGTTGTGCGTGCGGAGTTGGATCTGCTGATCAATCGCACCGGATTGGACCCCGCGGTACAGAGTTCGCTCCTTCGCATCGCCGACGAATCACGGCGTCTTGAGAATATGGCCAGCGATCTTCTGTTGCTTGCAACGATTGATGCGAACGAGTCAATCATCCTGGCCGACGATGTTCAGGTTGATGACCTGATCTTTGACTGTGTTACGCTGCTGCGTACCCTGGCAGGCACAAAATCCATCACGTGGCAGATCGATATCGAGGAACCGATCGTGATTCGGTGTAACGCCGCAATGTTCCGCCGGGCGTTGATGAACGTGCTGGAGAATGCCATCAAATATTCCGCCGATGCTGGCACCGTAAGCATTGGGTTGCGGCATCTTTCCGGCTTTGCCGAGTTGGTTGTGGCTGATTCGGGCATTGGCATTCCAGCGTCGGATCTCAACCGTGTCTTCGATCGGTTCTTTCGGAGCGATCTGACACGGCATACGGCCGGTACGGGGCTGGGCCTTGCAATCGTGCGTGCCGTGGTGGACGGGCACGGCGGCAACGTGTGGATCGAGTCGGAGCCCGGGACTGGAACAACAGTACGCTTACTGTTCCCGATTTCAAGAGAAGACGGCGCTAAACCCTGATCGATCTCCAACGAACGGAAAGAGAACTGTACTGGCACTCGCCACCACCGTATGTCCCCCAGTTCGAAAATCATCTCAGCCTCATCTGTGTCCCGTACATTGATTATGGTGATTGATAGTTAAGCGGCATTCATAGCCGTTCAGCTCTCGAGCCGTTCAACAATTTGTACGATCCTTCTGTGTGGATTGGGGCCATGCGGGGGTGTTGTGTATTCATTGATTGAACGGATCTCTGTATGTATTCAATTACCACTTCAACGTTCTGCCTGCCGAGTTTCAAGCCGTCCCCCAAGTGCTGCCAGTTGTGCGCTCACGGATGAATTGGTACGTGCGTTTTACACAGTGTTTGAGTTGATTCCGTTGAGCGCCCCATGGAGCCTATCCCGACTCCGACTCTAACCCCGACTCTTCAAGGAGTCCCGTTATTCGCGCTGACCTCCGATCCGGTGATTGTCACCGACATGTCCGGCTGCATTCAAGAATTGAATGATGCGGCGCTGAATGTGTTCGGGAAACTTGCCGCCGGTACACATTTGCTTGGCGGAGCGCTTCGGTTGCCGGGTGGCGGTGGCATGCAGTCCGTTCTTAACGCATTACTGGCGGCCAGCCCGAATGCTGTGGAGATGCATGCGACCCTTTGTGGAAGCGGTGTGTACGATCGAGGTGCGATTGTCCGGGTGGTTTTGGTGGATCAGCAAAACCAGTCGAATTCCAATGTGGCATGGATAGTGCCGATGAAGCTGGTTGGCGAGTCCTCGGCTGACCGGATGGCGATTGCCGCGCGAGCAAATGACCCCATGCGTCTCCGCCGGCTGATCGATCACATACCAGATGTGCTCTGGACGATGACAGCACATCGCCAGGTGGTTTTCGTGGGCGCAGGTGTGGAATCCGTGCTTGGGTATACGCCTGATGAGATATATGCGATGGGGCCTGATCTGTGCCACCACCTGATCGACCCCATGGATTTCGAGCGGTGTGAGATCCAGATGACACGCCTCTTTCGGTTCAGCGAGCCCTACGACGTGGAATTTCGCATGATCCGCAAGGACGGCACAAAAATCTGGGTACACGATCGCGCCCTTGGGACGTACACCGTCGACGGAGTGCTTCATGCCGATGGAATCTGTTCCGACATCACCGGCCGAATGCGTCACGAGCATGCGTTATCACGGTTCAGGTTGTTGATCGAACAATCCACTAGTCCTTTCCTGGTGATCGATCCGGCTACAGGGCGTTTGTTGGATGCCAACAATGCAGCCTGTGCCGCTTTGGAATATACGCGCCAGGAATTGCGGTTGCGCACCGTTGCCGACATCGAACAGACTCTGGCTTCGGTGAACGATTGGTACCGCCTGGTAGCGCAACTGCGAACCGAACACCGTGTCCGGTTTGCCGGGCAGCAGGTGACTGGTCGCAAGGACACGGTGCCCGTGAAGATAATTGCCGCCTGTGTCTGGGTGGAGGGACGCGAGTTCGTTGTTGCCGGCATGCAAGGGGACCACCTCAGTCAGCAGAATCCGGATACACTGGAACACTCGTTCGACGTGTTGCTGCGCCAGGCGGAGGAGGCCGCCGCCGTGGTGATGCCAGTACAGTCGGACGGCGCCGAGCGCGTTCGCCGTTCGCAGGCTCGGTTCGTAGCCGACGCTTCCCATGATCTTCGCACCCCGCTTACCGTTATGCGTGCCGAGCTGGACCTGTTGCGCCATTCGGAACACGATGCGCGCACGGCCGAGGCGCTCGAACGGATCGACCGGCAATCGCGCCGGCTGGATCGCCTGGCTTCCGATTTGCTATTGTTGGCGGCGCTGGATGCTTCCGGCGGTGGCGATGGCATGGAGAAGGTCGACGCTCGGTGGCTTGTGGATACCAGCATTGTTGACGTTGGCGCGGCTGCTCTTGCCAGAAACATTTATCTGGATTCCGAAGCACAGGCCGACGTCTTGGTGCGTTGCATACCACACCTGTTGCGGCGCGCGATTGCGAACGTGCTGGACAATGCCATCATGTATTCCCCCGACGGTGCCGTTGTACGCCTTCGGGCCGTTCGTGATGGCGATCGGCTGGTGGTGATTGTCACCGATCAAGGGGCCGGGGTGCCGATGTCCGATCTTCCGCACGTATTCGATCGGTTGTACCGTTCGGATGTGTCGCGGAGCACGCCAGGCCATGGGTTGGGCCTTTCGATTGTACGCTCGATCCTCGACGTGCATAAGGGCACAATACACATCAACACCTCGCCGGGTTATGGTACGGTTGTCAGCCTGTCCCTGCCGTTGTAACGGTGTTCGTTTCGCCAAACAACGACGAATCCGGCATCTCATCTTCTCCTCATATTCGCGAGGTAGTTTTGTTGCGCGCAGACAAAGAGGGGATAAGCACTGGAAGAAACCGAAGGCGGGTCCGCACTCTCATCCTCTCCTCATGTTGCCCTTCTAGTTTTGCGCACGTTCTACGGGACAAAGGGTGTTCTAAGAGAACTTGACTCGCGCTCTGCATGAAAGCATAACTACCGATTACCGACCCATGCCATTGTAACGATGGGGGTCAACTTCACGAGGTCCACAAAGTGAAGTGCATTCACGGCAATTGAGGTCCATTTTGTCAATGGCTGCTTTGATGACCTTCAGGCAGAAAAGGCCATCAAAAGCGCGGTTGGCATCCAAGCGATACTATTGTCGCAGCCGTGAGCAGGATGTATGCTGTAGTGTTGGGGCGCGAGTCTTTCTTTTTGGCGTACTACCAAAAAGTGGGCGGAAGTGATAGCCGGCACCTCGGGCTGTGTTTCCGCGGCATTGATCGTACCCCCCCCAGTGTCGGTGTTCAGGGCCGACGTCGGCCGGCTTGCCGGCCGAGAGTTTACGATACCAATGGCTCTTTGAAACGGAACTCGTGTGCTTCTACCAGGGCAATCTGACGTGTATGGTCCGGCACTGCCAAGTCGAAATCGCGAGTTGTTTTGCTGATCGATTGTTTTCAATCCCAGGAATTTCCGTTTCTATCTGGACAGATGCTTGCGGTTCGTCTGAGTTGTCCAACTCGAGTCCCTCGTCCCATGGGCAACCGGAAAACCAACATCGAGTGGCCGTGCAAGTATTGTGCGGCCATTCGTTGTTTACACCGTCACTCCCGATGCATCCACTACCATTCTTGAGCGTTGTTCTGGTTTCGGAAGCCGGTGCGTTGCAGTGTTGAAATTCTTCCGGGGGACAATGCCGGTGACTGCCGCCTACTTCTGCTGGCGCGGCTGCTCCACAACAACCGTGGCCCCTCTCGACAGCACGCGTCCTTCCGGTAAATCGTTCGGATACCGCTGCGTATCAGCGCCTGCACCGCGAATCTCCACCGTCAATCCCCGAATTCCCAGCTTTGCGCCCAACTCGCGTAATGCGTCGGCAACATACTGTGCGCGTGCTCTCGAAAGTTCGGCATTATAGGCGTCGTCGCCGATGCGGTCGGTATAACCCGTCACGTGAATCTGGGCCTGTCCGCGCAGTTGCGATGCCAACTCGGCCAGAAGCTCCTCGTGGCCTTTGTCGCCAACGGACGAACGATAGCCGAATCCAACCAGGGAGTATGCAAGGCGTTCGCGTTCGCCGTGCTCGGTGCGGTTGCCCAGCAATACGGTGCTGTCGCGGGAAACCTGCAGGCCGATGGTATCGCGTGCAAATAACACCTGGCCAACGGAATCGCGCACACGCAGTTCCGCGACAAGCTGGCCCCGCGTGCCGTCGATTCGACGATCGTCCAACCGCCACAGGAGTCCTGTACGGCCGGCTCGGGCATCGGCGCTGGTGAATGAGGCAAGCTCAAGGGCGCCCTCCAGGATTTTGATATCCCACGCGGCAACGCCGGCTTCCGCCTCCATTACCGGTGTCAGCCGGATGCTGGGCGGATTGAAATCGCGAACCACCCGCTCGGTTGCAATCGGGTTCAGCAGATCGGGCTCGGAGCCCACCATCACCACGCGGCGATTCTCAACTCTTCCATCCTCGGTTGCGTCATCCGAGCGCGGCATTGGTCCGATGCCGGCGCGCGTTTCCAATCGGTTCCGTGCGATGCCCCAAACGGTTGCGAGATATGTGCGTATTCGTTCGGCCCGCTTCACGCCCAGTTCGTCCGGCTCGTCGGCCGATGTTGTGCCGTACAACAACAGCTTGCCGCTCCGATTTTTCCGCAGCCGATACCCGATCAGGTCAAGCACACGATGCGACATCTCAAGGGCATGGAACTCGGCAACCGAGGCATAGCTGAACTCACGGGTGGCCGACGCCACCATCTGCGGGTACCGCGCGGCGATCGTGTCCGCGCCGTGATCGAAGTAAATGGCCGGCAGTATCGGGATATTGTCGCGAAAGATCACCTCGCCAACGCGGATCACCGCCGCGCGCTGCAATACGCCGTTGTCGTCGATGCCCTCCATGCGGATCGATGCCGCCAAACGGGGTGGCGCCTTTGCGATCGGTTGCGACGTATCCGGCCGAACGGTATCCGCTCTGGCGACAACCGAATCCGGGCGCGGCAGCGAATCAAGGGCAAGCCTGTCCGCTGCTGGATCCGAACCCAGGCGTACCACAAGCGAGCCACCAACTCCAAATGCGCGGTCGCGCCACGAAACATCC
>CBHYLN010000180.1:0-9075 GCA_966128725.1 uncultured bacterium | reverse complement strand
AGTCGTTGCTGATCCTGCAGGATGGCCGCGCGGTGTACGCTTTGGGCAACCGCGGCGCCTCGTTCACGGTTGCCGAGGCGCTGCTGGCCGACCTGCATCTCTCGCTGGATTCGGCGCAATCCTACACCGATACAACGGGCCTGGATAGCTGCACCACGCTGGGGTTGATCCTGAACGGCCCACGATTCCTGCTGATCAACACCTCGCGTCCCAAGCCACAGATACGGGAGTTATACGCCAAGATCGAACGCATCCGGAAGTTCGCCGAGCGCCGTCTGGACGGCACGGTGGAGCGCTTTGCCGCACGCGTGCAGGCCGGCCCGGACACCAGCATGGAGAAGCCCGCCACGTACGAGCCGCTGGACTTCCGCCGCCGTGTGCGCATGTCGCCGGTGGCGCGCGAGTGGCGATGCAACGGCACGGTGGTTGTGGCGGCGCTGGTGACGAACAAGGGGCAGGTAAGCCAGGCGTTCGTGCAGCGTGTTCGGGCGCGCGGCAAATGCGCGTCGCTGCTGACCACCACGGCGCTGCGCGCGGTGCTGCTTACCTCGTTCGAGCCGGCCAGCAACCGCAAGGGGCGCCCAATGGCCACGTGGATGGAGATCGAGGTTCCTTTCGCGCGGCCAAAGCCAGGCAACTGAGGCGTACCGGTACACGCCGTATCGCAACCAGGCTTCACAACCACGCATCGCGAACAACCCGTTTCCGCCGGATTGCGCTGCTCTTCCTATCTTGGCCGCCAATGAAATCCGCATTCCCAACCCTTGGCATTCTCGGTGGTGGGCAGCTTGCCCGCATGACCGCCTACGCGGCGTTCCAGCTTGGCATGCATGTGCATGTGATGGAGCGGTTCGCCAACTCGCCGGCCGGCTCGATTGCTCATCTCGACGTGGTGGGCGATCCATCAAATCATCAACTCCTTCTGGAGTTCGCCGAGCAGTGCGACGTGATAACGCTTGAAAGCGAGTTCATCAACGAGGCACACCTTGCGGTGCTGGAGCGCGCCGGCCATGCCCTGTATCCCAGCGCGCAATCGGTTGCGCTGATCCAGGACAAGCTGATCCAGAAACAGACGCTTGCCGCCGCGGGCATACCTGTTGCGCCGTTCGCGGCCGTTGAAACGCTGGACGAAGCCGCCGACTTCGGCGAGCAATACGGCTATCCGTTCGTGCTGAAAAGCCGGCGGGGCGGATACGACGGCTACGGTAACGCCACCATCCGTTCACGCGAGGAGATCGAGGACGGCTGGCGCAGGATTGCAGGCAACGGCGGCCGCGACGAGCTGTACTGCGAGGCGTTCATCCGATTCACGAAGGAGCTGGCCGTGATGGTTACGCGCGGCCGCGACGGCGGCATGGCCGTGTATCCGGTAGTGGAAACGGTGCAGCAGAACCATATCTGCACGCTTGTTGTGGCGCCGGCCGATATCGAGGACCCAGCCGAGGTGCTGGCCCTCGACTACGCCCGCCGTGCCGTTGCAACCATCAACGGTGTTGGTGTGTTCGGCGTCGAGCTGTTTCTGGGCGCCAACGGCGATGTGCTTGTCAACGAGATGGCACCGCGGCCGCATAACAGCGGGCACTATACCATCGAAGGATGCGCCACCTCGCAGTTCGAGAATCACATTCGCGCGGTGATGGGCTGGCCACTTGGCAGCACGGCGCTGCGTGCCGGTGGCGTTGCGATGGCCAACATCCTTGGCGATGCCGACACCAATGGCGCTGTGGCGAACTATCCCGCCGTGCTGCGGCACAACGCAGCGCATTTGCACATCTACGGCAAGCAGGAATCGCGCCGGGGCCGCAAGATGGGCCACGTAACGGCGCTGGCGGCCACACCCGAGCAAGCCCTGAGCATCGCAATCGAGGCCGAGGCCGACGTGCGCTTCGGCGCCGACCGGACTGCATAGCCTGCCTGCCTTCCCCCGGCTACCACGTATTCCGGGGACCATGGTCACCATGGCAGTGCGCTGCCAACACCGCAGCACGCGTGCATGAATGCGGCATTCGCGCGAACCATGCATGCCAACCCGGGCATTATCAGATGTTGCGATTGACTATATTGGCCCCCTGCTCACCTCAAATTGCCCGGTTTCCGAATCGCTCCCTCCCAACATTTCGAGGTATCAACTTCATATGCGCAAACTTCTTCTGCAGTCCCTGGCCCTGATCGCAACCGTTGTTGCGGTTGGATGTTCCGGAGGCACCGAACCGCTGCCCACGACGGACACGCCCCATCAATCGGCAATGCTGCGCAATGTGCCGGCACAGCGACGCATCCCCGGCGCCTACATCGTTGTATTGAACGACGAGATTGGCAACGTGCCGGAAGCCGCGGCCAACATGGCACAGGCGCACGGGCTGGCCGTTGGCCACGTGTACGAACACGCGGTTCATGGCTTCGCCGCCGAGATCCCCGACGCCCGCCTGCAGGCCATGCTGGATGATGACCGCGTTGCCTATATCGAACCCGACCAGGAGATCTCCACGTGCGCGCAGACGCTGCCGTGGGGTATCGATGTAATGGGCGCCGACTCATCGTTCACACGTGCCGGCAACGGAGCGGGCAGCGTGGACAACGTGTACGTCTACGTCATCGATACGGGAATCCAGACCAACCATCCGGATCTGAACGTTGTTGGTGGCCGGAACTTCCTGAAGGGCAAGGTCACCGCCTACACCGATGGCAACGGCCACGGCACCCATGTGGCAGGCACAATTGCCGCCCGCGACAACGGCTCGTACGTTGTTGGCGTAGCCCCGGGCGCACCGCTGTACGCCATCCGGGTGCTCGACAACAACGGGAACGGAACCACCTCGGGCGTGATCGCCGGTGTGGACTACGTAACCCAGCAGAAGCAAGCCAATCCGGGCACGCCGATGGTGGCGAACATGAGCCTTGGCGGCTCGCCGAGCAGCACGCTTGACCAGGCAGTGCGCAACTGCATCAACGCAGGCGTGGTGGTGTGTGTTGCCGCCGGCAACGACGGCATCGACGCCGGCAATCAAAGCCCCGCTCGTGTGACCGAGGCGATCACCGTTGGCGCACACGATGCAAGCAATGTGATGGCCACGTTCTCCAACTTCGGGAGCGTGGTTGATATCAACGCCCCGGGCGTAAGCATCCTTTCCACGTGGAAGGGCAGCACCACGAACACGATCAGCGGGACGTCGATGGCCACGCCGCATGTTACGGGCGCCGCGGCGCTGTACCTGTCCACGCATCCGGCTGCAACACCGGCCGCCACTCGCGACGCAATTGTGAATGCAGGCGCCGCATGGGTGATGACAAACCGCCCGAACACAACGTCGAAGACGGTGCGCGTGCAGACGTTCTGATACCCCGGCCGCGCGGCATTTCGCCGTGCAGCCGAACAACCTGGCGATAACGAACAGCCCCGTCCGGACCATGTCCGAACGGGGCTCGTTCTTTTTCGGAAACTCCAGCCGCCTGGTGCTAGCAGACGTGACCGGAGATTCCCAGTATTTTCTTAGACACTGGATCACCTCCTTCAGCAGGGCATCCACAAACGCTCCGATTGCCTCCCTGGTAAAACAACCGGCGCAGCATGATTGCGGATTCAATATACACATGCCGCAAGCCGGAGGAAGAGAATTCCGCATGGCCCGCGAAAAAAATTCACGCGCCCGCACCGTTGTGCGAAGCACCGCCCGCAATCATCGCCGCATGTTCCGCATCGGTGCCGCGCAGCCACCGGATCATGTGCGGAAACGGCGGCACGCCCAGTTCGGCCGCGCGCCGTTCATCGGCCGCAAGGCCCAGCCAGGCAAGCATCGGCAAACCAACCGGCCGGCCCGATGTAAAATTGGCGATCAGCGTATCGCTCCAGCCCCGGTAACCGCCCGCATGGAACAACACGTCCAGATCGAGCCCCATGTGCACCGCCGCGGCGTACGACCACGCAATCGCCATCATCTCCTCGGCCGGGTCGTCGCCGGCGTGCTGGTGCAGCACCATCCTGCGCTCGGGGGCAACCACCGCAAGGTGCCCGGCCTCGTGCAGCAGATCGCCTGGATAGGTAAGCTGCCGCTCGTCCACCACAAGGCCACCGTTGGTAACCAGTACTCCCGGAAGGAATGTATCGCTCGGCACCGTGCCCGGCGCAACCGGTATGCCGATGCCGTTGAGAAACATGGCGATACGCCGGGTCAGTTCGTTCTGAAATTGGTCAGGCATGTGCTCAACTTCCGTGTGTGTGCGGGTAACAACTATGCGGCCGATTGCGGATGGAACCGAAGCGTTGGCCGATCACCGGTCTCCAGATGAAATGCGGCACAGTATTCATCGTATACGTGCTGTGCCTCGCCATGGCGCCCAAATGCCCGCAGTGCGTCAACGCGAACCTGGCAGGCAACTTCGTTGAGCGGGTCGGCGGCGGCAATCGCATGTGCAACGTCAACGGCATCCTGCAGGCGGGCAAGGCGAAGGTGTTCCCGTGCGACGAACTCGCCGGCCTCAACGTAGGCCTCGCGCAGCACCGAGCGCTCGAACTCGGTCCAGACAGCATACCGGTCCTGTGGCAGGAGCTCGCCGGCATACAGCGCCATCGCCGTTGCATAGTGGCGATGGCGATCGCCCGCCGACTGTGCCCGCCGCGCGGCAACAACCGCCTGCCTGAAGGCATGAATATCCACCCAGGCATCGTCCGCCAGCTCAAGGCAATAGGCGCCGTTGTCGTGCGCGATCGTAATCCCGTGCTCGCCGCGCGCGCCGCCCAGCGCCTTGCGCAGGTTGGAAACGGCCTTCATCACCACCATCTCGATCTGCTGGCCGGTATGCTCGCCCCATAACACATCGAACAGCTCATCCACCGGAACCCAGGTTCGGCACCGCAGCAGCAACAGCTTGAACAGCTCGCGCGAGCGCTTGCGTCCCCAGTCCGCATCGGCAAGCGGGGAGCCGGCCCGCTCCACCGCGAATCCGCCCAGCATGCGCACACGGATGCCGGCGGCCGGCGGCACGGCATGGGCATCAGCATCAGCGTGTGCCGACAGCGCCAACCCGGCAGCAACGGACGGGGAAGGCACCGTCCCCGGCAATGTGGCAACGCGGGCCAGATCGTCCGTGCCAAGCCCAACGCGGCGCGCCTCGCGTTCGATGGCCATATCCTGGATGCTCGCCGCCAGCGTATGCCGATCGGTCCCTTCGGCGAAGATCCGCCGGGTAAGCTCGTCGGCCTCGCGCTGCAACGCGCGCAGCCGCGCGGGGGCCAGCACATCGCGCCCAATCTCGATAAGCGCGGCAAGCACCTCGTGGGTGTATCGTGGCGCGTCAAACTCGCGCATCGTGGCCAGCGCGCCCTCCAGCATTGTGACCGCACCGGCCACATCGCCGCACGCGGCATGGATCCCGGCATCAACAATCAACACCTGCGACTCCTCGGCTCGCAGCCCGATGCCGCGTACCAATCGCAACGCGTGCTCGACGAATGTTGCCGCCTCGGTGTATTCGCCAAGCCCCGCATACAGTGAGCCGATGGCAAGGCAGGCCTCCGATTCGGCGCGCGGGTCGCCGAACGATTCGCTCAGTCGCAACGAGCCAAGGTAGTGTACCAGCGCCGCACGCGCATCGCCCTGATCCTGACGCACCTTCCCGAGCACCATGCCCGCATAAGCCTCATTGAATCGATTCCGTGCCGCGGCACCCAACGCCAGGCTGCGATGCAACACATGCGCCGCCTCGCCATGATTGCCAAGCGCCAGATGCAGCGCCCCAAGATTGGAGAGCACCACCGCTCGCGAGCTTTCGTCGCCCAGATCGGTGTACATCTCATCGGCCTGTGTAAGCGCGGCATGCGCGCGGGCATAATCGCCGATAGCCTGGTACCGCGTGCCAAGATTCGCCAACCTGTCGGCGGCCGAACGCCGGTCGTTCAGCTCACGATGCATCGCAAGCGCCTCCAGATCGCTCCGCACGGCATCGCGCAGCCTTCCCTGCATTGCCTGCACGGTCGCCAGGTTGCCCAAGGCCTGGGCCTGGATCCTGCGATGGCCCAGCATGCGCGATTGTTCGAGCGCCGTACCGAAGTGCCGCGCGGCATCGGCATACTGACCACGCCGGGCCACGATGGCCCCCATCTGAAGTAACGCACTGCACCACTCCTCCGTCTCGCCAGCACGTCGCGCCGCATGTTCGGCCTGCTCAAGCGTTTCCAGCGCAAGCTGCAGATCGCCTGCAACCATGGCACACGCGGCAAGGCCACGCTTGGCAACCGTCCACTCGCGAACATCGGCCTCACGCTGGGCGCGCTCCAGTGCGTCGGCATACAGCGACGCGGCACGCACGGCATCGCCCTCGCGACGCGCCACGGTGGCCATCACATTCAACGCGGAGGCCGCTCCGGAAGCATCGCCGGCGCGTTCAAGGGCGGCAAAGGCGGATTCGGCCCCGGCGCGGGATTCGGCGAGATGCTCGTCGGCAAGGTCGGCCCAGGCATTCAACAGCAGCGCACGCGCCACACCTCGCGCATATCCGGCCGCTTCCGAACGGCCTCGCAGCACGGCAGCGGCAACACGCACCAACTCGGGGCTCTGCGTGCGAAGCCGTGCCGATTCGGCATACGCGGCATCCAGATCGGCTGTCGCCGGTTCACGCGGGGCGCCACGTTCCCGGGCGGGCGCGTGGGATGCGGTTATCGATGTGGATTTGCGGGCCACGGAGAAGTTTCGCTCGGATGTTCAATGGTTGTTCAACGCCCATCACCAGATTCGTGCCAACGCTGATCCCCTCAGCCAGGCGACGTTCGCACCGGCCGCGGCAATTGTGGAGTTCCGGGCACCGGAAAGCCACGCGCGGCCAGCGAACGGCGCCGGCGCCGATTACACGGGCTCCCGTGGCCGGCGAAGGGATGCGGAAATCAGATCACCGCGCAACGCCCCGATGGGCTGCACCGCGGCACCGAAAAGGAGATCGACACTATGAAACGGCTATTGATTCTCATGCTGACAGGCCTTGCGTGCGTAACCGGCGCAACGGCACAATGGACACGAACAGGTGGCCCAACCGGTGGCGGATTTACGCCCCTTGCTTCGGAAAACGGTATCGTGCTCGCAGCTGGCGCTGGCGGCGTTGCCCGTTATCAGGATGGGACCTGGCAGGAGGTATCCAACCAATGGTTGTACGACGTCATGCTCGCCGGCGGGGTTGCGTTCGGCACGGGCGATCGGTACACGTATCGATCGTCCGACTACGGCGCCACGTGGAGTGCCGCCGAGGTTCCGGGACAGGTACAGATAATCGGCAATGCGTTTTATGCGATCGGCAAAGATACGCTGTTCGCCACCGACGACGGCGGCCTTACATGGAGCCCGCGCGGCAGGCTGCCGCAGGATGCCCGACGCCCGGTGAGCATGGGCGCCGAGCTGTACACGCTGGCCGGCAACAATGCCGACGAACTGTATCGTTCAACAAACGACGGGCGATCCTGGGCACGTGTCTCGGTTGTGCCCGGCGCCACGTTTTCGGCAATCCGCACGCTGATCGCACATAACGGCAGCCTGCTGGCGTCTCTGGGCGGACCCACGGTACAGCGCAGCACCGATCGCGGTGAAACGTGGTCGGCGGTGAGCGAGGGCCTGGACTCGGAAGCCGATATCTACTGGATGGTTTCCAACGGCACCAGCCTGTGGGGCGGGGCTTTTGGCGGCATGTGGCGACTCGACGGCAACAGGTGGACGGCGATCGCGCCGCCGCATCCCGTGGGCACGCCGGTTGCCATGCCTGATGGCATGATCTTCCCAACGTTGCGAGGCACGTACCGTCTGCACGACACAAGCGCCACGAGCGTACGGTTCGACCCCGACATGGCAAACTCCACCGTCAGCGCGATGCTCGCCATCGGTGATGTGATTGTCGGGACCGACGGCACGGCCATCCATCGCACATCGGACTTTGGCGCATCATGGCAAACGGTTGCCGAAGCATCGACATCGGAGATCGCCGAATGGGATGACACGATGATCGCCGCCGGGGGCGACCTGATCCGCTCGACCGACGACGGCGCAACCTGGAAAAACATCGGCACCGATGGCGGACCAAACATGGGCTACAACTGCGTGGCGGCATACAACGGCGTATTCCTTCTGGGCCACGGATACGCCAGTGGCGACGAGCTTGGCAACATCGTCTGGAAGAACGGGGGCGTGCTGCGTTCCACCGACGGCGGCAGCACGTGGCAACCGAGCACAACCGGAATGCGCGAACGCGCCGGCAGCCCGCCGCCGGTGTATGGGATTGCGGCGGCGAACAACTACACCGTGGCGCTCACGCTTGATGGGATGTATCGCTCCATCGATGGCGGCACCACATGGCACCGCGCCATGAGCGGCATCCCCGATTCAACACCGTTCAACGCAACCAGCCAGATCTTCGACGTCGACAGCGCGTTTGTGGTGATCACCAACAACACGATGTTCATCTCCCGCAACGGAGGCTATCAGTGGGTGTTGGGGCCGACCCTGCCGGCGGTTGATCCGTATGCATACACTCACCTGTTCGCAACCCGCGAATCGCTGGTGATGACATCGCGCGTTCAGAGCCCAACCGAACAGAACGTCTATACCTACCTGTTCGACGGCAGGTTCTGGAGCAACATCACCGACACGATGCCCCCCGGCGTGATGATGATCGCGATGGCAACCTCGGAGGATTACGTGTACGCGGGATCGGTGGGGCGCGGTGTGTGGCGCTGGACACCCCCCATTGCCGAGGTACAGCACGATGCCGCCGCACCGATGGCGCTTGCGGTGGTGCCCAACCCTTCCTCGGGCATTACCAATGTGATGTTCGAGCTGCCAACCGCCAGCCCCGTGATGATCGACCTTGTCAACACGATCGGCCAGACGGTGCGCAATGTATTTGCCGGAGCGTTGGGTGCCGGACCGCATCGCCAGGTCATCGATGTATCGGGCCTTGGCTCGGGAACGTACTTCGTGCGCATCCGACATCATGGGCAAACGACAGCCAGCCAGGTGGTTGTGCGGTAAGATCGTGAAGACGGCATCGTGAAGACGGCATCGTGAAGACGGCATCGTGAAGACGGCATCGTGAAGACGG
>CBHYLN010000179.1:0-9138 GCA_966128725.1 uncultured bacterium | reverse complement strand
GACTCCGAATCCATCTACCACGCGGCCGAGCACAATCATCGCGAGTGCCTTGAACTGCTGCTGGAGCATGGCGCCGATATCAGTGCCAGGGCCGAGCCGTGGGACAACACTCCGCTGTATTTCCTGAGCGGCTACCGCGATGCCAGTCCCGGGCACGCCGCCGCCGATGAAGGCGCTCGCTGGTTGCTTGAGCACGGCGCCAATCCCAATGTGACCAGTTATGCGACCGCCGAGACGCCATTGCAGTTGGCGGTGCGGTGCGGCAAGGCTGCTTCGTACGTTCGTATGCTTCTGGAGCATGGCGCCGACCCGCTGGCGCAACGCGCCGACGGGCGCACGGCGCGCTCGTTGGCGGTGCGATTCGGTCGCCGCGACCTGTATCAATTGCTGGGTGTTGACAACAACGGCAGCCAGGCCGATCTACTGGATCGATTCGTGGGCGCGGCGATGGCGGCCGACGAGAATCAGGTGCGGGCGATGATGGTGGATGACCCCGGAATCGTGCGTCTGCTTGGCCCGGAGGACAGGGGCATGATTGTTGAGGCGGCCACCAATGGTGATGTTGCCGCCGTGCGCCTGATGCTGAATGTGGGGTTCGATTGCGCGGCGCCTGGGGCCGAGGCCGGCGCCACTGCCCTGCATCACGCTGCGTGGTGGGGGAATGCGGCGCTTGTGCGGTTGCTGCTGGACCACGATGCGCCGCTTGATGCCCGCGATGCTGCCTACGAGGGAACGCCGTTGGATTGGGTCGTGCATGGCTCGCGGTACTGCCGTGCCGCCGCCGATGCCGATTACGGCAGTGTGGCGCGTGCGCTGATAGCCGCGGGCGCTTCAACCATCGGCGCCAATGTTGCGCTGGCAAGCCCTGCCGTTGCCGAGGCGTTGGCCCTTGCGGGCGGATGAGGTTGCCGTATAATGGAATCCGCCGCGCCGCCGATGTGGCGCCGCCGCTTTAATGAGTTGAATCAAATACCAATTGATATCGCTGCATCGCGAATCCGTGACGGTCGCGAGCGTTCATTTCGATACCAGCCATCACAATGGAACATTTCCCAACCGAGTTCTCAAGCTTTCTCACCCCGCATGGTCGACGCCTGATAGCCGATGGTGGCCCCGGGACGTTGCAGTCTACCGGGTCGCGCTTCGCGTTCTTTCCGAAGCTTGTGGCGCCCGCTGTCGCCGCCAAAGCGGTGCGTTTGCTGGACGAGCGGATGCGGCCGCTGCTGGCCACCATGCGGACGCCCATCCCGCCAACATCGATTACCGGGATGACCAGAAACTACTCCGAGCAACTCGGGAAAACGGTGCGCGTGAAAACGGCCAGCCTGAACGGCAAACGCACGAAGGCCGAGCGGGCCGGGCGCGAGATCGGCTTGCGGGCAATGTTGCAATCGGCAAGCATGCATCAATTTGCCGAACGCCTCAGCGGCCATCGGCTGGAGCCGGCATGCGGATGCCAGGTGATCTGTTACGAGGAAGGCGACTACACCGGCCCGCACAACGATCATCACCCGGAGGACGCGCACTTGCGCGATGGCTACGTGGATGTGCAGATCATGCTGGCCAACAGCGCGGTGGGTTCGCAGTTGCTGGTGTACGAACGCGATGGATACCTGTCGCAAGCGGTGAACATCGCCCAAAGCGGTGCGGTGGCCGTGTACCGGCTGCCGTTCTGGCACTACACAACACCCCTGTTGGCCCGTGAAGGCAACAACATGCCCGCCCGGCGCTGGTTGTTGCTGGCATCGTTCACGTTCGCGCAGGCTTCACAATTGTAGTGGCTCACGCTGCGCGGGGTCAGTTACCGTGGCGTCAGTTACCGTGGCGTCAGTTGCCGCAGCGCCACAAGTTTCTCCACGACGTCGTACGCGGCGCGCGGGCGCCCCATACGCCGTGATGCCGCGCGCATTGCCGCGAACCGGGACGTATCGGCCAGGAGCCGGTCGATCTTGTAGCCCAGTACCGGAAGATTGTTGCATCGGATCGCGACGCCTTCCTCCAGCAGATGATCCGCGTTGCGTTCCTCCTGGCCCGGTATCGGGCTTACGATCACGAACCCCAACCCGCATGCCAGCGCCTCGCTGGTGGTTAACCCGCCCGGCTTGCCCAGCACCAGGTCCGATGCCGCCATGTAGCGGTGCATCTCGGTAGTGTAGCCCACCGCGGTTACCACCACATTGCCCTTGCTGGCTGCCGCGTGGCGCTCGATGCGCTCGCGAAGCTCGGCGTTGCGGCCGCACATCACCAACGCCTGCGCGGGCTGGGCCATGTCATTAAGCGCGGTCATCACGTGGTCGATCGGGCCAACGCCAAATCCGCCGGCCGACACCAGTATCGTGGCGCGGTGGGGATCAAGCCCCAGATGCGCGCGCGCCGCGGCCTGGTCCATCGGCTGCGCGAACACCGGGTCGATCGGGATACCCGACACCGTCAGGTTCTGGCGCGGGATGCCAAGGCGTGCCAGGTGCTCGCGCGTTTCATCCAGTGCAACGAAGTAATGATCGTGGTGGCGTGCCAGCCACATCGCATGAACATCGAAGTCGGTAACAACAATCGCCTGCCGATACGTGATGCGCTGTTTTGCCGTGAGCCAGGAGATCAGCTCGGCCGGCAGGAAGTGCGTGCACACAACCATGTCGGCATTGGTGCGCTTCAACAGTTTGATCAGCGGTCCGGTATTAAGCTTGTCGAACGCAAGGCGTTGCCGCTCGTTCTGCCACGGGCGGTCCCACTGGTCGTACAGCCAGCCAAGAACCTCCGGCGCCCGGCCCACCATGTCGATGTATGCCTTGGAGTACAGGTTGCGGAACAGCTTGTTGGTGTACTCCAACGTGTCCACGTGCGTAACCTCGCGTGCAGCGCCACACTCGGCAAATGCGCGCTCGAGCGCCTGTGCCGCACGCACGTGCCCCGCGCCGGCCGAGGCTGATAATATCAGCACCTTGTTGAACGGCGGGGTTGTCGGGGAATCGAAATGGATTGTCATATGCTGTTGCAAGGGCGGGATGCGGTAAACCTGATTGGCTGTGCACGGCTGTGCTGCATCGGTAGCTGGCGCGCAATATGCATCGGTAGCGTAAGATCCTGCTATTTTGTACGGCTGTTCGGTTGGCATCGCGGCCCAACTGATGCGAGCGCGACGTTCTTATGTATGCCGCGGCAATCGGCGCGAAGGCCGGCGCCGCGTGTGGTACTGTTCAACAGTCCGATAGCGGGCAATTCCGGTTGCCCAGCTCCGTCTGCAACCCGGCATGCGGGCGCCGTGCACGCGATTCGGCGTGTCGCATACCGTTTATCCCTGTCACTGGTAATTCCGATCGATGTTTGATCTTCTACGAACCCGGCGCGCCTTCGGCTTCCTCGCACTCCTGTGGCTCAACCTTGTGCCGGGCGTGCATGGTATTTCCCAGACCCCCGGCGCGGCGCAGCGTAACATGTTATGGCGGGTGCAAACCGGCACATCCGTCGTGTACCTGCTTGGTTCGGTGCACGCGCTTCCGAAGTCGATGTACCCGTTGCCGTCGCCCATCGAGCGTGCGTTCGACAGTTCCGACCGCGTGGTGTTCGAGTTGAATCTCGACAGCCTGGACCAGCTTGGAAGCTCGATGGCGATCATGATGAAGGGTGTATACATGGACGGGCGCACCCTGAAGGACGGGGTTTCCAAGGCCACATACGCCAAGCTGAAGAAGCGTGTCAAGCAGTTGGGTCTTGAGATGTCGATGTTCAACCTGCTGAAGCCCTGGATGGCCGCGTTCATGTTGATGGGCACGGGAATGCAGCAGGGGGGAATGCAGGCCGAGTACGGCATCGATTTCTATTTTCACAAGAAGGCTGGCGAGCAACGAAAGCCGGTTGCGGGCCTGGAGACAGTTGACGATCAGATTTCCGTGTTCTCCGAACTGCCGGACAAGGCGCAGGAGCAATTCCTGCGGCAGATGCTGGATGCAAAACAATCGACCAACGAGCTGGACATCATCCTGAAATCGTGGCGCAGCGGCGATCTCACGATTCTGGAGAAGCTGCTGTCGCAGTACGTGAAAAGCGATTCGATTCTGTACGAAGGCCTGGTGTTCCGGCGCAATCGCAACTGGATACCGCAGATCGAATCCTACCTGAAGGGCACCGAGCGATATCTGGTTGTTGTAGGGGCGCTGCACCTTGTTGGCCCGGGCGGTGTTGTTGATCTTCTACGCCAACGCGGTTACACCGTTGAGCAGTTGTAGGCGCCGGCACGTGCCGCTGTGTCCATTCCCCAACACCAATCGTCGACCATGTCCATTTTCCGACAGCAGAGCACACTCCTGATAACATGTCCGAAGCGCCTCTCTTCCCACCTTGCGCGGGAGGTTGAGGCGCTTGGCATTGTGGGCGGCAAGGAGATGGTAACCGGCGTGCAGGCCGAGGGGACACTTGACGACGCCATGTGGCTGAACCTCAACGTGCGCACCGGGCATCGCGTGCTGTATCTGGCCCGCGCATTCGCGGCCGATACGCCCGCACAGATGTATACCAACGTGATCGACATCCCGTGGGAACAATACATCCCGGCCGACGGATATGTCACCGTTGTTTCCTCGGTTGATACGCCCAGCATTCGCGACACCCAGTTCGCGAACGTGAAATGCAAGGATGCCATCGTTGACCGTATTCGTGAGGCAACGGGCCAGCGTCCGGATTCCGGCGCGTCGCGCGATGGCGTTGTGGTGTTCCTGTATTGGAAGGATGACCAGTGCGCCGTGTATCTCGATACATCCGGCGAGCCGCTTTCGCGGCGCGGGTACCGCAAGCTGCCCTGGAAGGCGCCGATGCAGGAATCGCTGGCCGCCGCGGTGGTGCTGGAAACCGGCTGGATGGGCGATGGTGATTTCATCAACCCGATGTGCGGAAGCGGCACGCTGGCGATCGAGGCCGCGCTGATAGCGCTGGGCCGCGCGCCCGGGCTTACGCGCGAGCGGTTTGCGTTCATGGCCCTGCGCGACTACGATGCGGCGCATTTCGAGTCGATGCGGCGGCGGGCACGGTCGGCTGCGCATCGGCGGATCGAGGGGCGTATCATCGCAAGCGATGCCAACCCGGATGCGGTGACCGCGGCCAGGAAAAATGCGGCGGCGGCGGGCGTTGATCACCTGATCGAATTCAGCTGCTGCGATTTCGCCGATACCCCGGTCCCCACGGGTTGGGGCGTGGTTGTGATGAACCCGGAGTATGGGGAACGCCTGGGCGAAATCCGCAAGCTGGAGGGGACGTATTCGCGCATCGGCGACTTTTTCAAGCAGCGATGCGCGGGGTATACGGGGTATGTGTTTACCGGAAGCGCGGAGTTGAGCAAGCGGATCGGCCTGCGCACCGCCAGGAAGATCCCGTATTACAACACCACAATCGATTGCCGCCTGCTGCAGTACGACCTGTATCAGGGCTCGCGCCGCGTGCGGCATCAGGAATCCCATCAGCCGGAGCCGGACGATGAACGTAGTGAACCTTGAGCAGGCCTTTGCATCGGTTGATGAGTTGTGGAGCCCGCACATCGCCGGCATGGTTAACAGCACGGCGATAAAGCTGGCACGGGTGCAGGGCGAGTTTGTATGGCATCACCACGATGCGGAGGATGAGCTGTTCCTTGTTGTCAAGGGACGGTTGGTGATGCAGTTCCGCGACCGGGAGGTTGAGCTTGGCGAGGGCGAGTTCATCGTGGTGCCGCGGGGCACGGAGCACCGCCCTGTTGCTCCGGAGGAAGCGTGGATCATGCTTGTGGAGCCCGCCACAACGGTGAACACAGGCGCCGAGCGAAACGACCGGACACGTCTGGATTTGAAGCACCTGGCGTAACAGCCCGGTGATGGGATTCGATGAAGTTAACCTGCTGATTGGGGGTGGCTCCTTCCAGCCGGAGTCGGAGGGGTGGGTGTGCTGTTGATTTGCTACGGATGCGTGGTGAATCAATGATAGGCAAAAGAAGCCGCGCGCCCCGGCACTCTCTCTCCACTCGTGCGAGACGCGCGGTCTTGCTTTTGAATTCTCAACCGAGAACCCGACTATCTGGATATCTGGTCGCTTGACATCCGAATAGCTGCATCCAAATTAGTTGATCGCCACAGCCCCCGGCAATCGCATGGCGATGCGATATTTGCCTTGGTGATACTTATTACGTGAGCCGTATGGGCCAAAGCCACCACGATGTTTGGGCGTGGTATGAATAATGTTGCGGGTAGTATCAACCAGACCATCTAAGGCGAATCAACGATGAACATTGAAACCCTTGCCGTTCACGCGGGAGCCCTGAGCGACCGAACAGCCGGTTCGGTGGCCTCACCGATTTACCCATCCACAACATTCCTTCGCGAAGCCAACGGCGAGTATCCCGATGGCTACATCTATTCCAGGGCCGGCAACCCGAACCGCGATGCGTTGCAGGCCTGTGTGGCAAGTCTGGAAGGGGCGGCGGCAGCGGCGGCGTTTGCATCCGGCACCGCGGCGGCGGCTGCGGTACTGCAGGCGCTTGCACCCGGCGATCATATCGTTGTTGATACCGACGCGTATTACGGCACCACAGAAATGCTGGCCGAGCTGTTTGCCCGCTGGGGGCTGCAACACACGCGTGTTGATCTGGCCGATCTGGACGCGCTTGCCGGCGCGATCCGGCCGAATACCCGCCTGGTGTGGGGCGAAACACCCAGCAACCCGTTGTTGAAGGTTGTGGACATCCAGGCTGTTTCGGCCATTGCGCGCCAGGCCTCGGCCCTGTCGTTGTTTGATAACACGGTTGGCACGCCCGTGTTGCAGCGGCCGTTGGAGCTTGGTGCCGATCTGGTGTTGCATTCTGCCACCAAGTATCTGGGCGGGCACAGCGATCTGCTTCTTGGCGTTATTGCAGCGCGCGAGCGCTCCGAGTTCTTTGCACGGGTGGAGACGATGCAGAAGTTATCCGGGGGCGTGCCCTCGCCGTTCGATTGCTGGTTGGCGCTGCGCGGCATCGCAACGCTCCCATATCGGGTGCGTGCTCAATCGGCCAGCGCGTTGCAGGTGGCGCGTTTCCTGAGCGCGCACCCCCGTGTGGCCCATGTGCATTATCCGGGCCTGGAACACCATCCGGGCCATATGCTGGCCGCTCGCCAGATGTCGGCGTTTGGCGGCCTTCTTTCGATACAGGTGGTTGGCGGCGCGGCCGAAGCCCTGGCGGTGGCCGCACGTGTTTCGGTGTTTACACGCGCCACAAGCCTTGGCGCGGTTCACAGCCTTATCGAACATCGCGCCTCGGTTGAATCCCCGGGAACGCTTACGCCGCCGAATCTGCTTCGGATATCGGTGGGGTTGGAGCATCCGGATGACCTTATCGCCGATCTGGCAACCGCATTGGATTGATTGCCGGATGGATTGCTGGATTGAGGCAACTCGATTTTCTCACTCTCATCATCAAGGATCATGGCCAGCTCCTCGCACTCCGATGCACGGTTAAGCGCCTCGTGGAACGCCAAGGCCGACGAATGGCATCAGCAGGTGGGTCAGCATGGTGACAAGAACCGTCTGTACAATTCCGATCCGGTGTTGACGCGCATGCTTGGCGACGTGGCCGGGCTCGATCTGCTGGACGCAGGATGCGGAACGGGGTATCTGGCCATCAAGCTTGCGGGCCAGGGGGCACGCGTTACCGCGGTGGATCACGCCGAGCGCATGGTGGCAATCGGCGCGGCGCGTGCAGCCGAGCTTGCGGTTGATATTCGCTGGATAACGTCGTCGGTATCCGAACTCTCGATGCTGCCTTCGTCATCGTTCGATCGCGTTGTCAGCAACTACGTGCTGATGGACGTGTGTGATGCCGAATCGACCGTTGCCGAGTTCCATCGCGTATTGCGCCCCGGTGGCGTTGCGGTGATCGTCCTGTCGCACCCGTGTTTCTCGCCGCCGGATGGTGGTGTTGGCAAGTTCCTGGATGGCAGTACGGTGTACCACTGGCGGCGGTCGTATTTCGACAGCTACGAATACACCGAGGAGTGGGGGCACTTCACAACGCCGTTTGTGGCATACCACCGGCCGCTATCGGCGTATTGGCGCATGTTTACCAAGGCCGGCTTCGTTGTGTCCGAATTCGATGAGCCCGCGGTGCCGGTTGCCGCACCGGATGGCCTGGATGCCGCATTCGTCCGTCGGTTGCGTATGTCGCCCAACTCGGTTGCGTTTCGTCTTCAGCGCGACTGAACATTCGGGCGCAGGAACAGATGCGGTTGTATTATATTTGTCGCGACAATAATTGTCGCTGCGAATTCGTCATTGCCATGTTCGCGCTTCAGCCTGCCGTGGATTAGGCCCGATGCCCCCGTGTTGAAGGGCGTGGGCGATTACGGCGGCGATCGAGCGCCGAACGGGTGTAGTTTGTACCAAACTGCTTCGGATCAAACGGGAGATTGAGATGATTACAGTTCGACCAGCGGCCGAGCGTGGGCATATGAATCATGGGTGGCTGGATACGCATCACACGTTCTCGTTCGCCAATTACTACGATCGCGATCACATGGGATTCCGTTCGTTGCGTGTCATCAACGAGGACCGGGTGGCAGCCGGGGAAGGATTTGGCAGGCACGGCCATCGCGACATGGAGATTATCACCTATGTGCTGGCCGGCGCGCTTGAGCATAACGACAGCATGGGCAATGGATCGGTGATGGTGCCCGGCGACGTGCAGCGCATGAGTGCCGGCACCGGAGTGATGCACAGCGAGTACAATCATTCCAAAACCGAGCCCGTGCACTTCCTGCAGATCTGGATCGTGCCGGACAGGGAGGCGGCCACGCCAGGCTACGAACAGCGTACGTTCCCAACGGCCGAAAAATCCGGTCGGCTGCGGCTGGTTGCCTCGAACGACGGTCGCGACGGTTCGGTACGGATCAACCAGGATGCCGCGCTGTATGCGTCGGTGCTTGATGCCGGCCAGGAAGTACGGCATGTGCCGGCGCCCGGGCGTTATGCCTGGATTCAGGTTGTGCGGGGAACGGTGGCCCTTAACGGCACCACGCTGCATGCCGGGGATGGCGCGGCGATCGAGGCCGAAGCCGAGCTGAACATTGTTGGCGTTGCAGATGATGGCGACGGCGCCGAGTTCCTGCTTTTCGATCTCGCATGACATGTACCGCCGGCCGGTTG
>CBHYLN010000178.1:0-9166 GCA_966128725.1 uncultured bacterium | reverse complement strand
TCTCCCCGGGCCCCCCAAACGCGGGGTGCTTTGGCCCCCCCCACGATTGTTTTGTGGATGCCGACCTCGATGCTGGATGGTTCGGTGCGGGCACGGTTGATTGTGGCACAGCAGGGCCGGCTGCCGTCACTCAGCAGTATCGGAGAAGCCGGAGCAAGGCGAGCACTGAAACAGTTGCGTTGCAGGACCGTAGAGGCCCGTTATCACACACTGAGCCCGGCAGATGAAGGCATGCCCGCCCGCTCGCTGCCAACGGTTGCTGCCCATACGGGCCAGCCGATAACCCAGCCAATTGTTTATTTCGCATGAATGTTGTTCGTATCGCATGTACGGCATCGGTAGCGTTTGCAATCCTGGCATACGCAAGCGCACACGCGCAGGGTCGCGGCCCGGGCGGCGGCCCGCAGGGCGCTATCGTTGGAACCATCCTTGACGGCGAATCCTCCGGCCCGCTGGGCGGCGCAACGGTTACCGTGCGCAGCGCAGCCGATTCCTCGATTGTTACCGGCGCGATCGCCGAGCGCGACGGAAGCGTTTCGATCACCGGGTTGCAGCCCGGCAAGTACTTCGCGCGCGTCAGTTTCGTGGGATACGTCCCCACGGTTGTTTCGGATCTCGAAATCCTGCCCGGGCGCCCAAGCGCGTCGATCGGCACGATTCGTCTGGCCGCGGACGCCAGCGTGCAGCAGGATATCACGATCACCGCGAAGCGCGAGTTCATGACGGGCGCCATCGATCGCACGGTGTACAAAACCAGCGACCTGAAGGTGGCGGCCGGCGGAAACACATCGGACCTGTTGCGCAACATCCCCTCGGTTGAAGTGGATGCCGACGGCAACGTAAGCGTGCGTGGCAGCCAGAACGTGGCCGTGCAGATCAACGGCCGCCCAACGATGATGACAGGTGCGGCGCTGGCGGCATTTCTGCGCAGCCTGCCGGCCGATGCGGTTGAGCGCGTGGAAGTGGTGCCGAACCCCTCGGCCAAATACGATCCGGATGGCCTGAGCGGTATCCTGAACATCGTGTTGAAGGAGAACACCGATCGCGGGCTTAGCGGCGGCATCAACGGCGCGATCGGCACCGATCCCAACGCCACGTTCGGTGCGTTCCTCGGCTACGGAAGCGGAGCCTGGAACATCTACGCCAACTACGGCCTCAGTTACGAGCGGATGATGGGCTACAACGTCCGCGTGCGCGAAAATCAAAGCCTGGTAAGCGGGCAGCCGCCGCGGCTGGACAACACGATGTACGATACGTCGTACACGCTTGCCCATACCGGCAACGTGAGCGTGGATTACACGCTGGGCGGCGGGCACGCGCTGAACTACACGGGATTCCTGAACGTGCGCGGTGTGCCCGGCAACGGCCGAACCGACTACGTGGAGCGTTCCACCGAGCAGGCCGTTACGCGCCGGTACATGCGCGGCTCCGACGACAATCGCGACGGGCTTGGCCTTGAGCAGCGATTGGGCTACAAGTGGACGCTGGAGCCGATGAAGCATGAGCTGAGCGCCGAGGTGCGTTATGCGTTCAACGACGACAGCTCCGGCACCGGCTACCTTACCCGCGATGTTACCGAAGGCGGTACACCGGTTGCCGGAACCGACTATCGCAACAGGATCTCCGAGCACGACAAGAGCACGGAGTTCAGCGGTCAGGTTGATTACACGATGCCGATTGGTGAAAGCGGACAGTTGGAGGCGGGCTTCAAGGCCGATGTGGAGAAGCTGGACAACAGCTACCGCGCCGAGGTGCTTGATACCGCTACCGGCATCTATACCGACATCACCAACGCGAGCAATCAGTTTACGTTCGATCGCAAGATCAACGCGGCCTACGTGACCTACTCGCAGGACTTCGGTCCGTTTGGTGCGCAGGTTGGGTTGCGCGCGGAGAACCAGACCTCAACCTTCACGCTGAAGAACACGGGGGCTTCGTTCAACAACGATTTCTCCAGCCTGTTCCCCAGCGCGTTCCTTTCCTACGCTCCGTTCGAGGGATTGCAGTTGAAGGCCAGCTACAGCCGGCGTATCACGCGGCCCGTTGCCGAACAGTTGAACCCGTTCCCGCAGTATCAGGATCAGACCTTCCGGATGGAAGGCAATCCGAAGCTGAAGCCGGAGTATATCGACTCGTACGACTTCAACGCCTCCTATTACTTCGATCAGGGATCGATCACCGTGAACCCGTTCTTCCGGCGTCAGCACGATTTGATTGGCCGCTGGGAGCTGTTCGACACGTTGGGGGCTTCGGTGCTTACCTACGAAAACTTCAACAGCACGGATAACATCGGTGCCGACGTCATCGCCATGTATCGCGTGGGCGATTGGCTGAACGCCTTTGTGGCAACCAGTTTCTTCGAGTTCGAGCTGAACGGTTCGAATGTTGAAAGCAACCTGAGCCAGAAGGCTACCGTGTGGTCCACCCGGGCCAACCTCAGCGCAACGGTCGCCGAGGGGCTGGATGTGCAGCTTACCTATATCTACCGTGCGCCGATGGACATCGTTGGCGGCACGATCGACGCCTTCAGCACCGCCGATCTGGCGATCGTGAAGAAGGTGTTCGGTAACCGGGGCACCATCGGCCTGCGCGTGAGCGATCCGCTCAAGCAAATGGGATTCAAGGTTGAGCGGACGTATGGCGGTTTCTACCAGTTGTTCGATCGTACGTGGAACTCGCGTACGCTGAGCCTGACGTTCAGCTATACGTTCGGCAGCCCGGTGCCGGCAGGGCGGGCAGCAGGGCGGCCAGTCGGTAAGCCCGGTTGGCATGTAACCCAACCGTTGCCCGACGGCAACCCGATCAAATACAACGGCAAGGGGCGGCATTGTGCCGCCCCTTGCCGTTTCAACGTTGCCGGTGTGTTACACGTCCACGCCGTAACGCTTCACCATCTCGTACATCGTGGAGCGGCTGACGCCCAGGCGCTTGGCGGCGTCGAGCACGTTGCCGCCGGTAACCTTCAGCGCATGCCGTACGGCCTGTTCCTTCAACACCTCGATGGGGATCACGTCGCTTACTTCGTCGAAGATTGATGGCACCGGAACGCTGGATTCGCCGCTGTCGGCAAAGGCCTGCACGGCCATCGGCAGATCGTCGGCGCTGATCTGGTCGCCATCACACAGTAACACCCCGCGCTCAACCGCGCTTTGAAGCTCGCGCACATTGCCGGGCCACGGATAGTCGTGCAACAGCTTCAGCGCCCGCCGCTCGAAGCCGCGGATATTGCGGCCTTCGCGTTCGGTGAAGGTGCGCAGGAAGTGCTCGGCCAGCAGCATCACATCCGATCGCCGCGCGCGCAATGGCGGAAGCTGGATGGGGAACGTTGCCAGGCGGTAGTACAGATCCTCGCGGAATCGACCTTCGCGCGAGGCCTTCAGCAGGTCGCGGTTGGTGGCCGAAACGATGCGAACGTCGGCGGTAAGCACATCGTTGCCGCCAACACGCTCAAAGCGGCGCTCCTGAATGGCGCGCAGGAGCTTGGCCTGAAGGTTCACCTCCATCTCGCCGATCTCGTCAAGGAACAGCGTGCCGCCGTCGGCCTGCTCGAACTTGCCGATCTTCCGGTTCATCGCGCCGGTAAACGAACCCTTCTCGTGCCCGAACATCTCGCTCTCGAGCAGGTCCTTCGGGATAGCCGCGCAATTGACGGCCACGAACGGGCCTGATGCACGTTTGCCGTTCTCGTGAACCGCTCGCGCCACAACTTCCTTGCCGGTGCCGCTCTCGCCCTGAACCAGTACGGAGATATCGCTTTGCGCTGCCCGCTCGATAAGCTTCAGCACCGGATCCATCGCCGTGTCGGAGGTGATGATGGTGGCAAATCGTGCCGGCGCGCGCATGGCCTCGCGCAGCTCGGTAACCTCGCGCTTCAGCTCGCGCAGTTCGATGGCGTTGCGGACCGCGTTCTCCAGCTTCGGCAGATCAACCGTCTTCGGGAAGTAATCGGCGGCTCCAAGCTTCAGCGTCTCAACGGCCGTTTCGATCTGTCCCTGCGCCGAGAGCATGATTACCGGCAGATCGGGCTGCCGCCCCTTGATTTCCTTCAGCGCATCAACACCGCTCATGCCCGGCAACATGATATCCAGGATCACCAGGTCGGGTGCATCGCCCAGAGCCTCGAGGCACGATTCGGCATCGGCGAACAGGCGCAGGTCGTACCCCCATTTCGTCTTCAGCCAATGCTCCAGCAAACGCCGGATGCCAACCTCGTCATCAACAACAAATATCAATTTGGATTTCATCGGGTGATCCTCTCGAACATGTCGGCCGCTGTCTGGCTCGGCGGCCGTTGATGTGCATTGTGATCGGAACGTTCAGAACTACTCGGCAAGCGGCAACGTCACGGTGAACGTCGAGCCAACGCCGGGAGTGCTTTCCACGGTGACGGTGCCGCCATGCAGTTCCGCCAACTGCCGTGTGATAGCCAGGCCCAGTCCCGTGCCGGGAACAACCAGACCCTGGTTGCTGACACGGTGGAATTTCTCGAAGATGCTGGCTTGGTCCTCGGCCGCGATGCCGATGCCGGAATCGGTCACGGTGATGCGGATATCGGTTCCGCTATCCCATGCATGCACGCGAACATGGCCGGCGCTGGGTGTGAACTTGATTGCGTTCTCAACCAGATTGTATATGATCTGCGGCATCTTCTCGGGGTCCACCAGGGCGGGCAGGCGTCCCTCGGGCAGATCGAGCTGCAGCGTGATCCGTTTTGCTTCGGCCTTCGGCGCAAGTGTCGCCGAAACATGCTTGATCACCGGGATCAGATTTGTCTCCACCGGCGAGATCTGCATGCTGCCGGCCTCCAGGCGCGATACATCCAGTACATCCTCGATCAGGTTGGCAAGTCGTGCGCCTTCACTTTCGATGATCCCCATGAATTCCTCACGGGTTTCGTCGGAAAGATCGGGATCCAGCCGCATGGTCTTGATGAAGCCGATGATCGCCGCCAGCGGTGTGCGCAGTTCGTGCGACACGCTGGAGACAAACTCGCTCTTCATCGCGTTCAATTTCTCCAGTGCCCGAACGTGCTCCTTCTCGCGGTCGCGTTCGATGCGCAGCAGCTCGTTGGCGGTGCGCAGCTCGGTGTTCAATGTCTTGACAACTTCCTCGGCCTGGATGCGCTGCGTGATATCGCGCGATGCCGCGCTGATCTCGATAATCTCACCGGTGTCCGGATCGCGAATTGCCCGCACCGAGGTTTCCAGCCAGCAATACGTGCCGTCCTTGCGCGCAACGCGCACAGTAACAGTGGCGGGTGTGCCTTCGGTTGAAACCGCCTTCATTACCGGTGCGGCAATCGGCAAATCCTCCGGGTGAACGTACTCCAGAAGGCTGCGGCCCAGCATCTCCTCGGGTTCAAAGCCTACAATCGTGCGCGACGACGGCGAAACATAACTGGGGACGCCCCGCAGATCGTGCCGGATAATCAGGTCCGACGCGGTTTCGGCCAGCAGACGGAATCGCTCCTCGCTTTGGCTCAGGGCCAGTTCGGCATCGCGGCGGCGATCGATCTGTTCGCGCAGCAACTGGGCCACGGCCACAACATCGTTGTTGAGCTGTGCCTGCAATTGCTCAATGCCCGATTCCGGAGCCAGTGCCGCCAACGCCTCAACCAGCTCGGTCATCACCATGCGCTGGCGATCGGTCTCGTGACGCAGGCGGCCGTTGGTTTCCATCAACTCCTCGGAGCTGATATCCATCGACCGTTCGATCAGGCGTCGGTCGTGCTCGAAGTGATCGTACGAAGTACTGATCGCCGCCAGCAATGGGCGCAAGTTCTCCAGCGTCGACGGGTCGGCGCCCAGATACTTGCGGAGCTGGCGTTCGAGCAATGGGTTAAACATCATCCTCCTCGGTGAAGGTCGTGACCGTCATCGTTTGGTTGTGCAGTTCGCATCCGCCGGGGCCTACCAGCGGTGAAATCTCGCCATAGGAGTAGAACCCCGCCGTGGGCGTGGTATCACCAAGCACGTGACGCACGGCATCAACTTCTTCCTCGGTGCGCTGGCCCAGAACCAGCCGGCGCCCAACGCAACTGATAAGCAGGGCAAATTCGGATGGGCGTTCGCCAATGCTTGTATGCCCCTGCCGGGCGGCCATCGAGGCCCCGTCGATCAGGCGATCGTAGTTTGCCTTCATCAGCCGTGCGTGCGCGCCAACGGGCACGTCGCCAGCGAACGTCATGCTGCCATCTTCTTCATTGATCGAGAGCACAGTCCGAACAATCGGCGCGGCCGTCTCGTTGGCGCGTACGGCCAGCGGGAACAGCAATGCCGAGCCGGGCAGCTCGGCCGCCAACTCTCCCAGATAACGCTTGTAAAGCCCCAACGCCGGTTGGCCATCGATCTCGTACAGGACGTTGCCGCGCGAGGCGGTAATGATCCTGTCCGGACCGAAGGAATCCCAGCCGCCGATTGAACCGAACCCTACCTTCAGCGCCGTTCCATACAGGCCCACCACAACGATGTTCCGTTCGCTAGGAGGTGCGTCCAGGCCGATCAGCGTGCGCTTGAACCGTGTGCCGTCGCCGGCCAGGCCGCCGGTTACCGCCACGTGATCCGGCAATACGCGGGTAAGCTCGCGTACCAGATCGCTGCCGTTGACATGTTGCCCATCGGCAAATACCAGCACATGCGCCAGATCCTCGCGGTTGAGGATCGCGCCAATCCGTTCACCTGCATCGGAGCTGCGTTCGTAGTCGTCGATCGTGAGCAGGTCGACGGTGAAACGGGTACGATGCCATGCGATTGCCGTAACCGAGATCGACCCCTCCTGCACGGTGTTGCCGATGATCTCACCGGATGTGGAGCACGTGATGATGCGCGCTTGTGGGTACATCGCGCGAAGCTCGTTGTATCGATCGGCCGATTCCAGTACGTCGCGATCGCCGAATGCCAGCACCAGATCATATGCCGGTGCTGTGCGCCCGTTACCTGGCAGACGCCGCCATCCCGATGCGGGGATCCATTCCTGTTGCTCGATGATCATCGTTTTCTACTTCGCTGAAATACCCTGAAAGCTGTGGTGCCCGTCTGAGAGGCTTCGGACCACATGTGCTACAGCCCATTATATACAGCCATAATCGTGCCTGACTGCAAAGCGTGAAAACACACGGTGTTCAAGGCCGCATCTCGGAGCGGGCTTGTCCGAAAATCGGAAAGTGTTCGGAATCCGGACAAACTTCGCGTCGCTAAAGGGCTTATCCGCAGCGAATTTCGTGATTCGGTGATTTGGCATGCTGATTGTGGTAGGTCTGTTTGTGGTTGAACATGGAACGCGGCGAACATCGGATGCCGAGCGGTTCGATCCCCCGGCCCGGGCGCAGGCCAGAGCCGAATCTTGAAAATTGAATTCTGTGTCGAGTCTCCTGTGTGTGTGGTGGATGGCCGGTGATCGACGATGGGATGCCGGGAGTGGATGCCGGCATCCCAGTCACCGGTTAATCGCGCCATACGCCAGATCCGGGGCGCTCGACAACACATTGCATCGGCGGCAATCCGATGCAACGAGGTGGATGTAGCGGTTCTTCTGGTGGTAACGTGAAGGAACGTTGACAACCGATGTTGCTGGACCGAGTGCCGAACGTTGATTCGGGGCTCGCAACATCGGTCTTCTCGGGGAACTCCGCAGGCGCAACAGATTCGGGAATGGGACTCCGAATCACAATGCGACGCGGCCGATCCGGGAACGATGTGCGGTGATGGACATGATGGACTCTGGTTTCGGTGTGGTGATATGGATGTGTGGATGATGAAGGAAGGGGTGCCGGGTTGGGGCCTGGCACCCCGATCGAACCAGGAGTGGATAAGCAATCGCCGGTGGTTGATATCTGGAATATGTGCGCCCGAATGCGGGCGAATACTGGTTCGCGCGTGATGGACATGTACCGATTTGATGATGACGATGGATATCGTGACGGTGGCGCGAACACATACCGAGCCATAACTGCGGCTCACACAGGTACCGCTGAACCCTCTGACAAATAGCGGCGCCCTCTCCTCAAGCGATTGCGCTCGCCTAGCTCCGAACTGCCGGGAGCTGGCGGGCGCTTCGCGTATTCGGCCGTTTGCGACGTGGGGTTTGGTGCAATGCGCTGTGCTTCTGGGAAAATGCGTGTCAGGCACCTGCCGCCGGCGCAACCGAAAGGCGACGCAATGTGGTGACCAATTCCTCCACATCGAACGGCTTGGTCATGTACACATCGGCGCCGGCTTCGATGCCGAGATCGCGATCACCCTGTTGCGCGCGCGAGGAAAGCAGCACCACCGGAGTGTCCCGGAGCTCGGGCTGATCCTTTATCCAGCTACACAACTCCATGCCATCGAGGCCGGACATCATCACGTCGGAACAGATGACATCGAAGCGCTGGGTGCCCAGCATGTCGCGTGCCACCGCTCCGTTGATTGCCAACGTTACCTGAAAACCCGCACGGCGTAATGTATACTTCAGTAGAATCTGCATGCTGGGTTCATCCTCAACCACAAGCACGGTTGTATCTATCGCCATCGTTATCTCCTAGTGATCTCTGGACAGATCATCGGCGGACTGTTGCGCGTGCCGCATCCGCATGCGGCCGCGACGTTGTTGGGCCTCGTTGTGCCAGGGGTGAACCTCGGTCAGCCCCTGGACTGTTCAACATCGCGCTCATGGCGCGGAATTCGTACGGTGAACGTTGTTCCAACCCCCGCCGTGCTCTGTACGTCGATCGTTCCCTCGTGGAGTTGCACCAGTTGGTTCACGATCGCCAGGCCCAGGCCGGTTCCGCGGATCTCCAGCCCTGGCCGGTGCACACGGAAGAACTTGTCGAAGATCCGGGGCAGGTCGGCCTCGGGGATGCCCATTCCGGAGTCCGTTACGGTCAGCGTAATGGTATGTGCGTCGCATGCCGCGCCAATCGTGACGCGCCCGCCCGGAGGCGTAAACTTGATTGCGTTGCCAAGCAGGTTGATAAGCACCTGTGCCATTCGATCGGGATCGAAACTCCCCTGGATCGAGGGCTCCTGGAATTCGGTGATCAACGCGATGTTTTTTGCGCTGGCCTGCTGCGTCACGGTTTGTACCGTCCGGGTCAGCAATGGCACCATGTCGCTGTCGCGGCACAGTTCGGCAGGGCTGCTGGCCAGGCGCGCGCAGCGCGGAAGCTACGTCCGCTCGCAGCTGGAAG
>CBHYLN010000177.1:0-9208 GCA_966128725.1 uncultured bacterium | reverse complement strand
AACGCGCGGCGCGATTGGTTGAATGATATCATGGTATCCTTTCCTGAATAAGATGTTGAGAGTGAAGCGCTGCGGGGCACATGCGGCCGCAGCGCCGTAATGCTTACAGGCACGGGCAGACATCGAGAATGCTCGGGGTAATAAGCACCTGCGCGGGGCAGGCATCGTTTACCGTGCAGATGTCAACCGTGCAGCAGTTGGGGCCGGCGCCGATGCCGCGCACGCAATCGCCTGCAAACGGATCGAACGGCACCAGCACGCCATGGCAGTCGCGAATGTTGAAGGTTGCGCCGGCAAGGCAGGCAAACGTGGCGCTGGCCCCCGGCTCAACCGTTGCGCATCGAATCTTCCCGCCAAGCACCACGCAAATGGTAACCTTGCACGCAACGTTTTTATCCACCGCAACGGTTACCTGGCCACACGGGCATGGTAGATCGTCCTGAGCGGCAACGGACCTGGGCGCCAGCAATCCAAGCAATGCGACCAATGCGGCAAGCAGCGCCGTGTGAACAAAAGGCCAACGGCCCGAGGATGTATTCTTCATGGATCGTTCCTTCGTTGTTAATGGATGGAACCCGCCGCGTAACACGCTCCACATGGCACGCGCCGCGGGCAGGGCAGACACGGCATGGGTTTATTGGCACACGCAGTCAACAGCCGACGGGCGGATATCCACCAGATAGCAGCCCTGCGCCGTTATCGAGATGCAGACATCCACACAGCAGCCGTCGGCAATGGGGATGTTGGTGACACATGGCGACGGAAGGAAATGCAACGGGTGCTCGTTCCCCTTGCAGTCCACCACGGAAATGGTCATCCCGTCCTCGCAGGCCACCGTCTGGGTGGTGTTCGGGCAGAACTGTTGCGTGTACTCCGAGGCGCCGGCAAACACCAGCGAAACGCAGCACGCGGTTGCCTTCTGATTGGCGATCTGGATCTTCTTACAGGCACATTGCCCGATCTGGGCGTGGGTAGTGGCGGGAGCAAGCAACAATAACAGTGCGATCAACGGTGCGGCCAGCGCCGTACATCGGATGCCCGAATATGGATGATGCGTCATGATTCCCTCCGTCAGGATGAATGTGGATAACGGTGGGGGGAGCAATCACATCCAAGTTCGCACACCGCCGGCTGTTGCGGGAGTACATGTATGGGTACCCACTGCGGCTGCGTGCGCCGGCGAAGCCAACAGGCCCGTAGCGCAACAGGCGGCCCGGCGACATGCCGGAACCGCCTGCTCCATGTTGTTGGCCATCATCTCGGCTGTCCCTGCCAAGCGATGGCGCCGGGTGCATCGTTTATCGTGAATCGTAGTCAGGCACGCTCAGCATTTTTTGCAGGCGGACTTGCCGATCTTCACGTAGATGCAGCCATCGGCATCGAACCCGACGCATGCGTCAACGCAGCAACCGCCGCCCACGCATACGCACTCAACGCAATTGGTTTTAGCGTTGTTGATTTGTACAAGGTTGCCGTAGCAGTCCTTCAGATAGATCACGGCCTTTTCGTGACACTTGAAGTACTCGGTGGATCCCCCACCAACGGTATAACAGTAGAGTCCGGCGGCGTCTTTTATGCAGACTTCAAACTTGCAGTCAATGTCGTTGCCCACGAAGATCGTTCCGACGTCGCATTTACAGGGGAGCACGTCCTGCGCGTGAGCGACGTTCGACGAACCGAACGCCATCAGCGAGGCGAGCATCCCCAGCAACATCCACGACCTGAGAAGAATTGCTCTTCCAGTCATTGTGGTATCTCCCTAAAGAGGATTGCACGAATATGGCCAACCCGCGCAAGCGCACCGATACGGCGCCGCCGCTCACCGTCCCGCATGTCCCGTACGGGCGGTAACCGCCTTCGCGCAGCATCAGCACGGCATCCGCTCATCAAGCTGGCCGTGTATGGGGCCGTGGCCCCGGCTGTCCAGATCGCGCCGATCGTGCCGCCGCCGCCCGCACGGGCAGACTTCAGCACAAGCAACGTTGCTGGATCAGTACGGCAATCAACCGAATCCCTGCGACCCGTGGTAGTACATGGTGATGTACCCGTGCGGCAAGGCAGCGGTGGCCCCGCTCAACGCACAGCGGGGCGCCCCGTCTGAACGGAGCGCCCCGCATGCTGAAGTTTCTTCCGGTTGTCCCTTCCGGAAAACACATTCAAGAAAGGGTTAGTGACTCTGCGATGGCTTGATTACGGGCATTTGCATGCGGACGGGCCAATCTTCACGTAAAGACAGCCGTCAGCGTCGCGGCCGAGGCACGCATCGACGCAGCAACCCGGAGCCACGCATACACACGTGACGCATTTCGACGTCACCTGTACGAGGTTCCCTTTACAATCGGTCAGATAGAAAGCAGCCAGTTTGTTGCATTTAACAAGCTGGGTCGATCCAGGACCAACAGTGACACAGTTGAAACCCGATGCGTCTTTAACGCACACATCGAATTTACAGCTCACTGCCGGGTCCACGTAGATCGTCGCATAGTCGCATTTGCAATCGTCCTGGGCACGGGCGACGTTCGGCTGTACAAAAGCCGTCATCGACACCAGGCCCAACACGAGCAACCACGCGCGAAGAAGAATTGCTCTTCTCGTCATTGTGATCTCCATGTGGATGGATAGCGGAAAAGTGATTCCCCCTTTCACCGTGTCGGCATACACTACCATACCACGTCATACGAATGTCCCTTCCGGATAGCGTCGTACGGCACGGCAGGCCTTCAAGGTGTAGTCTGATAGGAACCGTTAGTGATGCTCTGGATTTGCGTAGTACGGAAACAACGAAGCGGCCAAGCCCTAACCGCGGACACGGGCGTGCACGCATCAAACTCGGCCATCTGGAATGCCTTCGTGTTTCATTGAGTTTTCCGAAAGTTGTGGCTATCGATCACGGCGTGGTAGTACATCTTTGTGTACCCCCGCACTTTTCGAGAAACCGCCCGCCAGATACAGCACCGCCACAGGCTGCGGCACACGGCGCGGGCATGGCGCGCCGTTCAGCGCACGTGCCGGAATGTTCGAGCGCTGGAGCGGCTGCCGGCTCGCAAAACAGCCAGATAGAGGCCATCGGGCGCATCCATCCCACCCTGCCCTATCCCATCCCACCATACCGACTGCAGGCCGTTGGCCAGCATCGGCTCCACCGGCAGGGATGCAACCACATGCCCCACCAGATCGATGATTTCCACGCGCCCCTCCACCGCACCGTCCAACGCAAGATCGATCCGGACCGCGCCGGTATGCGTGGTGTTGCCCACACCCTCGATGCGAGCGTGCGCGGCCGGCTGGCCAGGGCCGGACGCGGGATCGGCGCGTACGCCGCCAACATTGTCGAAGTTGACAATTGCCGTCCACAACGACGTTACCCCGGCATCCATACGGGTCCATATCGGATATGCCACGCCGGCATGCGCGGCGATGCCGATATAATCCCCCAGAAAGGCGCCGGTGGTTGGCACGAAGGGCCGCGCGCTGACAAGCTGCTCCTGAAAGGTTTCTCCGCCATCGGTCGACCGCGCCACGTACACATCGGTAGCGTTGGCATTGCCCGCCCTGCGATCGCAATACACCACGTACAGGTCGCCGTTGGCGGCATCCAGTGTGGCCCAATGGAAGAACTGATGTGCCCGCCCCGCATCGCCGTTGATTTTGCGCCGATCCGACCACGTATCGCCGCCATCGGTGGAGGTGCGGACAAACACGTCGGTATTGTCCGGACCGTTGCGCTGGTCGGCCCAGACCACGTAGAGACGGCCACGGCGTGGCGATCGCGAGAGATCGCACAGGGTGATCGGGAATCCGTTGCAGCGGTCCAGACCGGGAATCGCGAAATCCCAGCCACCGGGCAACGAGTCGATGAATCGGTCGGTACCGAACGTGGCGCCGCCGTCGGTGGAACGATCGAACATCAGCCCCAGCGGCCCGGACCAGCATGTATACACATTCCCATCAGGCCCTACCGCCGGCACGGCGCCCTGCACGGTGGAGTCGCTGTCGACACAGTCGCCAAGCCGATCGCTGACACGCACCGGCGCCGACCATGTAAGGCCGCCATCGGTGGAGCGAACACATAACACACGCGAGCTATCGGCCCGCGATGTGCTTGCGTACCGATCGAACTGAGTCCAGGACATGTAGACCGTGCCACGCCGTGGGCCATCGCTCCAATCGGCAATCATCCACTCCTTGTCCTGCTGTGTGGGAGCGTTGGCACCAACGGGCACGCCGCCGTTCCACGTGCTTCCGCCATCGGCCGATCTCTGCACCACCAGTCGATCGAGCCAGTAACCGGAGGCCGCGTTGGAAAGATGCGCAAACAACGCGCTGCCGTCGGGCATGAACGTCACCGCGGGATCGCCCCATACACCGAACGGGGAATCCATGGAACGCTCGGTCCAGGTGCGCCCGCCATCGCTGGAGTACGCGCTGTAGTTCAGATTGGCGCCAACGATCAGGTGCCGCGGGTTGTTGGGATCGATCGCGATGGTGACTTCATCGGCCGTGACGCCGGGGCTGGTAACGCGGATATTGGGCGGCTGTGCGCCCAACGCCGCGAACACGAGCGGAAGCACAAGTGCCGCCAGGCGGCACGCGGGCACCGATGCCCGGCAGCCATCAGCCAGCCGACGGCATACGGATGAGAGTGGATTACTTGAACGCATCGCCGAAACTACCGGCGCGCGCAATAGCAGGCAAGGGACGAAACGGCGATTGCCCCACGGGAATTACACGCCGGCGTGCCGGGCAACGAGGCCACCGATCAGCCCAGCGGCGCCTCGGCATGGTACGCCTGCCGCAGCAGTTCGGTAACCGACCCCACCTGCCCGCCGCCAATCGCATGCGCGTTCAGCGCAACAACGGGCACGATCTCGCGCACGGAATTGGTATAGAAGAATTCGGCTGCGCCGGCGAGCGTTGGCAAGTCGAACGCCATTTCGCCGATCTCGACGCCATGCGCGGCGGCCAGCTCCAGCACGCGCCCGCGCGTAATGCCGGCGAGCACCCCCATCGAAAGCGGCGGCGTAAGCAGCACGCCGTTCAACACGCAGAACAGATTGCTCACCGTGCCGGCCGCGACCAGGCCTTCGGCGGTAAGCAGCACACCCTCGCGCACACCGGCGGCGGCCAACTGGCGCGCGGCAACAGCGGCCGGCATGTAATTAAGCGCCTTCAGCCGAACGCCGATCGCCGGGGGAACATGCTTCACATCCAGCACTATCACGGCTTCGGGTTTGGAAAGGTCGTTTGCATGCAATAACGGCTTTGTTGTGATTAGCAGTGTTGGCGGGGTTTCCGGGTTGATGCGCATCACATGCTCGCCAATGCCGCGCGTAAGGCTCACCCGCACCACGCAATCACCGCCGCCATTGGCAAGCACGGTGCTGTCGATCGCCCCCTCAAGCAACGGGCGTGCCGGAACCGCGATGCCAAGCACGCCCGCCCCTCGCTCCAAACGGTCCAGATGCCGGCCCAGCAGATGCGCCTGCCCACGGTAGCAGCGAATCGTCTCGAACAGACCATCTCCGAACAGGAATCCTCGGTCGAACGGTGAAATGGTGGCTTGGTCGGCAGGGACAAGTTGTCCGTTCAGGTAGATGTAGCGATCCATGCGGAAAGTTTCAGGCGAGTTCGGCCGCCGGCCCCTCCTGCCGGGACGGCACGAAAGAACGACAGAGAGAGATGTGCCGCGCAAGCTAGCCAGATTGGGGTGATCGGCAAACGACCGGCGTGTATCTGGGGCTGTACGCATGCTCATCGCGCGAACAACCCGAAACTGACGGGCGCCCTTGAACTGGACATCCCGAAACAGGGCGCGCCGTGCAGGCATGCTGTGCACGGCGCGCGGTACAGGTTCAACGTTCGCGGGACCATCCGGCCTAATATCTGACCAATCACCGACTCAGGCAGGCCTACATCACCATCACACGCTCGGCATCGATCTCGTGGGCATCGCCATACGGCACCAACATCGCATACAGGATGTACGCGGGCATCACAACACCGGCACTAACCACAACGGCGCACACAACCGCCACGCGCAGGATGGTTGGATCGATGCCGAACCGCTCGGCAAGCCCACCCAACACACCGAACACCTTCTTGTTGGAACGCGAGCGATACAGTCCGCCCCGCTCGGAATCGAACCAACGGCCGCCGATATTTCGCGCCAGGAAGAAGAGCCCGACCAACAGACCGGCCACGCAGGCAACACCGTAGAATTCGCCGTCGAAAAACGGAAGAGCATCGGCAATGATGGCGGCCGCCACAACGGCAACAGCTACCTTGAACAGCCCCCCCACACGTGAGGACCGTCGGGGAAACGCGTCGTCCCCCTCGAACCGGATCACCAACGTCGGGTCCTTCGGCATGGCTATCCACAGAATCGCGTACGCCAGAAGGCCGATGCCGCCGGCAAGCGTGAGCATCAGAAACGCAAGGCGTACAAGCGGACGTGGGATATCAAGGTGGTCGGCGATGCCGGCGGACACTCCCGCGATCATCGCGCGGTCGGTGGAGCGGTACAGCTTTCGGTTGTTCATCGTGGTTCCGCGTTGCTATTGGTTGCTAGGATTCGTTGTCACCAACAGCAACCGGCTACGGGCTTGGTCGCCACGAAGTTTCAAGCCCGCACACACGCCACGGATTTGCGGTGCGCATTCGGCACGCACCGACACAGCACGCAGGGGCAACGGGACCTACTCGGCGTTCAGGATACGCGTCTCGGTGTAGATGCAATCCAACTGAACATCGCCACTGTCGGCGGGAATGCTGGGGACCAACTGGACGTCGAAGGCAACGCCGATGGTGGGCCGGGGGTGCTGCGCCAGGAACTGGTCGTAATACCCCTTGCCGTAGCCGATGCGGTTGCACTCCTGATCGGCGGCGACCAGCGGCACAATCACCAGATCGCATGTCTCCATGTCGAACGGCTCGGCGTCGACCGGCTCAAGGATACCCAACGCGGATTTCCGGTATTCGGTGGTACGTTCGATCGCGTAATGCGCGATGCCGCCATCGGCCATCACCTGCATCATGCCAACTCCCTTCCCCATTTCCCAGGCAAGGTCCACAAGCGGCATGATATCAACCTCGCTGCCAATCGGCAGGTACACATGCACCGCGCGAGCGTCCAGATAACGGTCGTCCTCGGAGACACCCCGGCAAATTGCAAGGCTGAGTTCGCCGTGTTCTCGTGCTGATATGCCATCGCGCAGGCGAAGCACTTCGCGACGGATATCTTCCTTGTTTGTGATCTGGTTTCGGGCTGCCATGATAGGATATGGAGGGTCTGGTGCGGGGAGTATGGCGTTCATGAAGAACGTGCGTAATGTACGCTATTCCAAGCCACTCTGCATCAACATTTCCTGGAAACACTCAACCACGGGGCGATGTTCCCATCCGGTGGCGCGCAGCTTCGCGGTATCCAGCCAGATGTCGCTGCCGCCGCCCTGATATCCCGGCAGCTCGGCCGAGCGCATGGGGTGGCACACCGCCCTGTCGCGGCCGGCCGCATCGGCATAACGCATCGCGAACTCGGCCCGGCTAAGCCGTTCGGGACCGCCGCACACGAACAGCTCGTTGGCCTGCGGGTTCACCAGCGCCACATGCTCGACCGCGCGCACCAGTTCGCCCACGTACAGAAACGACCGGTACTGATCGGTAAACACCGGCGCCGCCTTCCCCTGCGCCCAGCAGCGATCGATGAACTGGGTGAAGCTGTTCGATCGCGGAGTGCCGTTGCCGAACAGCAGCGCGCAACGCAACACGATCCAGCGACAACCGGTGTTGGCAACGGCATGCTCGGCCGCCAGCTTGGAACGCGAATATCCGCCGGCGCCGGAGGGGTGCGTTGGCGTCCGCTCGGTACAACATCCGGCCTGCGAATCGTACACAAGATCGGTGGAGAGAAACACGAACGTACTGCCGGCCCGTGCCGCCGCGCGCGCCAGGCGTTCGGTGCCGAGCAGGTTCACGGTCTGCAACTGCTCGGCGTCGTGTGATTCCTGCGGGCGGGATATGGCGGCGGCATGAACGATACAATCCGGCTGGAACCGTGCCACCACGTCATCGATTGCGCTCCCGTCGGCTAGATCGAGCCGTACGGGCTGGCATCGCACAACACGGTGCAAGTAGTGAGAGAACGTACAATAGGTTGCAACGACGTCATGTCCGCTCTCGGCGAAATGGCGCACCGCGTTCCAGCCGACAAAACCAGAGGCTCCTGTAATCAGGATTCGTTTGGCCATCAATTTCTCCAGCGCAAACCTACAAACACCACACGGGCTCGGCAAGGCAGTGGGAAGGATAAAGGGATCGCACAACGTCATGTTGGAACTGGTTCCGCGATAACGGGCCATCAAGGAGTGGGTCGTGCCTCGAAACCCCTGATACGCAATCAATTCAGCGTGGTGTCGCGATGTTCCAACATATTGTGCTGCCATATTGTACCCGGCAGAACTGAAAACGCTCGACGTCTCGGGCGTTTTCAGTTTCAAGAACCAATATCCCTGGGGAACAACGTCATGATCGAACACGACAAGTGGTCTCGATGGCTTACCGAGCACCGATTCGGCGGCAGTATTGACAATTTCGAGCGGGCAATGCGCTCGCTTCGGCCGGTGCGTGACAAGATCATCACTGCGGCCGAAATCGTTGAGGGCAATACGGTATTGGACGTAGGAACCGGTGACGGTCTGTTGGGCTTTGCGGCGCTTGGCCATGTGGGGACATCGGGCCAGGTGATCTTTTCCGACATCTCGCCGGCAGCCATTGAGCTATGCCAGCAGGCATACGACCCTATGTGCGGAACCCCAGCACGCTTTGTAGCCGAACCGGCCAACGCTCTGCAGTCTGTTGCCGACTGTTCGGTTGACGCGGTAGTATGCCGCGCGGCGCTGATGTACGCGGAGGAACGCGCAGAAAGTTTCGCCGAGCTTTTTCGCGTGTTGCGGCCCGGCGGTCGGCTCTCGATCTGCGAACCGGTAAACCGGCGCGCCGTGCTTGCCCGAGATCGCAGCCAAGGCCAAATTTTGTTCGGTTACGATATCGCGCCGCTTGGCAAGGTTGCCCAGAAGTTGTTCGAACATTATGGGTTCCCGAAGGATGTGAACGCCGAAGTGATTACGAACTTCGACGAGCAGGATCTGTTCAACAATTGCGAAGACGTAGGATTTGCCGAAGTCGCCATCGAGCTTCGTATGGTGATGAC
>CBHYLN010000176.1:0-9218 GCA_966128725.1 uncultured bacterium | reverse complement strand
CATCGTGTATTGTGGACTTTCGTTAGGCGGCGTGTACCGTTCGCTGGACAGCGGTGCAACCTGGGCTCAGGTGAACGACGGCCTTGCGCAATTGGCCATCGGGGGGCTGCACGTCAGCAAACATGGGCGCCTTTTCGCCGCTACTAGTGGCGGGAAGTTATGGAGCTCGCTTGACTCCGGGGAGCATTGGAGCGAGATCAACGCCGGGCTGGTGCCGTGGGACATTCCCGGCAGCGTGGCAGCCTTCATCGAGTCTCCCGGCGACAGCACCATTGTTGGCATTGGCCGTCGGCTCTACCGCTTCGATGAATCGGCGCAACGCTGGGAATCGTACGAGGCACGGACACCGGGTCCGGGAATCACAACGATCGCATTTGATTCAAGCAGTACGATTCACGTCGGCACCAATAAAGGAGTGCTCCGCGCACTACCTGGTGAAATCTGGGAATCCATTGCCAACGGGCTTGGCAGCGCGCAGCAGGTGTATGCACTTGCAAGCGACAGCAGCGGCCGCCTGTTTGCCGGAACCGACGATGGAATTTTCCGCCTGGAGAACGGCGCCGACACATGGGCGATATCAACCAATGGGCTTGGAACCCCGATACCCGGTGTGCGGGCCATCCAACGCCTCGGTAACGGCGACCTTGTTATCGCAACAACAACCGGGATCCACCGATCGTCCAACAGCGGCGATAGCTGGCAGCGGATATCGCATCAATCGCTCAACGAGGGATTTCACGTGCCGTTCGCGATCGCCTTCGACAACACCCTGATCGGCAATGCGGGTCTGTTGTCGCGATCGCGGTTCACGGACACAACCTGGCGGCGTTCCGACAGCGGCATTCTTGGGATTACCGTCAACGCGCTGTTCCCGACAAACGCAGGGCCCCTGATCGCCAACGTCAACAATACCTGGGTAACCCTGCGCAACGCCGGCACGGCCTGGGATACACTGAAGGCAACCGACGGCGCCAAGGTCGCCGGCCCGATGCTGCGATTGCGCGACGGCAGCTTTGTTGTACAGGGGGGCTCGTGGTGGTTCCGCTCGGCCGACGGCGTTACCTGGACCCGCCGTGCAATCCAGCGGAACACAATGCGGCTGGGCGAATTGCCCGACGGCAGTCTCCTCCGTATCGACAACAATCCTCTGGGATACTACCAGTTCTATCGCTCAACCGATCTGGGTGAGAGTTGGACCCATATCGGGACCGACACAACGTTCGACAACCCGCAAACGATTATCCCCGTTGGAAACAAGTACCTGCTGGTGGGTGGCTCAAAAACCATTATCCGCTACGAGTTCAACGGCGCAAACTTTCGTCGGGATACCGTAACAACGGTTCCGTTTATCATCCAACGGTTCGCGGTCGCGAACGATTCCATCGTGTTCGCCGGCTCGGTTCCGGATGGGACGGGACTGCCCAGCAGCCTGTACCGCTCGCTTGATTCGGGTCACACCTGGCAACAGGCCAACAACGGCCTGCTCGACAGCAGCATACAGGCCCTGCTTGTCGACGGCAACATGCTCTACGTCGGAACCGGCACGGGCATTTATCGCGGCCTGGTAACAGACACAACCTGGCACCCCATCAGCAACGGGCTGATCGGCACATCCATACGGTGCATCGCGCGCGGGCCTGACGGGCACCTGTACGCCGGCACCGACGAACGCAACATGTTCCGCACGGCCGAGCCCGTGGCCGGTGCGCCACACAGCCTGCCACCCAGCCTGCCACCCAGCCTGCTGGGCGCCCAGGCATTGCTCCGGCTGAGCGCGGCGCCCAATCCGGCACAAGCATCCGTCATGATCGGCATCGCGGTCGCACATTCATGCCACGTAGTGGTACGGGCATATACACCCGATGGGCGTCTGGTGGCGGATATTTTCGAGGGTCAGTTGCCGGATGGCGAGGAATTCGTTGTGTGGGATACTGCGCGCCTGCCCGGCGGTGCGTATATGATTCGCGCAGACGCCGGCGAACAACGTGCGACAATTCCGGTGGTGGTGGCGCGGTAGGCCGCAGGACGCGAGCCATTGCGGCGCGCACCGCCGGCCGCCTCACCGCGCCGAACAACATCGTACCCAATCGACAGGCCTATGCCGCCGTGTTCGCGATCTTCTCCAGCGCATCGGCGGCAATTTCCGGAAGGATATCGCGCGGGTAATTATGCGGATCGGCCGCCATCTCCTCCGGGCGGAAACCGGCAACACGCCGCAACCCACTCACCGCGCGTGGCTCGCGGAACTCACCCAACTGCCACATCACAATCCGCTCGACATAGCCGTCCATTCCGCTGTGGGGGCCGGGCGTTTGCTCGATGTTATCCAGCAAGGCCAGCAAATGGATGCGGATTTCCTCGGTATCGGGCGAGGGCACCCAGACATCACGCCAGGTTTCCTCGCCCGCGATGTACACCGGCCCAATCGGGATCACATCGCGATCCGGACGGTGCTGCATCTGGTTGGCACAGTATGTCCAGTACGGATCTTCGATCCGCAACCCGCGAATGCCACAGTTGTGCGGCTCGGGGTCTTCCAGTGGCAGGCGTACCGACCGCTGGTTTCTTGTATTGAATCAGCAAGGGCCGCAGCAATCCGATCCACCATTCGGCATTGGGCATACTCCTGGATGTATTTGAGCGGCAACCGTACGCCGCGGCAATTGATTGATCTCCGCGCATCCTCTACGCTGCTGCCGCGGACCGAGGCTTTACAAGGAATGCGTTAACGAGATGAAGGAACCCGGGCGCCGCCAGCAGCAGGAAATACGGAGAGCTGGGGATGTGCCCACCACGAATCACAATCCAGACGTAGAACAGGGCAAGGCTGGCAACCGTTACCAATCCACCCAGCCCTTCCCGCCACCAGGCCAGCGCCAGCCCAACAAGCGTGCCAACCGGGAACAGCAGCAGGCCCACGGCTTCGGAGGCTGTAGGACGCATGCTTTCGGCGCCGCCCGCCACAAACGCAATGATTACCAGGAATGTCGCGATGCCCCAGATACGTGCGGTCCATCGCAGAATGGTCTCGATGTGCATGATGTAATCCGTTGTTTGATGATACTCACAGCCATTGCTCCGCGTGGCGCCGTATGCGCTGCCCCGGGGCAACGGTCAACAATACGCTATTCATGTGCCCAATGCGGCGCGGTGCCTGGGCGAGGAACCGGCGGACAACAATCGCCAATTTCCACGGCACTTGAAAACGATCGCGCCGCGCTCAGCCCGCCGTCACCGTCACTACCACATTCCCGCGCTTGTGCCCGGTGTCCACGCGGCGATGCGCGTCAACAATGCGCTCCAAGGGATACACACAATCGATCACGGGCCGAAAGACCCCGGCCTCGGCCAGCTCCGCCAACCGGCGCAGATCCTCCGGGCGCTCGGCCGCGGTGCCGGCGATGATCCTGCGACCGCCGCCGGTTGCGGCCACCCACGGCGCCCGCAGCATGTCGCCAAGCCCACCCAGCACCAGCAACAGCCGGCCATTCGGGGCAAGCGCCGTGCGGCTTCGCGCGTAGCCGGCCGTGCCAACGGTGTCGACGATGGCGTCGTAACGCTCGCCCATGGTTGCGAAGTCCTCGCGGGTGTAATCGATGGCGCGCACCGCGCCCAGCGAACGGACCAGCTCGGCGTTCGCGCCGCTGCACACCGCGGTCACCTGCGCGCCGATATGCACGGCAAGTTGCACCACAGCCGTGCCCACGCCGCCCGACGCGCCGTTGACAAGCACACGCTCCCCCGGCCGCACATTTCCCTTCTGAAGGAAGTGCAGCGCCGTGGTCCCTCCGAACGACAGGGCCGCGGCCTCCTCGTACGAAAGGTTCGCCGGCTTGTGGGCCACCATGCCATCGGCCGGGATGCAGATATACTCCGCGTGGCCGCCCATCCTGGCGCCCGGAAAGGCGAACACGGCATCACCCGGTTTGAACGCCGTCACGTCCGCGCCCACGGCCTCCACATCGCCCGCCAACTCGGTGCCCAGGATCGGTTGCCGTGGCCGTGTGATCCCGAAAAACAACCGTCCCATCAGCCCGAATCCCGGTGGCATGCAAAGGCTTCGGCCGCGCCAGTCGGCCGTGGTCACGGTTGTGGCCCGGATCCTGATCAGCACCTCGTTCCGCTTCGGAACCGGTTTCGGAACATCGGCAAGCCGAACAACGTCCGGGGCTCCGTATCGATCGTACACTGCCGCTTTCATGCTGATCATCCTGGGTTAGTCAAGGAAAGAGATGGCCTACGTGATGATGGGCAAACAGGTTGCAAACGTAGGCCGGCGCAATTCCGTGGTAGCCACGCTCCACATGCATGCGCTCGGCATCGGAACATCCCGGCACGGAGCGTATGAGGCGATGATGGCGGTCATCGGGACCAACTCTCAGGAGCGCGCAGCGGTTCGCCCGGCGGCGCGCTTGAACCGGTTGATTCCCGTTCAACATCCGTGGCACAACCGGTGTTCGCTCAAGCTGACGTTCTCTCGACGCTCATGTCGACAACGGGAACACCCCCACAAGGGTACCATCACAGAGGAACAGCAGACGCGCATGCATTGTGAATATGGCCACCCAACACGATTATTTTCACCGCACAACAAAGAATGTCATTTAAGTTCACGACCAAACGATCACCCTGTAACGCCCATACACCATTGCTTTCAGCAGGCATCATGAAATTCGTGCCACATTTTCCACATTGAACCCGGCAGCAAAATTTTCAGAAATATTACGCGAAAAATCCTGCCTCATCTTTGCTCGCAACTCCCCCCACGAGGAGGGGGACACCAAGATGTACTCCCAACAGGGCATACGCATGTCGTATTGTTGAAGCGCTCCACACATCCCCTGCTGTTTCCCGTCCCCGCATCCAAAAACATGCGATAGCAATGCCATTGGCATTGCCGGGAAGTCACTTTACACCCGCTTCATCCTAAAGGGAGTTTGCAGCACCATGAACAACACAATCGCAACCTGTCTTCGAGCAATGCTCGGCGTGGCCATCGTTGCCTTCGCAGCGCATGTAACACACACAACGGCACTGGCACAGAGTGCAACGGCATTATCCGCGAAATCACCGTCGGTGGTCAGCGTTGTTGCTCCGCTTGAAAATCTTCTCAGCTACAAGTACTACGGCGGCGACGACCCGGTGATTACCACGTTCGACGTAAAGGCAGCGTCAGCCGCCGACGGGGCAGCCGGGGAATACCCTTTGGAATACACCATCAATTACGACGACGGCTCGGAGCAGACGATTTCGATTGCCGGCGACGGCACAACGGAGTACACCACCCCTGCCGCGGCAAATCCCGTGTCGATCACATACCAGGGGAACGTTATCTTTTTTCAGTGGCAGACGTTATGGCATTGGTGCGCACCGGCCAACGCAAATGGTGGTTGCTGGTGCCTGTGCCTGCAGTGGCAGAGATTCTTCGGATGGTGGGTACGCCCGCGCTTCTTCTGGTACTACAACCCGTGCTGCTAACGAAGTATTAAGCAACGCCATTAGCGGTATTGCGATTACAAACGCTCGCTGCTACGCTCATGTTGCTTGTGGCGGGCATATTGACAAATCTCGTGGAGGGGCCACCGGGCTCCTCCACACGTTTTTTTTGACGGCGCGTGGATACCCACAGAGCAAGACGATGTCAAAGCCGCACGAGGCCGAGAACGTAGCTGCAACCGACATCTCCCTGTTTCTCACGCCCTTGTGCGTTCCTGCCGGGCAGTGGTGGCTATCGCATACGGATTAACGGCGTAATCGCGCACTCCCCGCCCTACAATTTATCCTTGATCGACGCGCAGAAATCGATAAACTCCTTCTGCCGGATTATTTCCGGATCCCACGCAAATCCCATCTCGATAAGGTTCAGCGACTCCTTGATAATCGCGCCTTCCTTCCCCTCTTCCTTGGCCAGGATGAAGGCGCTGTCGGAGATGGCGAGCGAGTGATCGATATTGTGGCTCACCACGATGAAGGTGTTATCCTCGTGCATGTTCGAGATCTTCAGCAGCAACTGCTTCACCTTGTCCACCATCAACACATCCAACCCGGAAAAGGGTTCGTCAAGCAACACGAACTTGTTGCCGTTGAGAATCTGCTGGATGATGCTCACGCGCTGGCGCTGGCCGCCGGAAAGCTGCTGCGGATATTTCTTCAGATGCTCGGTCAGCGAGAACTCGGCGGCGTAATCCTTGATCACCGACTCGATGGAGCCCGAGAGCGGTTCAAGCCTGCGCTCCAGCGACAGCCGTAGGTTGTCGTAAATGGTGCGGTGATTAAACAGGATGTAGTTCTGATACACCACGCCAACATCACCGGCGCGCACGGGATGCTGGTCGTGATCGATCAGCACGGTGCCGGACGTAGGCTTGACAAGGCCGGCCAGGATGCGGAACAGACAGGTTTTGCCGATGCCGCTGCGCCCGATCAACGAAACGATCTGCCCCTGGGTAACCTCAGTCCGCGTGATGTTGTGAATCTCGAAGGAGATATCGCGAAGCACCAACGCGTCGTACCGGAGCGAGACATTGCTGACCTTCAGCAGCAGCTCTTTCTTCTCGTATTGCTTGACAGTCATCAGCTCAGGATTTGCAGCTTGGTGTGAGGGAAAAGCCAGCCACGGACCTGCCCGAGCAGGTAGTCGAACAGGATACCGAGCGTGAAAATGATCACGAGGATCGCGAACGCGTTGTCGATGTTGATGAACTTGTTGGACTTGATGAGCATGGTGCCCAAACCGCCCTCGGACATGCTGATGCCCTCCACCGCGGTGATCATGATCCAGGCGATCGCGAAGTTCTGCCGGATGACCTCGATCACCAGATCGAATCGCCCGATGACAACCACCTCAAGCAAGGTGCGCCAGGTATTCATCCGGAGCGTGCGGCACATCTCGTACTCCTGCACGTTGATCGCGTCGATCACCGAGAGCAGCGAGGTAACGAAGAACGGCACGATGCCGAACACCAGAAGGCTGAGCTTCAGGTTGTGGCCGTTGCTGGTGATAAGCGTGAAGAAGAAGATCAGGCCGGTGAGCGTGAGATACCGGCACTTGATCACGAACTCCGCCAGCGGCTTGAACACCGGGATCAGCGACAGGTAGGCCACCAGCAACGCGATAGCGATCGAGATGCCCATCCCCTCCACGATCAGCATCAGGCTTTGCACCAGGTTGGCATAGAAATATTCACTGCCAAGGATGGTGCCGGTTGCGGTAAGAACGCGGCCGGGTGTGGGGATCAGCTCACCGGCGGTAAGCTGCCACAGCAGCAGCGCGATTGCCCCTTCCACAAGCGCCAACACCAGGAAGGTGCGCTTGTTGATGACGGTAAGCGGAGAAAACAGTCGCTGGAGGGTCATGATCGTAGCAATGGTTCTGCGTATGGGCTGCACGTGCATGCGTGCCACGCCATAAGCCCGGGAACGTCCTCGCACACGGCGGGCGCCGTGTTGTTGGTTGCCCCGGGCTCGGGGTTCCGCACCAAGCCCGGGGAACCGTGATCACCGCGAACATTGCTGGACCGGATTACTGGCCCAGAGCGATCTGCACGCGCCGGTTCAGTGCCCGGCCGGCATCGGATGTGTTGTCGGCAACAGGCTGCACCGAACCATATCCCTTCGATTCGATGCGTGCCTCCGGCAGGCCCTTCTGGATAAGATAGCGGCGCACCGCGCTGGCGCGCGCCTCCGAAAGCCGCTGGTTGGCGGCCTCGGTGCCCACGTTGTCCGTATGGCCGTACACGCCCACCTTCAGGCCTTCGGCAACGATCGCGCTCTTCAGGATCTCGTCAAGCACCGCGTACGATTCCGGCTTCACAACGTCGCTGCCGGTCTCGAACTGGATCTGATAGGACTTGGAGGAAACCTGATCGGTCATCTGCGCGGCGTAGGACTGCTTCAAGGCCTCGCCGGCAAGCAACTCCGGGTGATTGGAGATCACCGAGAGCAGGAAGGACTTGTCCACCACCTTGGCATACGCCGGGTACGTGGGGATCAGCTCCGGGTACATCTTCGAGAGGATGTCGCCGAACGTGGTGTACACCACCTTGTAGCGGTCCACGCCGTCCTTGCCAAGGCCGAACGTGTTGGCGGCATCCTGCAGGTTGAACGCCATCGAACCGCCCAGGGCAACCTCCACGCCGGTGTGGTCGCGCTCGGTAAGGCCGTTGTAATACTTCAGCCAGTAGTTGGCATCCTGCTCGTTGTACACCTTGGCCGACACCTTGGCCGCGAACATCTTGGCGTCGTTGAAGGAGCGGACCTGGTCGCCGGCCTGCGCCAGCGCCATGATCAGGTTCTCGATGTCGGTACGGTGATCGTTGGCGAACTTCTTGATCGTGATCGTGATGTTCGGCATCTGCGAGGCGTACTCCTTGGTGGAGGCAATGGTCACCAGCCCGCCCTTCTTCTGCGCAACGTTCACGTCGCCGGGGGTCCAGGTGGCCACGCCGTCCACGCCAACGGTGGTATCCTGGCTGATCTTCTTACCGTCCCTCACGAAGGCGCGCTTTTCCTTGTAATCGGTAATGTACTTGTTGGGCGCATCCAGGAAGTCGTTCGCGGCAATCAGGTTGATGGCCGTCGGGTCGTAGGTGGTTTCGTCCGGGTTCACCTTCAGACCGTTGTCGCCGGCCCACTTCAGCAGGATGTTCATGTCGCCATCGCGAAGCACGCAGGCAACCGTGCGGCCCAGCGCGGCGCGCGGGTTGCGCTTCCACTCGGCGGGGCCCATCACCTTGTCCTCACCGAAGGACTTGCCCATGGCGTAGAACGCGATCGGCTGGTATTCCGGGCCAAGCGGCTCAAGCTCCTTGGCCAGCGCGGCGAAGAACCCGGGCATGCCGTCGCCCATGTACGAGGCGAACACGCCCGGCGTCTCGGGGTTATCCTTGTAGTCCTTCGCGAACTTCACGATGTCGGCGATGGACTTGTTGCAGTCATCCTGGCGGACGATTTCGATCTGCAGCTTGGCGGAATCGATAAGGCTTCCCTTGGTGGTCACCGGGCCGCCGTTGGCATACATCAGCGGGAACTGGCTGTTCCACGCCATCACCTCCCACCGGATCTTTGTACCGCCGTTTGCAATGGCCTCCTCGCTTGGCAACGCCCGCATAACGGTATTGGCGCCGGAGAGCGATGCCTCAGGTGCGTCGGGCAACACAACCCTTCCAACTTCGGTGGCCTGCTTCGCGGCCGGCGGCCGCGTATCCCCCCCCCCCCCC
>CBHYLN010000175.1:0-9445 GCA_966128725.1 uncultured bacterium | reverse complement strand
GGTACGGCACGAACGTTCAGACGTCGTCGTGCGCATCACCCATAACCCCGCGCCATCGGCACGCTCCTAGCGGAGCTTCATGGTGTCACACGGGAGGAGTCACACGGGAGCGCATTCAACCCAGGGCTTACGCCCTGGGCTACAATCGGTTCGCCTCTCCGGGGCTACGAGGAACGCAGCGCCATCGGCGCGACACAGGCCAGCCCGGGGCAACGCCCCGGGATACGCGCACCAAGAACACACACACCAAGCGCCAACGGCGCGGCACAGGTTGTATACCGGGATATACAGGTTTGGGATGTCACCGCGCATCACGCATAACACAGAACGCAGAACCCCGCGCCAGCGGCGCGCATAACGCATAATCCAGACCGCATCAACACGTGCCAACGGCGCAGGACAGCGCAGGCTGAAGACCTGCGCCTACGAGACATGCACATACGGATATGCGCATACACCTTCTGGCTGCATACTTCGGCCGGCCGTGTTAACTTGCCCGCTGTACTTCCCTGTTGCATTGAACTGACGCGCTCCCGACGGCCCATGCCCGAATTCATACATCTGCACAATCACACGCATTACTCACTGCTCGACGGCGCCTGCAAGGTGGATTCGCTGATCGATGTTGCGCTGGAGCACGAGATGCCGGCGGTTGCCCTCACCGATCACGGTGTCACGTTCGGGGCAATGGAGTTCTACAAGAAGGCCAAGAAGAAGGGCTTGAAGCCGATTATCGGCTGCGAGGTGTATGTGGCCGACGGCCCCCGCTTCGACAAGCAGCTTACCAGCGTGGGCGGCACAAAGAAGAAGCGGAACTACTTCCATCTGGTTCTTCTGGCCAAGAACTACGAGGGCTACCGCAGCCTGAACAAGCTTACCAGCCGCGCGCACACGGAGGGGTACTACTACAAGCCGCGCATCGATCGCGAGCTGCTGACGGAGTGCCACGAGGGGTTGGTGGCGCTTTCGGCCTGCGCCGGCGGCGTGGTGTCGGCACACCTGGTGAACGAGGACATGGCGGCCGCGCGCGAGGCGGCGATCTTCTATCGCGATCTGTTCGGCGAGGATTTCTTCCTGGAGGTGCAGGACCACGGTATCCCGGTGGACCGCTACGTGCTGGAGGGGATGCCGATCCTTGCGCAGGAGCTGAAGATCCCGCTGGTGGCCACGAACGATTGCCACTACATCCGCCAGGAACACGCGGTTGCGCACAACGTGCTGCTGCACATTCGTGATGCCTCGAAGAACGGCTCGCGGATCGACGTGGAAAGCGAGCTGCGCTACGGCACGAAGAACTACTATTTCAAGAGCGCCGAGGAGATGGCGCAGTTGCTTGGGAAGTATCCGGGCGCGATCGAGAACACGGTGGCGATTGCCGAGCGCTGCAATGTGGAGCTGCCCAAGGAGCTGTACATGCCGCAGTTCCCGATCCCGGCGGAGTCATCGGCCACAACGCTGGACGACTATCTGCGCGAGATCACCTGGAAAGGGATCGAGAGCCGATACCAGGAGGTGACCGAGGAGGTGCGGCAACGCACGGACTTCGAGCTGGACGTGATCACGCGCATGGGGTACTCCGGCTACTTCCTGATTGTGCAGGATTTCATCCGCGCGGCGCGCGATCGCGGCGTAAGCGTGGGGCCGGGGCGCGGCTCGGCGGCAGGCAGCATCGCGGCCTTCGCGATGGGCATCACCAATATCGACCCCATCCGCTACGATCTGCTGTTCGAGCGATTCCTGAACCCGGATCGTGTGTCGATGCCCGATATCGACGTTGACTTCGCCGACAACAAGCGCGAAGCGGTGATCGACTACGTGAAGGAGAAATACGGGCACGACGCGGTTGCGCAGATCATCACGTTCGGCACGCTTTCCAGCCGCGCGGTGCTGAAGGATGTTGGCCGCGTGCTGGGGGTTCCGCTGTCGACGATCAACTCGATCACCGAGAAGATCACGGTGAAGTTCGGCCGGGTGCAGTCGTTGAAGGAAGCCGTTGAACAGAACCCGGAACTGCGCTGGGTGAAGGATTCCACCGACCCACAGATCAAGAAGCTGATCGAGTACTCCACGGTGCTTGAAGGGTTCAACCGGAACTCGTCGCTGCATGCGGCGGGTGTGGTGATTGCGCCGGGGCCGCTGGAGAACTATATCCCGCTGTACAAGACGCCGGACTCCGGGCTTGCCTCGCAGTACTCGATGAACGATCTGGAGGACGCGGGCCTGCTGAAGATGGACTTCCTGGGCCTGCGGACGCTGACGATTATCGACAACACGCTGGAGCTGATCCGCCAGCGGCACGGCATCGAGATCGATATCGACGCGATCCCGCTGGACGACCCGGCCACGTACGAGCTGGTGGGCAAGGGCCTGACGCTGGCCGTGTTCCAGTTCGAATCCGGCCCGATGGCGGAGTACCTTCAGCAGTTGAAGCCGACGGTGCTGGAGGATCTGATCGCCATGAACGCGCTGTATCGGCCGGGGCCGATGGAGCATATCCCGGAGTTCATCGACCGCAAGCGCGGCCGCAAGCCGATCGAGTTCCTGCATCCGATGCTTGAGCCGATCCTTGGCAAGACGTACGGTGTGTGCGCCTACCAGGAACAGGTGATGCAGATCGTGCAGCAGCTTGGCGGCTTCACGCTTGCGCAGGCCGACAATCTGCGCCGCGCGATGGGCAAGAAGCAGATGAAGTACATGGACGAGATGAAGGGTCCGTACTTCGAGGGCTGCGCCGCCAACGGTGTCGACGCCAAGTCGGCCTCCGAGATCTGGGAAATGATGTTGAAGTTCTGCGACTACGGCTTCAACAAGAGTCACTCGGCCGCGTACGCGTACGTTGCCTACCAGACCGCCTGGCTGAAGGCGAACTACACGCCGGAGTTCATGGCCGCGAACATGACGGCCGAATCGGGCGATCTGGCGAAGGTGGTGAAGCTGATCGAGGAGTGCCGGAAGTTCGACACCCGGGTGCTGCCGCCGGACGTGAACGAGTCCGACGTGAACTTCTCGGTCACCGATCGCGGCATCCGGTTTGGCATGGCGGCCATCCGCAATGTGGGCGCCACGGCGGTTGAGGCGATCCTGAAGCAGCGCCAGGCCGATGGGCCGTTTGTCTCCATCTTCGACTTCGCGCGCCGGATGGCCGGCAATCAGTTGATCAACAAGCGGCTGCTGGAAAGCCTGGTGCTCAGCGGCGCGTTCGACTCGATGCACCCCAACCGCCAGCAGTGCTGGATGGCGATGGATGCGGCGCTGCAGTACGCGGCGTCGTGCGCGGCGTCGGCGGCGTCGGGGATGGATTCGTTGTTCGCGATGGTCGACGACGCGGGCACAGCCGGCGCCGGCATGCCCGAGCCACGCCTGCCGGAGACGGCCGATTGGCCGCGCATGGAGAAGCTTGCCCGCGAGAAGGAAGTGCTGAACTTCTATGTAAGCGGCCACCCGCTGGAGCAGTACCAGTTGGATGTTGAGTCGTTCGCGCAGATCAAGCTGGGCGATGTGGGCGAGAACAGCGACTTTACGGCGCCGGTGCGGGCGTGCGGGATTATCTCGGCGATACGTACCAAGCTGGACAAGCGCGAGAACCAGATCGCCTTCGTGACGATCGAGGATTTCACGGGCCGCGCGGAGTGTCTGTTCTGGAGCGACGCGTACCGCAAGTTCGCGCCCGATCTGGAGGTGGGCCGCATTGTGTTCGTTACCGGCCGCGCGGAGGTGAACGGCGCCGACGGCGTGAAGATCATCGCCGACGATGTGGTGCCGATCGAATCGGCGCGCGCGCGGTTCGCCAACGCGCTTACGGTGGATGTGCAGCTCGATCTGGTGGGCGCCGACGCCGCCAAACGCACGTACGAGCTGTTCAAGCACAATCAGGGCGAGATGCAGTGCATCTTCAGGGTGTACAACGAGGAACGCGAACTGCTTGGGCGGCTGATCTCCAAGAAGTACATGGTAAGCCCGTCGAACGAACTGCTGGATGGGCTGACAGCGATCTACGGTCGGCAATTCGTGCGGATGATACCGAAGGGATAGGCTCCCCCGCACGCACTGGCGCACGCAAACGCGCCAACAACAACGGCGTGGCCACCCCCGGGACGTGGGGCATTCGGCGCGCCCCAATCGGCTCTTTAACGGGTGCGCGCACGGCATCCGGCAAACACAGCGTATGAGCACGAACAACAATCACGACACGGCGACGCGCCGCCTTTCCAAACGCGCGATGTCGGTGGGCGAATCCACCACGCTTGCCATCGCCGCCGAACAGAAACGGATGCAGGCCGAAGGGATCAACGTGATCTCCTTCTCCACCGGCGAGCCGGACTTCCCCACGCCGGACGTTGTGAAACGCGCCGGCATCGCGGCCATCGAGGCGAACTTCACGAAGTATGTGCAGGCCGACGGAATCCCCGAGCTGCGCACGGCGGTTGCCGCGAAGTTCGCGCGCGACAACGCGATCAACGTGGAGCCCTCGCAGGTGCTGATTACCGCCGGCGGCAAACAGGCGATCGCCAACGCGTTGATGGCGGTGATCGACGAAGGCGACGAGGTGCTGATACCGGCGCCGTACTGGACCAGCTACCCGGACCTTGCGCGCATCGCCGGCGGCAAACCGACGCTGATCCCCACAACGGTTGAAGAACGCTACAAGATCACGCCCGCCGCCCTGCAGGCCGCCATCACACCCGCCACCCGCGCCATTATCCTGAACTCGCCATCGAACCCGACCGGGGTGATCTATACCCAGCCGGAGCTGGAGGCGCTTGGCCGCATCCTGGCCGACGCCGGTGTGTACGCCATTTCCGACGAGCTGTACGAGAAGATTGTGTTCGACGGCCACAGGCATTTCTCCATCGGTTCGATGCCCGAGCTGGCGGATCTGGCGATCACGGTGAACGGTGTCTCCAAGGCATATGCGATGACCGGGTGGCGCATCGGCTACATGTGCGGTCCGCGCGACGTGATCGCGGCGGCCGGCCGTATCCAGAGCCAGACCACGTCGCATCCCTCCTCGATCAGCCAGCGCGCGGCGTACACGGCGCTGCTTGAAGTTCACGAGGAGATGGAGATGATGGTGGCGGCGTTCGCGCGGCGCAAGGAGTTGATTGTTGGGCTGATGGAGGATGTGCCGAACATCACGTTCCCCCGCCCCGACGGCGCGTTCTACCTGTTCCTGGATGTGTCGGCGTATCTGGGCGGCGCCATGGCCAGCGATGTGGACCTGGCGCGGTATCTGCTGGCCGAACATCACGTGGGCACGGTGCCCGGCTCTGCCTTCGGCGCGCCCAGCGCGATACGGCTTTCCTATGCCTGTTCCGACGCTGATATCATCGAGGGTGTGGCACGCTTGAAGCGCGGGCTGATGGAATTATGAAGGACGACTGTCGAGCGACACGTTCTCAGATAATCCCTCTCTGGATCAGATCGTGCATCTCCTGCATCTGCCGGTGTATGTGCGGAGCGGCCGCCTGAAGCCATGCCATCAGGCCCTGGTTCCCGTATGTCATGCGCGCCTTCTCGTCGCGCGACGTCGAGTCCGATAACAACATCGCCTTGCGGTGCTCATCGTAGTCGGCCTGGGTAAAATCCTCGATGTGCATGTCGCTCTCGTCCTCGCTCTCGGACTGGTCGGCCGCACTCTCCCGTCCCTCGCCCAACACTCCGTGGGACCCGTACGAAGTCGGCGGCATACCGCCGCCGCCGCCGAAGTATGGTGAGGTTACCACCGGCGCAACGCTCGACTTCGGCGGAACCGACGTTGCCGACGGAACTCCGAAGCTGCGGTTGAGGAACTTCGACGTTGGTGGAATGGTGGGTGGATGGGATCCCGTATGCGGCTGCGCGCCATGCCCCGTACCGAAATACGGCGAGGTTACCACCGGCGCCACGCTCGGCATCCCGCCGCCGCCGAAGTATGGTGAGGTTACCACCGGCGCCATGCTCGGCTTTCCGCCGCCACCGAAATACGGCGAGGTTACCACCGGCGCCATGCTCGGCATCCCGCCGCCGGAATGCTTCGGTTCTGATTCTCGACGCTTATGCTCTGATTCCGCCTGATCCAACCATTCGAAGGCCTCTGGCGGAAAATCTTCATCCGCAACATAATCCGACCCGAATTGCGGCATTGGCGCGGGCGCCATGTTTGGCATACTGCCTGAACTCGCCGTCCCGCCTTGATGCGCATGCGGTGCCGAGCCTCCAACAAATGGTGGGGGCGCGAACATCGATCCGCCGCCTTCGGGCGGTTTGGTGAAACGCAGCCGCTTGGACTGCTTTGTCCAGAAGCCATCGCCGACGGTGCGGCCCACATGCACAGCGTGCGGGTAGGCTTTCTCCTGCGGCCCCTGCCATTTCGTATCCTGCGCCAGCCCCTTGAACGGAATCCCTCCCTTGAATGCGGCTTTCTCGGCGTTCGGGATATACGGCCACCCTCCAACCTTGATCTGCATCTGACCGCCGGGCTTGACCTTGCTGTGCGCGCTGTGCATGAATCCCTCCATCAACTCCGCGTTCGAGATGAATGCATCTCGAGCCCTCTGGTGGCCACCGCCATACACCCCGGTGTGCGGAAAGTCCCACACAAGCTGATCGTGTTGTTCGGGGCCGGTGTGCTCAAGCTGTGTGGCGTCCACCCCGTGCTGCACGGTGGCGCCGGTTTCGCTCAGCGCATCAATGTTTTGCTGGGCTGCATGCCCATACTTGTGGAGCACCTCCTCGCGCGAATCCAGCGAGGTTGCCGTAACACGCCGGTATGGGTGCTTGCGTGCGTAGTCGAGTTGTTTACCGAAGTCACCGGAGCCAACGTGGTAGGAGGATTTCGTCTTCGGGACAAGCGCGGCCATCGCCGCATCCCACGATGGGTACGAACCCAGGTCCTTGCCCGATGCCACATCGGCCTCAAGCCGCGCTACCAACTCCTGCGGCAATTCCCCCTTGTCCTTCCCGCGAATCAATCGTTCGTGAGTATACTGCGGCAACGCACGATGTTCCCTTGCATCGTGCCCCCTGCCGATTGTGATCTTGCGCTGAATGGGGCCTCCGTTGGCATCAGCGCGCACCGGCACGCGCGCCAGGCTGTGTGTACCTGGTCGCAGGTTTGGGACCCCTTCGGATTCCGTCGCGCGGGGCGCGGGCGCGGGATCACGCTTCACCACTGCCGCATGTGTTCGCATTGTCACGCAGTTCAAGATTCTGGATGCGGTTCGATATCGTTTCTCCGCGGTATTCCACTGCGGATACACCAGGCCATGTGTACACGATGTGGCCGAACGACGTGCTCGACGCTGCACGCGTCGATGACGATCGATTGATCGAAGCGAAAGCCGTGATTGTTGTGAGGGGGTTGTGGGAAGAATCCGACGTGCCGGCCGTGGGCACGTTGCCGCCGCCGAACATGCGGGGAATTGCCGCGGCAGCGCATGAATATAGCCGCATTCGCGGACCAAACCTAGCGTGGAACAGGGCTGTCAACCGTGATACGTTCTGAGTGATGGATTATGAATGATGGCGTGCCATTACACACATCAGACCGCATAACGCAGCGTCAACGGCGCGGCACAGGCAAGCCATGATGCGTTCTGAGTGATGGGTTATGAATGATGTCGGTACGGCCCGAACGTTCAGACGCCGTCGTGCGCATAGCGCAGAACCAAGCGCCAACGGCGCGGCACAGGTTGTATACCGGGATATACAGGTTGGGGATTCCGGGACTCATGACGCAGCCGGATGCATTTCGCCATAACGCATAATCCTGACCGCATAACCCCGCGCCAACGGCGCGACACAGGCCAGCCCGGGCCACGCCCCGGGAAGCGCTTGCCCTCAGTCCTCGCTGCCGAACCCGATGTTGAGGTTCACGCCCCGGCGGTCGATGTTGCGGATCATCAGGCGCAGGGCGCGCACGGTGCTGTCGATCTGCGCCGCGAATCCGGCATCGTTCAGCAGCCTGGCGGCAAGCCCCTTGCCGTTGCGCAGGTCGGCCACGATGCCATCCACACGGACGATCACGGAATCGGCATTGGCCAGCGAGCCCTGCAGCTTGCGCAGCAGCGCGCGCCCGTCGCCGGAGATGGAATCCACCGAAAGCAGCGCCCGCTGCACGCCGGGCCGGATCTGATTAACAAGCGTGCGCAGGTCGCCAACGGTGGCGTCCACATTGTGGATCACGCGCTCGATCGCCGCCCTGTTGTTCACTGCAAGCTCGCGCACCGCGCCGCTACTGCTTTCAAGGTTGTTCAACGTGTTCTTCAAGCCGGAGTTGAACTCGCGCGAGCCCAGCAGGCCGTTCAGCGAGGCCACCACGGAGTCGACGCGCGTCAGGGTGACTTTCACGGTGGAGCCGATCTGCTCCACGTCGGCAAGCAGCGCGGCCACATCGGGCTGCACCTCACCGGCGATCACCGCATCGGCCGGCAGCACGGCATCGGCCTTGCCGGGAATAAGCTCGATCTTCTTGCCGCCGGTGAGCTCCAGCATGGCAAGCACGGCGCGGGCATCACGCTTCAGCGCAAAGGAGTTCTCCACAAGCATGGTGACGGTAACGCCTTCGGGGGTGGCATCCAGCGCGGTTACGCTGCCCTTGCGCACGCCGTTAAGCGTAACGGCCGCGCCCAGATCCAGGCCAGCGGCATTGGCGAATCGCACGCGAACCAATCGATTGTCGACGCTGAATCCGCCCTTTCCCCACACGATGCCGCCAACAACGAGCGCTAAGGCAATGATGGTGGACACGCCAACGCGGATTACCTGAGCCTTGGAAGATGACATCAATCGCTACAGTGATTGGTGGCCGCGTGCGGCGAACGCCGGCACGGCACGGAAAGCGGAACGGCACCCCACGATGCCGGAACACGTGTTGAGAATGGCCGGGGTTTTGGCCGCGCGCGCAACTGCGGATGCAGGGTTGTTGAGCCCGGCGACCAACGATTCACGAGGCACCAAAGATAGCGCTTGCGGCGCAACGTTGCAGCCCCGGCTGATGTATGACACGCCACCGCGAAAAGCGAACATCCGGGCGAGCGTCATCGGTCGCACAAGAGCAACGGCCCGGCGCGGCCGGCGCCGATCCGCCACGCGGCATTCACGAAGCGCGCCGGGCCCCGTCGATATGGCGGAGCCCGGCGCAACGATCATCGAGAACTGTTGGGGAGCCGACTGTTGGGCGCGATCAGGGTATCGATCAGAACGGCAGGTCGTCATCCTGCACGTCGTTGCTGGCCGAGGCCGGCGCCGAATAGGTTGCCCCGCCGCCGCTGCCGCCGGAATATCCGCCGGACGAACTGGCCGCCGGACGGCCGCCGCCCTCACCGCCTTCACCCGCGCCGCGCCCGCCGTCGAGGAAGGCGAAGTCGCTGACGTTGATCTCGGTGATGTAGCGTGTCTGGCCTTCCTTGTCCTCGTACTTCCGCGACTGGATACGACCCTCCAGATAGATCTGCCGCCCCTTCTT
>CBHYLN010000174.1:0-9535 GCA_966128725.1 uncultured bacterium | reverse complement strand
TTCGCGTTGGTGGCTTTTTCGTTGTCAGTGGGGGGGGGTTTGGGGGTCACTGGGCCGGCTTCCCCCCACCCAACCCAAAACGCGACCGTATGGTGCGCGCGCATGTGAACGCGTATCGAGTTGCGATGGGTGCATTTACGGGTATTGGCCCGTAGGCGCACGTCTTCAGCGTGCGCTTCATCTTGTCATCATCAGCGTGCGCTTCATCTTGTCATCATCAGCGTGCGCTCCATCTTGTCATCATCAGCGTGCGCTTCATCTTCACCATCAGCCTGCATACGTCTTCACAGCCAATTTCATATGTTTCCATCCCATACGTGCTCCTCCCACAACCCTGACATACCAGGAAGAATGGAGACATCATGGGGCCAATCCGTGAGCGCCCGCACCGCTTGCCGAAGAAGCACTATCATGGGCCATGCATCGTTGCCTTTACGGCCGTAGTTGGAAACCGGATCAAGGCTTTCCGCGATCGATCGGTTGCCACGGCGATGGAACATATACTCCGCGAAGCAGTGGCACATTATGAGTGTGAGCTGGAGATTTACGTCTTGATGCCGGACCATCTCCACGTGATTGTTTCCACCCCACGTTTGACTGGTGATCCATTGTCGGCAATGAAACGGTTTAAACAGCGCAGCAATTACTGGTTGGCACGCCATTGTCCCGGCATTCGATGGCAGAAGGATTTTTACGACCGCATTGTGCGTACATCCTCGGAACTGATGAACCATATGCGATATGTAATCAATAATCCCGTACGTGCCGGCCTTGTGGATACATGGCGGGCATATCGGTATTTGGGTTCGACGGTGCACGATCTGGAGATGTGGGATGATGCGTGAGATTAGCGCACGCTAAAGACGTGCGCCTACGGATTTCCCTCAACTTCGGCGGTCGGCTGCTGGCCGATGTACCGTGCACGCGGGCGGATCATGCGGCCGGTGGCGTATTGCTCGATGGCGTGCCCGATCCAACCGATGGTGCGGCCCAGTGCGAACAGGGTCAGCGCGCTGCCCGCCGGCAGGGCCAGCGCCCGTGCCACGGCCACAAGGCCCAGATCGATGGTGGGGAAGTCGCCGGTAAGCCGGGCCACGGCGTCGCATACGGCCAGCGGCAGGCGGATGGCCGCCGAGCGCGGCATGGCCTCCGTCACGGCCTGGATAAGCGCCGCGCCGCGCGGGTCGCCATCCGGATACAGCGAATGCCCGAATCCCGGTATCACTTCGCCGTGCCGTAGCCGCACGGATATATGCTCGGCGGCGCGTTCCGGCTTGCCGATCTCCGCGAACATCGTCTCCACCCGCTCGGTGTATCCACCATGTTTGGCGCCCTTGATTGCCGCCAGCCCCGCGATCACGGCCTGGTACGGCGTGGAGCCGGCCGAGGCAACACAGCGCACGGTGAACGCGGACACGTTCAGCTCGTGATCGGCCGCCAGGATCAGCGCCCGTTGGATCAGGGCCGCCGCGTGGGGCTTGCCCGGCGCCCAGGCGGCGGCAAGCGTGGCGGCGATGCCGCCGTTGATGGCGGATGCACCCGCCGCGATTGCGGTCGTCAACCACAGGATGCGTTCGCCGGTGCGCCACACGGCGGCGGGGCGCAGATCGTACGCGGCGTGGTCCTCGGCGGCGGCCAATGCCAACGCAATCTGCAGGCGCTCGATGGCGCCCGGGCCGGTCAGCGTTTTACGCATGCCGGCCAGCGCGGCCGGAAGTCGCACGGCCGTCGTGCCGGGCGATAATGGGGCTGCATCGGGACCGCCCCAGATAAGCGCCGCGACGTGCTCAGGGCTACGGGTGGCGGCAAGCTCCACGGCGCTGTGGCCACGGTAGTACAGGTGCCCGTCGGCAATCAGCGTGATGGCCGACTCCATCAGCGGCGCCCCCCAGTGCAGCGCCCCCTCGGTCGCCTTGGCGGGATCGCGCCTGAGTCCGTTCCGCTCCTTCAGCTTCCGCACATCCTCGGCATGATATTTCCGCTCGCGTTTGGTGCCCGCGCCCTCCTCCGATCGTACAAGGCCCCGGCTTACGTAGGAGTACAGGGTTGCCGGCGTTATGCCAAGTTCGGCGGCCGCCTCGGCCGCGCTGAGATATCGACGTGTTTTCATGGCGCGAATATATTGATTGATGAATCAATATTGACAACATATTGCGAACCGCCATAAGTTGCTCCGGTCAGTGGGCTATCAAGAGTAATGGCAACAAACAGGAGCGATATCATGATGAATGATCTGGGGCTTGTACAGCCGGGGTTGGAGGGCGTGGTGGCCGCCGAGACGATGTTGAGCAGCGTGGACGGCGAGGCCGGCGAACTGGTGATTGCCGGATATCCGGTGGAGGAACTGGCGCCCAACGCGACGTTCGAGCAAACGGCGTATCTGTTGTGGAATGGGCGGCTGCCGCTGGCCGATGAGCTGGAAACGTTCGCGGGCATGCTTTCGGCGCATCGGGAAATCCCGGGGGCAACCCTGGCATTGCTGCGCGCGGCGGCGGGGCAGGGTGTGCCCGCGATGGATGCGCTGCGCATGGCGGCGGCCACGCTGGATCTGGATACGGCGGCAGCGCCGAACCCGGCTGCCGAAGCGATTGTGCTGGCCGCCCGGTTCCCAACAATCGTGGCCGCGTATTACCGGATGCTGCACGGGGCCGAACCGGTGGCGCCGCGCGCGGATCTGGGCCATGCCGCCAATTATCTGTGGATGCTGAACGGGACCGAGCCCAGCCCCGGGGCAACACGTGCGTTGGAGACGTACCTGAACACGGTGGTGGATCACGGCTTCAACGCCTCCACGTTCACCGCGCGTGTGATCATCTCCACGGGGTCGGATCTGGTGTCGGCGGTTGCCGGCGCGGTTGGGGCGCTGAAAGGCCCACTGCACGGCGGCGCGCCAGGCCCCGCGCTGGACATGGTGCTGGCGATTGGCCAGGAGGATCGTGCCGAGGATTACATCCGCGCCAAGCTGGCGCGCGGCGAACGGCTGATGGGCTTCGGGCACCGCGTGTACAAGGTGCGCGACCCCCGGGCCGATGTGCTGGCCGCGGCGGCCAATCGGTTGTTCGCCGACGGTGGCGACCGCGACCTATACCGGCTGGCGTGCGCGGTGGAGCGGATCGCGCTGGCGTTGCTTGAGGAGCAGAAGCCGGGGCGGCGCTTGCAGACCAATGTGGAGTTCTACACGGCGCTGGTGTTGCACGGCGTGGGGCTGCCCGTGGATCTGTTCACGCCAACGTTCGCGATCAGCCGGGTTGTTGGGTGGATTGCCCACGCGTTCGAGCAACGGCGCGCCGGCAGGTTGATCCGTCCGCAGTCGGCATACGTGGGGCCGCGCGGGCGTCCGTGGAACGGCTGATCCGTAGCGTGAGCGATGCATTCCTGTTCTTGATGGGTGCCGGCGCAGGATTGCCGGCACCATGGCGGGCGAGGCATACGGGCGAGGCATACGGGCGCCACATGGGCTGTCCGGAATCGGATGCCTTCGATGTCTAGTGCGCTGGAAGGTGCCCAACCGGCCCGGCGCATGCCCTGCGATACCATCCGGCACAACCCACCTTCCTTCCCAACCGGCGCTAAACGGAACCGTCGTTCGCATATCGCGAAGGATGCGTTTCATCATGCCTTACCCGAAACATCAAACCGACCATGAAGTACCCCTGGCCTGTTTTCGCCGGCGCCATCCTGTTTCTCCTTACAACCGCTGCACATGCGCAGGAGGCATTCCCCGCAACACATTCGGCAAGCCTCCGCACGATCTCGGCGGTGCCCAGCGTGCGCGCTGGCCGCGGCAACGCAAGCATCGCGGCCGACAGGGTCGCCGGGCAGATCATGTTCCGCGGCACGGTTGTGGCCCCTGGCGATACGGTAACGGAGATACGGGTGCGCAAGCACACGCCCGGCGGCGACGATCCCGCGCTTCTGGTGATTCCGTATCCGGAAGGCGCAATCACCGTCACGCGCACGCTTCCCGTGTCCGATCCGGCGATGTACCAGGCGCTGGACTCGGAGCTCGTGTATCTGGATCTGCGCAGCAAGGCCTATCCCGATGGCTACATGAAGGGGGAGGTCTCGATGGTCCCCAACGCCGTCTGTCTGCGGTTCGATGCCGGCCAGATGGTGCCGCCGGTGAGCGGAACGTCCGCACAGGCAAGCGGTTCGCTTCGCGCCGATCCGGCCGCGCGCCAGGCGCATTACGTGATCCGATGGTACGGGCTGGATGGCGACGCGATCGCGATTGAGATTCATAGCGGGCGGTACAACGAAAACGGTCCGGTGGTGGCAACGTTCACCGCAACGGCGGGGAGCAACGGCGTGGTGGGCACCTGGGCGAACATGACCGACGAGAACCTGCGCGATCTTGATGCCGGCATGCTGTATTTCGTGATCACCAGCTCCGGCTATCCGGGCGGTGAGGTCCGTGGCCAGTTGACGCCGATGGATCCGTTCATGATCGCGTTTGGTCCGGCGAACGTAGTGCCGCCGGCAAATGCTTCGGCCGCTAGCGGCACGGGGTTCGCGGCGGTGCAGCGCAACATCGACGGGAGCGTTGGCATCCGCCTGAGCGCGGTGTTTGGCGGCATCGCCGACACTGTCCGTGAGGCCCACGTACACCGTGGCAGCATCGGCGAGAACGGCCCGGCGATCACATCATTGCTTGTGCAACAGGGTACGTTCCTGTTTGTCGACACAAACTTCCTTGCGGGCACGATGCCCGCCGATCTTCTGGTCGACCTGCGGCAGGGCCGTGCCTACGCAGATATCCATACGTCGCAATATCCCAACGGTCAGCTTCGCGGCCAGTTTGTGCCAAGCGCGCCTGCAACCGGCGGAGTCAGCGGGGTTGGCACGGGCACCCGGCAGCCGGCATCGTTTACCGCGACGTACGATGGCCCGGGCCGTGTGCTGCGGTACGCCGCATGTGGAAGCACCGGTATCGTACGCATCATGCTGTATGCGGTGACGGGTTCGCTTGTGGCGGAACATTCCGTGAAGGCTTGCGAGGGCGGATTCGCGGTGGCGCTCGTGCCCGGGCTGTACTTCGCGCAGGCGATTGATGCAAACGGGGTTGGCATGGTTGCGCGCGTACGGGTGAGCCCGTAGCCGCCGAATCCCGCCCGGCGTCGCATCTACAGGTGCGTGCGAAGCAATGGTGACGGCGGGCGCCATGCTCAACGTTTGGAAGCTCCGGGTTGTGGGCGTGGAGCCGGTGTTTGCTGCCGGGCATGCCTGCAGCGCACCATGCTCCACGACCCGGAATCACACACCGCGTTATTCCGCGATGGTCAGCTGGCTTGTGCCCAGCAATCGACGACCCTCGAAAAGCTGGACGTAGTAGACTCCGGCGGCAAGGTCGCCACGTTCGATCATATCACCGTCGGCCACACCAGCCATGCGTAGCACCTCACGCCCGAGCGCGTCGCGGAGGACGAGCGTGGCGCGACCCTGGCTCGAGGCTGGCAATCCGATCCGCGAGCGTTCGCGGCATGGGTTCGGCGAAAGCGCAATCGTGCCGGCGAGTGGCCGTTCGGGCTCCACCGCCGATGGTTTCGTGTACGCGAAACGATATACGGTTCCATCGGCGGGCGTGCCCGCGAGGGGATAGTAGCCCTGAAGTGCGTCGATGCCGGGGTGTGCGGGGTTGCCAATCACGTGGATCGCGTGGTCGTAGTTGCTGAAGTCGTACGTGGCAACAAACGCACCAATCGCAGGACCGCCATTGCCGTAGTATGCGGCGGTGCCGGTGACGTGGTTCGGACCAACGTGGACCTCGAAGCTGTTGTCTTTTTCGGACAACCACAGTTGCATGTTCACGTAGTCCGTGGCGGCATGGCCCACCATGCCGAGATTCTTCCACTGCACCTTCAGCTCACGTGCGCCCGGCGCGCCGGTAAGCGTATACGAGATGCGCGAGTTGTCGTCGCGCCAGATGAGCCGCGAGACGAACGCGTCGAACACGTACAGCCGTTGATGCGACGGCACATCCACCGCAACGAACCCACCTGTGAAGATGTAAAACACCGAGGCCTGGTTGTTGAAGTTCAGCGGCAGACCGAACCCTTCCATCGCGAACGGAAGGGTGGTTCCGTAGCCGAGCGTGTCGGGCTTGTCGACGAGCGTGATTGCGCCGACGAGCTCCTGATAGGTGGCCGTTGATGTGGTGACCGTGTAATACTGTTGTGCATCGAGCTGGCTGGCAGCGAGCACAAGTGACAACAGAACCGTGATGCAGAGGCTATAGCGCAGGGTCATGGCTGTATCGGGGGATATGGTTTAACAACATCGGTTACGCATTTGAAAAGCGCCGGGGCAATATCAGCTTGCCGGTAACACGCGGGCAATCCGAAGTGTATTCATTCTGGTGTTTCAACCGTGGGCCATTGTTCACCGTGTGAGCGATCCATGGCGCGGCGCAATTCCTCCCGTCCGCGCGAATACTCGGTTTTACCCGGATGTGTTTGTGTGCCGATCGTTTACGTCCTTATCGAGTGTTGTGTTTTTCGCATCACATCCGGACAACAATTCATTCGTTCTGGTGTTTCCATGGCAGCCAACAGCGATCTGTTCGACCTGATTAAATCCATGTCGAAATCCGAGAAACGTTATTTCCGGCTACACGGCGTGGGGCGATCGGAGGCTAAGTATCTGCGGATGTTCGAACTGATCGACGCGCAGAAACATTTCAACGATGTTGAATTGCGGGCCGAGTTCGGCGCGGAGTTCGGCGATCGACATTTCTCCGAGGCCAAGTACTACCTGTACGGTGCGGTGTTGCGTGCGCTTCACGGGTTCGCGGCCGAACGCTCGGTTGATGTCCGGATTGTCAGGATGCTGCATCAGGCCACAATCCTGTTCGAGCGCAAACTGCCGCGACAATCCGAAAAGATTCTCGATCGCGCGCGCGAGCTGGCCGTGCGGCACGAGCGATGGCATCTTGCGGCAGAAGCGGTTCGGCAGGGATACATTATCGCAAAGCGTTCCGGTACGGATCTGGAGTGGGTGCAGGCCGCGGTCGATACGATTGCCGAGTACCTCGAACTCTGGCGTCTTCAGCATGAGCACTGGGCCGCGTACGCGCTCCAGCTTATGCGCATACGATCGCAGGGCATTGCCCGCAGTTCCGATGAACTTGGCGTGTTCGTCGAATCGATGAACGGCCGTGGCCTTTCCGAACGTGAGCTCGAGGTTGCGCCAACCAATCTTCTGTACCACCAGTACGGCATTGCGTTGTGCCAGGAAGCCGGCGGCAATTATGCCGACGCCATCCGCACGTTCGTCGGGATGTTGGCGGTTGCACAGGCCAGCCCGGCGTGGCGCGACGATCCGAACCTGATGATCGCTCCGATTCTCTGCGAGATTTCCCGACTCAGCATCAGTGCCGGCGATCTCGAATCGTTCCATCGATATCATGCGATGCTGTTGGAGTGCGCCGAGAGTTCGCCGGCGAGCGTTCACTTCGAAGCCAGGCTGATCGCGCTGGCGTGCCTGCCCGGAATGTATGTTGGCATGGGCCGTTACCACCAGGCGTTGCAGGCCGCAGAGCCGCTTGAGGAGGCCATTGCCAGGGCACGCGCAAGCGGCCATGTGGACGTGCACCGAACCTCCAGCCCCGCGCTGCTCCTTGTGGCGATTCACTTCGGGCTCGGTAACTACGGGCGCTGCATCGACTACGTGAACATGCTTCTTGATATGGTTCCGTTGGGGCTGCCATTGCATCAGTACGGGCTCACGAAGATCATGCAGTTAATGGTGCACTTCGAGCGCGGCGACTACGATCTGCTGGAGCATCTGCTGCGCTCGGCGCATCGATACTTCATAGCCAACGGTGCAGGCTATCGGGCCGAGCAGGCGATCCTCGGGTTCATCAAACGGGCGTTACGGAGCGGTGGCGGCGCCGACCACGACGCACTGTTCCGTTGGCTGCTACGGGAGATCGAGCCGCTGATGGAGGATCGGTTCGAAAGCGAGTTTCTTTATTACCTCGATCTGGTTCCGTGGTTGGTGAGCAGAATAGAAGGCCGGCCGTTCGCCGAGCTGGTGCGCGAGGCGTTTGTTGCCCGCGCGCCGGCGTTGCCGGGGCCTGTGCCGGCATAACCCTCGGGCGCGCCTGTGCCGGATATGCCGTGACGGTGGCGTGCGTTCTTCCGGCGTGGGAAATCCCGGTTGGCCGCTGTTTCGTATTCTCGTGGGAACACATGCAATAACCAGGGAACCATGGCGGATATCGAAACACGGGTTCGGGTGTGGTGGCAGCCACCTCGTCGGCTCAGCGAACGCCCCAGTGGGCGCAGGGTCTCGTTCCTGGAGCTGTTCTACGATCTGGTGTACGTGGTGCTTGTTGCCGAGGTAGGGCACCGGCTGGCCCACCACATGGGCGTTGTATCGGTTGGCGAATACCTGTTGCTGTTTTCGCTGGTGTGGCTTGCATGGATCAACGGCGCCATGTACCACGATCTGCACGGCAACAACGACATCCGGACGCGCGCCTTTACGTTCCTGCAGATGGGGACGGTTGCTGCGATGGCCGTGTTCGCGCACGATGCGCTGGGCGCCTCGGCCACGGGATTCGCCGTTGCCTATGCGGCGTATCAGTTGATCCTGGCCGTACTGTGGTGGCGCACCGGCGTGCACGACCCACGGCACCGGCCGCTTGCGCAGCCGTATGCGCTGGCCTTGCTGGTTTCGGTGGGGCTGTTTGCGGGGTCGGCCGCGGTGCCGGATACGGCGCGGCTGTGGATGTGGTGCGCGGGGTTGGCGCTCAGTATCCTGGCGCCGGTGATCAGCGTTGCGATACGGCCGGCCGGCCCGGACGTACAGGCCGAGCTGGACCGGGTTTCCGAGGTCAGCGAGTCGGCGGTGGAGCGGTTCGGTCTGTTCACTATCATCGTGCTTGGCGAGGTGATCGCCGCCGGCATCCGCGGCATTGCAGCGCAACCGCATCCGGGCTGGCAGGTGTTCGCCAACGGAGGGCTTGGCATGGTGGCGGCCATCAGCCTGTGGTGGCTGTACTTCGATTTCATCTCGCACCGGCCGCCCGCGGCGCGCCCGGCCACCACGCTCTCGTGGATGTACCTGCATCTGTTCATGACGATGGGCATCGTTGCGGCCAGCGCCGCCACCGATCACCTGGTCGCCAATACGGAGCATGGGGTTGATGCCGCCGCGTGCTGGACCCTGGCCGGAAGCATCGCGCTTGTGCTGTGCTGCATCGCCGCGCTTATGAAAACGTTGCAACTGCCGGAGCCATTGCGGTTGCTGTACGGGCGTGGCGGGCGTATCGTGCTGGGCACGGCCGTTGCCGTGCTTGCCGCGGCGGCTGTTCTGGAATCCGCAGGGCTGGCGGCGATGCCGTTGCTGGCAGCGGTGAACGCCCTGTTGCTGTTGCCGGTGGTGTACGGCATCCGTGTCTGGATACGCGCGTTCGCCGGGCGCGAGCTGCCCGCTTGATGCCGCGGCTGCCGGCCGCTAGGGGCACGGCGCCACATCGGCACGGCGCCACATCGGCACGGCGCCACATCGGCACGGCGCCACATCGGCACGG
>CBHYLN010000173.1:0-9558 GCA_966128725.1 uncultured bacterium | reverse complement strand
GCAAGCTCCAGGAAATAATCGCCCCAGCCACCATCGATTGCGGCTTCCTGGATCGGGCCGGTTGGCGCGAAGTAGATCTGCAATCCCAACAGCGATGGTTCGGCGCCGGCACGCAGCCGCACAATCAGCGCGCCAATAGCCGCGGCGGCATCAGCGCCGGATTCCCAGGAGGACCAGGAGTAATCGCCGGTATCGCTCTCAAGCATCCTGCACGTCTCCTGCAGCACGGCGATCAATGCGTCGACATTCGGCATGATTGGTTCGGTAAAAGCATACACCGGTGCGCCCGCGGCACAGGCGTTACCACGGCTGGAAACAATCGTAATTGCGTTGCTCGGCAATGCGGCCATCGCGCATTCGGAAGAACACGGCAATGTGCGCCCGCATGGTATCGCCGGCGGCCAACGCCCCTACCGCCACGGCAAGTACGCCGCTCCACTCGGTTTCGATGGCCACATCGTGGCCCTGGGCTACGGTGCTCAATACATGATACTGCTGCGATTGCAGTATCGCACGGCCGCGCTCGGCACGCTCCAGCAACGTTGCAAGGTTGCTGCGACCGCCATCCGGGTTCAGCCGGTTCGGGAATTCGATCTGCACGGCGTCGGGCGTGAAGTATCGGGCAAGCTCCTCGCCAACGGCACCGGATGCCAGCGCGCACAGATACTTCCGCACGGTCGACAGGTTCAGGATTTCCTGCTCGGTCATGGATACACGATGCTTTGTGAATGTTGAGGCCGGGCCTTCGCGGCTGTCGAGAAAATACCCAGCCGGAGCATGCGCGCGCACGCCCCGGCCGTTGTATATCTCGGCGCCGAACGCCGGGAATATCAGAACAATATCGACGGAAGGAACGCGCCCGCGGGTTCGTTGTACAGGCCGTGGCTCATCAGCGTCATGGGCTGAATCGTACGCAGGCCGTGTGCAAGGCACCAACGGAACAGTTCGCTGTTGCGTGTCGGCAGCAGGAACCCCGGGCCGGAGAACTCGCCGGCCGCCGCAATCAGGGCCTTCAGCCCTTCGTTGCTTTCGGCCACGGTGTGCCCAAAGAACCCGATCCCCGTGGTATAGCCCACGATGCGACCAGCGAACTCAACAACCATCGCGGTTGCCTGGGCAATCGCCCCCTGAAGTTCGAGCGACCGATCGTGCCCATGCACACGGAAACACAGTGCATCACACTGGGCCTGATCGGCTGCCGTGGCAGGGCGCACCGCGTATCCCGGAATCTCCAGGCCCAGCGCCGGCCCCTGCATCAAGGCAAGGGGTTCGCGGATATCAAAGCCCAGCTTGGCATACAGCGACATCGAGCGGCTGTGATACGCCGCCTGCACAAGGCGCACGCCGGCAACGCCACGCTGCTCGGCACGCTCAAGCACAGCCGTCATCAATTCCCGACCCACGGCCCGGTTCTGCACGGTGGGGTCCACGGTGATCGGGCCAACGCCGGCAATCATCGATTGCTCCCAAAGGAAATTGCTGCCAATGGCACGCCCCTCCAACTCGGCAACAACACCGAAGATGTCGTCGCGCGAGATCATCATCGATAACAGCCCAACGCCGACTTCGGGTGCCGGAAAGTCGGGTGGGAAATTATGGTGTTCGGAAATCACCTTGAATGCTTCGTAGCAGATACGGCCACAGATTTCGGCATCCTCGTGCTTCGCGGCCCGGATTTGCAAGCTCATCGAAACAGCCCCCCAATTGTAGTATGTGTTTGATGCCTGGCCGCGCGCTTCCTGGCGGCACGCCTGGCAATCGTTGATAATGGGTGTGGTATGGATATGCGTGGCGTGTTGCCGGCTCGCGGCCGCTTCCTTCCCCGCTCCATATCCCCCCTTGGTTCGATCACGGGACGGTTGCCCCCTGACCTTCACCGCCATGGCTTGCACAGCGGCGACCGGAGCCATGTACCGAGTGATGGCGCGAGAAGTTGCGCGCGGCACGTAACGGGATGTTCGGGCGTTGTTGATGGCGGCGTTGCGGAAGGGATACCGCGAAGGGCGCAAGAGCCGGGCTAATCGCCAGCGAAGAGTTGTGGCGTGGCACGGATGCGCGCGATACGTTTTACGCTCAGGTTCTCTTGGATCGTATAAAAGCGGTCGTCGAGCACGTTCAGCTTCGTTCGTTCGTAGGATCTGGCGAAACCATCGGCTGTCCGTTGCTGCTTGCGATTTGGGGTGTGCCCCTGCTCCTTATAATACATATCAACGGCCTGTTGCATGAGCTTTGCATGCTCCGTGGCGCCGAAGAACTCAAATGCGCCTACAACCTCGTGCGTGTATTGTCCGTTGGTATTCCAGAAATACTGATTGAATCCACCGTTGTTTACTTCGCTCTCCACCACCCATGTGAGGTACAGCGCCCGGGTGCCCGCCGGTAACGCGGCAAGAACCAGGGCTTCGCGCTCGAATTTTCCTTCCAGTTTCGTGAACACATAATCCATCACGGCCTGCTCCAGCTTGGCATCAGGAATGGAAGTCAATGTGAGGGAGTCCAATGATCGATATATCCGGCGTTGATTGAACTGCTGCACGGCGCTGTCGAACGGCATGCGCGCCGCCTGCTCGTTTGCCTGTTCGCGCGCGCAGGCCCCCGCAAGCACAGCCAGAATCAGCATGCAGAGCGGCAAAACGGCAGCACGAACAACTGTATCGTTTGACAACCTCAACGACTACTCCCCAGATAATGCATGCTCTTCGGTTATTGCCCTGGTATGGGATCCATTTCACGGATGGCGATCACGTTGCCGTCTGGGTCACGTAATGATGCCGAAGGTGATCCGGGACTCATGGCCACGAGTTCGGCGCCGATACCACGCAGCCTGCCGAGCGTGGCAGCAAGGCTTGCCGTACGCAATCAGATGCGCAACCCGGCGGTTGGCTGGCCAATGGATGGATATAGTTCGAGAACAGCACCGCCAAGATCAGAGGCGTAATGCACCGTCCCATTGCCGTGCTGCTCGCGCACGAGGGCCAGCCCCAGAGCGTTGTAGAACTCTCGCGAGCGTTCGATCTCCGCGCACCGGACAACGATGTAATCGAGCTGTGGCTTCGTGTGGTTCATCCTGCATCTGATTGGTAATCAAGGCCGGCGCCTATGGTTCTAGGTTGCGTTCAATACGTGGGTGTACACGTCCAGATCGGCCGTGGAGAAGCAGCAGAAGATTACCTCGCGGATAACGCCCTGCCCCGCCGAGGATTCGCGCACGGTGGCAACGGCAATACGCGCTGCCGCCTGGATCGGATATCCGTAGATGCCGGTGCTGATGGACGGGAACGCGAGCGTGGCAACACCATTGCCCGCGGCCAACTGCATACAGTTACGGTAACAGCTCGCCAGCAGTGCCGGCTCGTCGTGCGCCCCACCACGCCATACGGGGCCAACGGTATGGATGATGTATCGCGCCGGCAGCCGGTAGCCTTTTGTAATCTTGGCATGCCCGGTTTTGCACCCACCCAGCAGTCGGCACTCGTGCACCAGTTCCGGGCCGGCCGCACGATGGATCGCGCCATCAACGCCGCCGCCGCCCAGCAATGAGGAGTTGGCCGCGTTGACGATCGCATCCACCGAAAGCGTTGTTATGTCGGCGCGAATCGCGCGCAGCGTTGGATACATTGAGCACTTTCGATTATTGGTGCGGTCCCTGTTCACACAGGCTGCACAGCATGGGCCGTTGATACCAGGACCAGGTTAGCGTGGCAATATCGCGGAAATCGATCACGCGCCGTCGCGGAGGCTTCGTACTGGATTTGAAGTTCGCCCGGCGTTATCGGGTTGTGTGGTAAACTCCGGAAGCTGATCTCACCGTGCGAACCCCCGACTCATCATGCCACACAACGTGCCTGTACGATGCGTGGCTCTTGTTGAACCGGGCGCTGGCAATGGCCTGCCGCTACGGTGTAGTGGCCGGCCCAACGCCCGCCCCGGCATCATTCGCTTTCCTGAAATACAAATCTCCCTCCACGGCATCGCGCACCTCCCAGGCAAGCTCGGAGCACAGGGTTCGCAGCCGTACATCGCCTTCGCGAACGTCCACATCCCACAGAACGTCAACGGCGCAATCGTGCATTGTCGGCACCAACAGATCGGCCAGCATGGCCAGCGGTCGCTGCGTTATCTCCGCTTCCAGCACCATGTAATACGGCCCGCCACCGGGCTCCTGATCGAGCGCGAGCTTCAGGATTGCACCACAATTGATCACCACAACGCTCGGGATGCCAACAACATGAAACGTAAGCCTCAGCATCAGCTCACCCGCATGCGTCCGTATCTTGATATCCATATCGGCATTATCCAACCAGTTGCGGCAAATCCAGGCAAGGTCATGGAGCGCGGGGTTGAATCGTAGATGCGGCTGCGCTGCGTAGGGATCATATGCAGCGGGGTTCGGGTTGGGAGCTTGTTCGGTCATGTGGTGCGTTGTTGTCGTTCGAAGAGATGGGACGCTGGAGCAGGGATGGCAGCCCATGGTTCCAGGCCCTGCGGCAGATGCTCACGGATCTGTGAACATGGCCAGCCGGGACATACGGTACGAGCTTAGAAGCCCGGCGCGCCCACGGCCGCTTCAAGCTGCGCAAGGTGCGTTACGGACCATACGGCCATCTTGTCGGCGGCGACAAAGGCCGTCTGGCCGCTGCCCTGCTTCATGATCATGTGCCACTCCCACTCCTTCAGATCGTAGCCTTGATAAAACGATGTCAGGGCGCCAACATCCTTGGTGATATCGTATCCGTATTTCTGAGCGATGTCGCTGGCGGCACGCATCGAGGCAGCGATGTAGGTGATCGAGCCGCCCGCCCCCATCAGCATCATGCCGCGTTGATCGTCCGACACAGCAGGCAGGTAACCGCGCTGTTCCAGTTGTTGCGGAACGGCATCGTCCTTGAACCATGGCGCAACGGCCCCCCACTTGTTGTCGTACGTATGCATCTTCCCCGGCCCAACACCGCGCAACCCGGCGCGCATGATGTTGTGGCTGGCCTCCCATGCGATCGCGCCGGCAATGGCGCGACGGTCCACCTTGAACTTCGTCTCGGCGTCGGCGATAAGCGCCTTCTGCTGGCGCAGCCAGGCAAGCGCGCGCAGTTCCGGTTTCTCCAGAGCGCTGCCCGGCATCGCCTGTTTCATGGAAGGGAGATACGGCGGCGCCTGCACCAGGCCGCTATCCAGCTCGAACGACACGGCTTCGTCGGCCAACACCTCAAGGCGCTGTTTCAGGAACTGGAGGTTAGCGGTCACGGTCTCCAGCTCATCGAGCTTCGCGGTGCCCGCGGCCACGTGCATACGGGTCAGCATCAGCTCGTACACACGATCCCGCACTGAATCGAAATCCGAAGCACGCCAATACACCGGGAACACTTTGTTCTGCACCCCTCCTCTGGAATGCCGCTTGATATTCGCATCCAACACAAGCGGCATCAGGAACGCGATCACCGCATCGATACGTTCGTTGGCGCCCGCCACATCGGGAGGTGTGGGAAGCGTCACATACTGTGCATCAAACTTCCGCTTGAGTTGCTTATCGGCATACTCCAGCAGCGGCCACAGCTCGGCCACGGCCTCGGGCGGGCGCATCGCCGGCGCGGGCGTTGGGGCGGGTGCGGGCGGGCCTGCCACGCGAACGGTAACCGCACGGTTGCGTGCCCGGTTGAACGTTGTTGTGTTGTCGGTGACAAAGGCCCCACGCGGCGCGGCCGCCACCGAAATCGCGGCGGTACCGGCCGCCGGAGCAACCAACGCCGCAACATTTCGCGCGCGCCCGGTGCGCAGGAAGGTGTTGTTGGCTTCGTCGCCCACGCAGTCGCTGAATCCGGTCACCTCCAGCGCAATGGGCTGCATGCGCAGCAGGCCGGTAAGCCACGAGCGCAGCGTTGGGTCGGCGGTCTGTGATGTTTTAAGATGGCGCCAGTCCACACCGAAATCCGCAACGAGCAACGTATCCGGCTTCAACCACGATACCGGCATCGTCAATACGCCGGGCTCCTGTTTCGATTGATCGAACTCGCCCGGCTCGTACGTTGCGCAGGCATCGTCGGCAGCCTGCCGCTGCACCGTGCCGGGCGCCGCGCGCCCCTGGCCTGCATGCGCAAGCTCGTGCGCCAGCGTCTGGCGGCCACGATCGCTGTGTGGTTCAAACGCGCCATCGGCAAAGAACACGTCGCTGCCCTGCGCAAACGCGCGGGCGCCAAGGCCGCGCGCAAGGGAATGCGCCTCGGCCCCAACGTGCAGGCGGGCGCCGGCAAGGTCCTCACCAACCGCCGGCTCCATCTCCTGGCGCACGGCCGCCGGCAGCTCACGGCCACGCCCCTTCTGGGCATCGATCCGTGCCTGCACATCGGCGCTGACGGGCATGGTAGCCTCGGCACGCGCCTGTTGAACGGCTCGTTGCACCGCCTGGTTGCTCACCGCACGCCGGAGCATCACTGGCGGATGCGATACCCGCGCAATATCTCGTGCACCCGCGAGCGGCGTACGCAACGATGATTGTGCCTCGCTTGTTCGCATCCAGCTTGTTCAGTCGTGGTTCATGATTGCACACGACATCCCTGCCGCGTGCGATACCGATTGCGCCAAAGATAGCGGCATACCGGTTAACCTTGTACTCGTGCGCAAAGGGCCGAAGCCCATGCGGACTTCGGCCCTCTGTTGTCGTCTGATTTCACTAGTTCACCATCCGCCGGCACACGGCGGCGCTGCGTAAGCCATGTCGAGGCAGGCTGCCCCGACGTAACACACGTTGAGCGGTCGACTACCGCACCAGCAGCACTTGCTGAACCACGGTACCGCCAATGACCGGCAGCACCACCAGGTACGTCCCCGACGCCAGGCCGGCCATATCGAGCATCTGCCCGGATCGCTCGGTGGCGAGCGTCGTCATCACCCGACGTCCATGAACATCAAGCACGGCGATCGTGGCACCGGCCACCATCGGCACATCAACGCGAAGCACGCCGGTGGTGGGATTGGGCACCAACAATCGCCCGGCCGTGTTGGCCGAATGCTGCACGCCCAGCGGCGCCGCGATTACCGATGTCACGGTGTTGGTGGTAACGGGCGCATTGTAGTCGAAGTAAATATGCGCCCTGTTGGCAATCACCGTGCCCGCCGGCAGACGCGGACGCAATTTCACGAAGTACTTCAGCACGCCGTGGCTTCCCGGTTCACTGGCGCCGCTGTCCGGAAGCATTATGTTCTGGAACGTCCAGGTGAGCACACCGTTGCCGCCGATGTTCAGCGAATACTGATGGCTCGACGCACCCGGGCGCACGGTTTCAGGATCGAGACTTGCTGAAAGCGAATCAACCACCACCACGCGGAACGCCGTGTCATTCCCGGTGTTCTGGAATCGGATGGTGTACGCCAGAACCGTATCGGTTGGCAGGATGGTTCCGTCGGCCTCGATACCAAGCGGATGCACGGTGATGTCGTTCGGATCACACGAGGCAACCACTTCCACGCAGATGGAATCGCGGTCATCATCGTTGAACACCAGATCGGGCATGTCCTGCAGGTCAACCGTCACGTACGCGCACAGCACTTCGCCGGGCGACATCGTGGTGGGCACGCCGAGCACGACGTGGATAGTGCGCGATTCGTCCACAAGAAGGTTCGAGAAGTCCCACTCAAGCGACGCGGTTCCGGCACGGTCGTGAACAGGATTGTCGCTCACAACACTCAGGCGCGGGTCGTAGGTAAACGTCAACGTGCCGTTCACCGGCTCGGTGCCAACGTTTTCGTAACGGATCACATATTCCACGGGCCTGCCCGGTCGGGCGCGTGTCGCGGTAATGCTCACGCGCACATCGCGCACATTCGGAACGGGCTTCAAAGCAAAATCAAGATTCGTCAGATGCTCATTCGCCGTGGTCACCGTTGCACTGTGCGTGCCGCCGGCAGCTGGACAGGTCTGGTTCCAATGCAGAGCCGCCACCGCGCTTACCGTATAACTCCCCGGCAACACAGGGATCATATAGGCGCCATCGGCATCGGTGGTGGCGAATACCGGCCCCGGCTCCATTTTCACCACACGGCGCGGCAGGCCGGAGTCCTTGTCATCGCGAGCACAGTCATCGTTATTATCCAGGTATACGCTCCCCGCAATTGCTCCGCACTCACCGTCGTTGCACATTCGCGCGATATTTCCAATCGATACCCCCTGAACCCCGGGAATGCGTCCACCCACGATCAACGAGCCATCATGCTCGAACATGAACCCGGCTCGCCCCATGGTGTCGTGCGGAGTATTCGGATTGAAATATGGATCGAAGCCTTTATAGGTTTCCCACTCCGAACCGTTCCATCGGGCAATCGCTGCTTGATTGTTCAGCTTGCCACACACATAAAGCGTGCCGTGAAAGGTCCTGAGATCCGCAATCCAATCCAGAGGATGTGTTGACAGTTGATGCAGGGTGGTTCCATCCCATGTGTACAGGATCCCTGGCCACGTGCTGCCCCGATAACTTATATACAGATACAGGAGGCCGTTATCGGACCACATTTCTTCAACGGGTGCGGTAATCCCTGCAGGGCCGGCCTCCCATGACGTGCCGTTCCACACGGCCAGATACGGCGTGCGCAACCCACCGGCGTGCGAGAATCGACCGCCAGCATACAACTTCCCCCTGTATTCGGCCAGCGACACCACCTGTGTGTTGTTGGTATCCGCACCGCCAAGCGACTCGCGGTTGGACAACCCTTCGCCCACCGCCGACCATTGCTGACCGTCCCATCGGGCGATGTTGTTGGTGTTGGGCACACCGGACAGGTCGGCGAAGTTGCCGCCCACATACATCTGGCCTTGATACTCCAACCCTTCAAACATTGAGAAGCCCATACGCGATGTAATCTGAATGGGCTCCCAGACATTCCCGTCGTATCGGTACATGCGCACCACCCGGTCGGCCATGGCTCCGTGGCAATACAGCCTGCCCTTGTAGGCTGTGAACAGCACGCCTCTTCCGTTCCAGGACGGGGAGCCCACGTCCACCCATTGTTGGCCATCCCAACGGGCTACCATCCTGCTGATATTACCGTTCGGACCTGTTACGTCATACATGATGTACAAGTCACCGTTCAGGGTTTCAGCCTGCATCATCTCGCCGGGAACTCCTGGGCCGGCACCCATGGGAAGCCAGGCGGCCTGGAACGCGGCTGCACCGTTTACCGACGCAGCATCCACGGTTGGGAACGATACACCGGGCAATTGCGGGCCGCTTGAAACAAGATTCCCGTAGGCATCAAATCTGCCCTGTGCTGGCAGCGATATCGCTGTACAGGCCAGCAGTGCAATGAGGATAGAAAGTGTTCTCATGAGGTTTTCCCATGGCTGTGCCGTGCGCGCGATTCGCGGCACGATTGGTTGAAGTGCATCAATGCCATCCTTGATGGACATTATGGCGCCGTGTATTGCCGGAGAATGGAGAACGACATGCATGTTGCATTTATTCGAATTCAATTACCGCTTCAATTATCAGCCATGGCATGGCTTGAAGACTTACGAATAGTGAATTTCATACAGACCGTCAGGACATTACCACGGCACACTGCGTCATGACA